>WHTG01000029.1 GCA_009377835.1 Nitriliruptorales bacterium
CAGATGACGGTGTGGACATCAACGTCGGCCGCCTTGAGATAGCGGTGGCGCCATTCGATGACGACCTCGTCGGCGGCTGCGAACCGTTGCGGCGTGGCAAACGCGCCCCGAGCGTCACACACGGTGACGCGGTAAGCGACCGACGTCGGCAACTGCACGCGCGAATTCGGTGGCGCCGAACACCAGCATTCGCGGCCGGGGCGCGAAGGCTGCCGGGCACTTCTCGCACGGCACTCGCCGCGAGAGGCACCGTGGAGGCGTGCGCGACCCATCCACGGTGCCCCTACGCCACAACCGAACCTGCTAGGCGCTGGTGTGTGCCCGGTCGTCAGCGGCTGTGGCGCGAGCCGGCGACGGAGTCCGCCGCAGCGCGACGAACAGCGCCGCCACCCCGGACAACAGGCCCAGGCCACCGAGGGCGATCGCGAGGGTGACAAGCCCGTTGCTGCGCTCAGGCCCCGTGTCTGCAGCCGGGGCGTGCGCCACTCAGCGGACGGTCAGGACACGCTTCGGGGTGACTCCGCGAAGGTGGTCGAGGTCGGCCGGCTTGACGACGCGGTAGGCGATCTTCCCGCTGCTGGCGGTGGGCAGCCTGAAGCGGTACCGGCTCCGCTTCGTCAGGGACGCCGAGGCGACCTTGCGCCATGCTCCGCCGCGGTAGCGCTGCAGGACAACGCGGCGGCCGGCGTGCCCGGGGCGCACCGCGCCTCTGAGAATCGCCCTGGCACCGCGGTCGACCGTCGCCGACGACAGCGTGGCCGTGACGTGCGTGCGCACGCCGACGGTCCGCGCTGGGCTCCTCGAGGACGCGTAGTCGGCGCTGCGACGGTGCACGTACCGGTAGGCGAACGTGCGGACCGGCGCATAGGTATGCGACACCCGGCCGGTCGCTGACGTCGTCATATCCGTCAGGTTCACCCACTTCGTCGTCCCCGCACGGCGTCGCTGCAGCTTCACGGTCCTGTGTGCCACGCCCGCGCCGTCAGAGGTCACCAGCCTGCCCTTGACCGTGACGGCATCGCCGTAGGTGATGCGGCGCTTCGACGTGGCGATTGACAGCGAGGTCGCACGTTTGGCATACAGCAACAGATTCGGTGACTTGGCCCCGGTCCTGGAGATCACGCCCTCGGTGGCGTCCGCGAGCAACGCCTTCGCGACCGTCGCCGGCGACGCAGAGGGCCTTGACTGCAGGTACCTGGCGGCCGCGCCGGCGACGTGCGGGGCGGCCATCGAGGTGCCCGACGCCGAGGCCGCATCCTGGTCGTTGGCGTTACCGGCGGACAGGATGTCGACGCCAGGCCCAAACAGGTCCAGGCACGCCCCGTAGTTCGACCACTTGGGTCGCCGGTCCCCCTCGTTGGAGGCCGCCACCGTCACCGCCTCTCTCACCCGGGCGGGGCTGTGGTCGCAGGCGTCGTCGCCGTCGTTGCCGGCGGCTGTCACCAGTGTGACCCCGTCGGTAATGGCGTTGGCCACGGCCAGGTCGACCACCGAGAGCTCCTTGTCTGGATCCCTGACACCCAGCGACATGTTGGCGACCGCAGGGGTGCCTGTGGCGTGATGGCCGACCATCCAGTCGATCCCATCGATGACGTGAGAGATCCATCCCCGGCCTTCGCAGTCAAGGACCTTGACCGGCACGACGGTCACGGCTTTGGCGATCCCGAAGTAAGAGCCGCCGATCGTGCCGGCGACGTGGGTGCCGTGCCCGTCGTCGTCATCGGTCGAAGCCGGGTCACCGGGAGCAGGACAAGGCGACGGTGTAGCGGGGTCGACGTAGTTCGTCGCGTTGTAGCCGCCGGCCACACGCCCTCCGAAGTCCGCGTGTGTCGCGCGCACCCCCGTGTCCAGCACATAGACGGTGACGCCCTTGCCCGTCGTGCCGTAGGTGTAGGTCTTTGAAAGCGGAAGGCTGCGCTGGTCGCTGCGGTCGACACCCCACGGCGGCGACGTCTGCGTAGCGGCGATCCGCATGACGCGGTCGCGCTCGACCCGTACGACGCGGGCATCGGTCGCCAGGCGGGCGGCCGCAGCCTCGCGGATCGTGGCGGCGAACCCGTTCAGCGCTCCCCGGTACCTGGCGGTCACCGACGCCCGGGACACGCCGTGGTTGCCCAGAACACCCCTGACGTCGACGCCCGGGTGCAACATGACGATGTACGAGGCCGCCGCGGCGTACTCGCCGAGCAGCGAACGCTCCGCCGTAACCGGCGGCGCCACGCCCACGGCCAGCGCAGCCACGACGAGCAGGCTGGTCAGCACACGCATGGTGCGACGAGACAGGGCAACCCCCGCACGAGCGGACATGGCGTTCCTCAGCGGAGAGGCAGGGCATATGAAAGGCTATGGGTGAGTTGGGTGTTTGGCTAGGACAAACCCGCATTGGTGCTGGCCTTCAATTCGATCGCGGCGTCGCTTCGCGCGCAGAGTTGGGCGTCACGCCCGGGAGGGGACGGTGCGAGGGGACGATCACGCTCGCTCCCGCGACCTTGAGCCGTATCTGCTGCTGCGCGTGGTCGCACGCCCACGGGCCTGGTTGCGAGGACGCCTGCCTCTGAGGTGGCGGCGACGGCTTGCCGTCGCCGCCGGTGGTGCTCTGGGCACCGGTCTGCGTGGTGCGGTGGCGATCATCCTGCCCGCGGCCCAACCGTGGCCGTGGGCCACGTTCATCGAGAACGTCTCCGGCGCCTTGCTGCTCGGCTACCTGCTAACCCGATTCCTGGCAGCGGCACCGCGAACGACGCTGACGATCCCGTTGTTGTGCACGGGAACGCTGGGCTCCTACACCACCTTCTCCACGTTCGCGATCGAGATCGCTCGTCTTGGCGAGACGGGCCCGACCGGCTTCGCTGTCGGCTATGCGCTCGCCAGCGTTGTCGCCGGCTTCGCCGCAGCACAGCTCGGCATCCGGGTCGCGGCGCGCCGATGATGGTGGTCGCCATGCTGTTAGCGGGGGCCGCGGGCGCCTGGGCGCGCTACGAGCTGTCTGGATGGGTCCATGCCCGCGCACGGACGGCACTGCCGTGGGGCACCGCGGCGGTCAACGTGACGGGCACCGCGGTGCTCGCGGGGCTGGTAACCGCCCAGCACGCCGGCCTGGTGAGCGCCAGTTGGGTGATGGTGCTGGGAACAGGCTTCGCGGGGGCGTTCACCACGTTTTCCACGTGGATGGTCGAAAGCGCGCACCTGGCCAGCGAGGGCGGCCGCGCCGGGCTGCGCCGCGCCGGGATCAACCTCGGTGCGCAGCTCCTATCAGGATCGGCCGTCGCCATGGTGGTGGTGGCACTCGCCCGATGAAAGGGAGGACGAGGCGATGGAGAACCTCAGGGACGGCAAGCTGCTGCGCATCTTTATCGGCGAGGACGACGAGCACGACGGACGTCCCCTCCACGAGGTCATCGTCGAGCTTCTTCGCGCGGAGGGACTGGCCGGCGCGACCGTCTTTCGCGGGATCATGGGCTTTGGCGCCTCCAGTCGCATCCACTCCGCCCACGTGCTGCGCCTGTCCGAGGATCTGCCGATCCTTATCGAGTGTGTCGACCAACCGGCGAAGATCGAGGCGGTTCTGCCGAAGCTTGATGACATGATCACCGAAGGTTTGGTCACCGTGGAGAAGGCAGAGGTGCGCCTCTACCGGGCCCGAACCGCCAGGGATCTTTAGACGCGACGGAAACCCCGAGCACAGACGATCGCAAACCACCGCGTGGCGGCTGCGGTAATGATGTGGCGAATGAACGACGTCCGCGTCCGGCCGCTAAGCAGGGCTGACCGCCCGGCATGGCATCCGCTGTGGCTCGCCTACCTGGAGTTCTACGGTGAGAACCTCTCCGGCGATGTGACCGATGCCACCTGGGCGCGCCTGGTCGGCGATGACGCGTCCTGTGGCGGCCTGGCCGCGGTGGGCGGCGACGAACTGGTGGGATTTCTGCACTACCTGGTGCATCCCACCACCTGGGACACGCGCCCGGCGTGCTACCTGGAGGACCTCTTCGTCGTGCCGTCGCGGCGCGGTACCGGCGCGGGCCGAGCCCTCATCGAAGCGCTCGCTGGTGTGGGAAGCGTGCGGCATTGGACACAGATCCACTGGACGACAGCGGCTGACAACCTCGTCGCCCAGCGGCTGTACGACCGCATCGCCAGACGCACCGACTGGGTCCGCTACGAACTGGACGTCGAGGACTGACCTATGGGGGGCGGCGCTGACAGGAATCCGCCCGCCCCCCCGCGGACTCCTGTCGCGCCCCCAGGGCTCCCCTCGAGCCCTTCCCGAACGGGGCAATCGTGCGGCAGGGATGGCCTCCGCGGCATCGTCACATCTGATGAAAATGTCAGTTTCCGGGCCTGTCCAGAGGGACCCACCCTCTGGGCTCGAGCGACCGGAGGGAATGGGCCATCACACCGGCGGCCGACACGGTGAACAGCTCACCGTCGATCACCAGCGCCCGCTGGATCTGAGAGCCGTAGGGATGCACGCCAGGCCCGCGGCCTTTGCCATCCCCCTCGTGGGAGATGCGACCGACGCGCTGCAAGCCATCGCCGTCGACCGACAGCACCACCGCGCCGACGAACGGCCGGTGCTCCCATGTCTCGAGCGGCACCACCACCGTGCCTGTCGCAGGCCAGTGCAGGAACGCGCGGTGGTCGTACTCGACCGAACTCATTCCCTGTCCGAGCTTGACCTGGTCGACCCGCCGCGGGCGGGACAGATCGCCGACGTCGAACAGCGACACCTGCGAACCTGTCGTCTCCCCCCGCAACGTGGCGTCCTGGCCAACGCCGAGCAACGTGGCGTCATCGATCGGGTGGAGGTACGCCGAATATCCCTCGATCTTCAACTCCCCACGAACCTCCGGGCTGCGCGGGTCCGACAGATCCAGTGTGTACAGCGGGTCGACCTGGCGGAACGTCACGACGTACGCCAGGTCGCCCGCGTAGCGGACGGAGTAGATCTGTTCCCCCTTCCCCAGGCCGCCGACGCGGCCGACGGGGTCCAACGACCCCCCGCGCCGAGCGAGCACCACCACCGCGCTGTCGGAGCGCCCAGCCCGGCCCAGCCCGTCCTGCGTGGTCGCGACGCGGAGGTGCCCGTCGTGTTCCGAGAGCGCCCACTGGTTCAGCAGCCGGCCCTTGACGGTTCCCGACGCCACGTACGTGGCGCGCGCGGGATCTGTGATGTCGAATTGGTGCAGTTCGGTTCGCGCCGCCTCCGGCCGCACCGGGCGGCCGACGTCCCACGACTGCGAACCCCAGCGGTTCAGCGCCACGTAGAGGTTCTCGGTCGAGGCATACACAGTGTCGCTCTCCGCCACGACGGCGGCAGATCCATCCGCCACCAGTTCGTCGGTCAAGTCGATGGAGAGCACGGACACCAACCCGAAGCCCGCAAACGTCTCCGGGTGGTGGACCGACTCACACTCCAGGAGGGATCGTTCCGTCTCCGAACCGCTGGCGGTGTCAGTGGTGATCGCGAACGGCAGCCATTGGTCGATGGTGGAGTCCCGGACGACCTCGCGGTTGCGACGCTCCGCCTCGCGCTCGTTGCGCAGCCCCCCGGAGTCGGGAGTGACGAATGGCAGTGCCGCCGGCTGCGACCGCACGACCACCCGCGCGACACCGTCGACGAGACGCGCGGACACGTAGCTGCCATCCATCTCCATGGTGGAGGTGATGGACGGATCGCTCGCGTCGCTGATGTCGACCATCGTGAACGTGCTGGTGGGCGCGCCCATGATCGGCATCGAGGCGCGCACGTCATCCATGTGCGGCATCACGTCGTCGAAGCGATGACCTAGCGCCAGGACGCGGTCGCCGTCCAACAGGAGCTCCTGAGCGCCCTCCCCCGGCAGCCGCACCGACCCAGTCCGGCGCAGCCGGTCCCCGTCGTTGACCAGGACGTACAGGCGGCTGCCACTGAGGACGACGATCCTGCGTCCGTCCGTCTTGACGATGTCGGGCTCGTCGACCCCTGCCTCCTGCACGTTGGTGCCCGAGAAATCCTGATCACGCGCGCCGGTGTCCGCCGACGCGTCGCCGCCCGCTGCCGGCGCCGCCGAGCGGAGCACGCCGGCGTCACCGACTGCCTCCGTCGAGTCTTCGAGGTAGGCGTGGATCGGCTCGCCAAGGCCGTACGGGCCGACCCGCTCGAGCGCAGCCTCGCGGAAGTACCGCAGCAGAGCGTCACAGTCGTCGAAGCGCTCGAGTGCGGCGGCGAGGACGATCCCGTCGGATCCATCGGGAAGGGGCCCCGCGTCGACCGTCGGCGGGCGCGGCGAGGCCAGCACGGAGGCCACCAGCATGATCGTCACGTACACCGCCGCGACTGACAGGAACCGGCGCATCGTTCGTCCTTCTGTCGATAGTGGGTCGACGGTGGGACGCCACGGTGTGCAGCCGGGTTCCCGGTTCAGCGGCGCCGTTTCGACGGGCTGTTCGCAGCAGGTCGTCTGTCGCGGTCCTCCCACCGCGCCCGCACCCGGAACGCGAGGTCCAGGGGCGTGCCGTCGAAGCCGAACGACTCGCGCAGACGACGTTCCAGGTAGCGGATGTATCCGGGCGACAGCTCGGCGGTGGTGAACAGGCGGAACGTCGGTGGTCCGACGGCAACCTGGGTGACGTAGCGGATACGGACGTTGCGCCCGAGGTGCATCGGCGGCGCCGTCGCGGCGACAGCATCAGCCAGCCAGTCGTTGAGCTGCGAGGTGGGGATACGCCGCAGCCACTCGTCCAGCACCGCGTCGACGGCCGGGAGCAGCTTGTCGACGCCCCTGCCCGACAGCGCCGAGGTGCGCACCAGCGGCGCCCATGCCACGAAGTGCAGCAGGCGGTCGAGTTCCCGGTCGACCCACTCACGGCGGTACTCGTCGAGCAGGTCCCACTTGTTCAGCACGATGACGAGCGCTCGTCCGGCATCCAGGATCTGGCGCGCCAGCTTCTGTTCCTGCTCGCCGATCTCCTGCCACGCGTCGATCACCAGCAAGGCCACCGCGGCCGACTCCAGAGCCTGCACCGTGCGGACGGTGCTGTAGTACTCGGTGGGCTCACCGTGCCGGTATTTGCGGCGCAGCCCCGCGGTGTCGACGAACCGGTATGCGGCCCCGTCTTCCACCTCGACGATCGTGTCGACGGCGTCGCGTGTTGTTCCCGGACGATCGTCCACGATCGTCCGCTCCTCCCCCAGCAGGCGGTTGAACAGTGACGACTTGCCGACGTTGGGACGGCCGATCAGCGCGACACCGGGGATGTCGTCGCCTGGAATATCGCCCGCCCGCTCGAAGGCACCTGTTGAGCGCAGGACGTCGAGGATGTCGTCGAGCAGGTCGCCCGAACCCCGCCCGTGCTGGGCGCTGACCGGGACGGGGTCGCCGAGCCCGAGCGCGTAGAGCTCCGCAAGCTCGGCTTCGAAGCCGGCGCGGTCGACCTTGTTCGCGACCAGCAGCACCGGCGGCGCCAGTGCGCGCAGCCAGCCCGCGGCGGCCGAATCCTCCTCGGTGACGCCGACGGTCGCGTCGACCACGAAGACGATGAGGTCGGCATCGATTGTGGCGCGCTCCGCCTGGGCCGAGACGGCATCGTCGTATGAGTCCTTGCTGCGGGCCCATCCCGGCGTCCATCCCCCTGTGTCGACGAGGGCGACGCGGCGGCCTCGCCACTCGGTCTCATGGGTGGTGCGGTCGCGCGTGACGCCGGGCTTCTGCTCGACGATGGCGTCGCGGCGCCCGACAAGACGGTTGACCAGTGTCGACTTGCCCACGTTCGGTCGTCCGACGATCGCCACTGTGGGGAGGCGGGTTGGAAGAATCCTGCGGTTCATGCTGTGGGCGGGGCCGTCGCCGGCACGCGCGCAGCGAGGTCGGCGACGATGTCGGTGATGCTGCGCCCGGTCGTGTCGACCTCCACCGCATCCTCCGCGCGTCTCATCTGCGCGGCGTCCGACGTGTCGCGTCGGGCGATGTCGGCGGCGTGCGCGGTGATCGCGGCCGGATCGGAGGTTCCCAGCTGCGCCGCGCGCCGGCGCGCCCGCTCCCCCGGCGCCGCGATCAGCCACACTTTCAGATCGGCGCCGGGAACGACCACGGTGCCCGCGTCGCGGCCCTCCACCACGGCACCCTGCGCTGGGATGTCCCGCCGCTGCAGCTGTACCAGGTACCCGCGGATGATGTCGTGGCCGGCCACCGATGACACGGCTGCCGTCACGACATCGCCGCGGATATCGGCTTCGATGTCGAGGCCGTTCACACAGGTGCGTCCGCTTTCACGGGTTATTTCGGCGGCCTTGATCGCATCGAGCATCGCCGCCGCGTCGTCCACCGGTACACCAGCACGAACCACGATCCATGTCGCGGCGCGGTAGTACGCGCCGGTATCGACGTGAGGCAGGTTGAGACGTTCGGCCAGGGCGGCGGAGATCGTGGACTTCCCCGATCCGGCAGGCCCGTCGATGGCCACGACGGTCACAGCAGCGGTCCTTGATCGATCATCAGGGGCAGCCGCCCACGATAAGGGTCAACGCCCAAAGCGCACGACGCCGCCCAGTCGCGTGACGTCATCCCAAAAGTCCGGGTAGGTCTTGCGCACACAACCGGGATCCTCGATCGCCACGCCCGGCACGCGCGCCGCGATTGCGGCGAACGCCATCGCGAGCCGATGGTCGCCGTACGTCGCCAACCGCGCGGGACCTGCGGCCGACCCGCCGTGGATCGTCAAGCCGTCGGGGTGCTCCTGGACAGGCACGCCGAGTTTGCGCAACTCGGTGGCCAGCGCCGCGAGGCGGTTGGTCTCGTGGCCCCGCGTGACCGCCGCCCCCCTGATCACGGTCCTGCCGTGCGCCAGCACGGCCAGCGCGGCGACAGTCGTCACCTGGTCCGGCATGGCGGCCATATCGACCTCGACCGGCTGGAGACGCGCCGGACCGGTCACCATCAGGGCGTTCCCGTCCCGCAGGACGTCACACCCCATTTCCCGTAGGACATCGGCGATCTGTGCGTCAGGCTGCAGCGTCGTCGGGAGCGCGTTGGTCACCGTCACCCTGCCCGCGGTCGCGGCGGCCAGACAGAAAAGGTGGGCGGCGGCGCTGGCGTCGTAGTCGACCGCCTCCTCCTGCGCGCGGTATCCGGCGCCGGCCACGACACGCCACCGCCGCGGCGCCTCGTCGAGGACGACGGCACCCCAGCGCCGCATGAGATCGACGGTCATCTCGATGTACGCGTCGGCGGCCTGGCCGACAGCGCTGACGATCACGTCGCGCCTGGCGTAGGGGGCGACGAGGAGCACCGCACTGACGAACTGGCTGCTGGCTGCGATGTCGACGATCACTTCACCGCCGGCGATGCCGCCGCCGACGGTCGCGGGCGGGAACCCGGCGGCGTCCTGCGCCTGGGCACCGAGTGCTCGCAGAGCGGCCGTGAGCGGCGCGACCGGGCGTCGCAGCAGCGGCTGCTGTCCGGTCACCGTCGCCCTGGTGGGCACCAGCGCGGCCATGGCAATGACGAACCGCATCGTGGTGCCGGACAACCGTGCGTCCACGGGCCGGTCGGGCGCACCGGGCGCGCCCGCGGTTCCGCCGATCCGCACCACACCGGGCCCGTCCTCGATCACTGCGCCCAGCGCGCCGACGGCGCCGCGCATCGCCGCCGTGTCGTCACTGGCAAGGACGCCGTGCAGCACGCTGGTGCCGCTGGCAAGGGCCGCGGCGATCAACGCCCGGTTGGTCAGGCTCTTGCTGGCGGGTGCCGCCAGCGTGCCCGACAACGGTGAGCCGGCCTTCAGCTGGACCAACGTTGACGCGTCCGGACCGCTCACAGCGGACGTTCCAGCACCTCGTACCCCACCGACTCCAGCGCCTCGCGTGCCGTGCCGGCGGGTTTGAACCCGGTGATGGCCAGTCGCAGGACGCCACGGCCGCCTTCGGGCGCGTGGTCGATACCGAGATCTTCGATGTTCACACCCGCTGCACCGACGGTGGTGGTGACTTCGGCCAGGACTCCGGGCCGGTCAGGGATCGGGATGTGCAGCTCCACCAGTGCGCCGGTGACCGTTTCCTTGCCCGGCAGCGCACGCCGCGCGGCGCGCGCATCGCCGAGCACCTGCCGCAGGCTGACCTCGTCGCGCACTTCGACGACCGAGCGCAGCGCGCCGATGCGCTCGCGGTACTCGTCCAGCACCGCGACGATCGCCTCGCGGTTCTGCGTGCAGATGTCGACCCAGAGCGCCGGGTCGGAGGCGGCGACCCTGGTGGCGTCGCGGAACCCGCCCGCGGCGAGCAACAGCAGCCCAGCGTGTTCCTCGCGCGCGCGATCGGCAGCCAGATTCATCAGGGTGGTGGCCGCGAGCTGCGGCAGATGGCTGATGACCGCCACCAGCGCGTCGTGGTGCGCCGGGTCGACCGCCAGCGGGCGAGCACCGATCTTCGCTATCAAACTGTGGAGGCGCTGGTAGGCGGAGGGGTCGGTCGTCGTGGTCGGCGTCAGGAGATACGACGCGCCGACGAACAGTTCACCGGACGCATGGGCAGCTCCCGCCTCGTGCGAGCCTGCCATCGGATGACCGCCGACCACGTGCACACCGGCGGCGACAGCCTGCTGCAGCGCATCCACCACCGACGCCTTCACGCTGGCCACGTCCGTGAGGATCGCGCCTGCCTTCATCACCGGCCCCACCTGCGCTGCGGCGTCCGCCACCACGGACACGGGAACGGCCAGAAAAACCACGTCGGCGTCGGCAGCCGCTTCGGGGGCCGACGCCGACGCAGTCGTCACCGCGCCCCGCTCGACCGCGATCCGCAACTGCGCGTCGTCGACGTCCCACCCCACGACCTCGTCCACCTCGTCAACTGCTCGCAGCGCCAGTCCCAACGACGCACCGACCAGACCCGTTCCGACTATCGCGATACGCAGCGGTGTCGCCTCCAGCTCCATCACCGCCGTTACTCCGGCAGGTCGCTGCGCAACTGACGAGCGTCACGCAGATACGCATGGCGCAGGTCCCCGCGTCCTCTGGTGCTGTACACGTGGGCGAGGACCCGCACGCACAGCGGGATGTTGCTCCCGCCCTCGATGCCCAGCTCGCGCGCGCACAGCATCGGCACGTCGGAGATACCCGCCTCACGCACTGCCGCCGCCGGGAACTCCGATCGGATGTCATCGGTGGCGGTGAACAGCAGACTGACGATGTCCGACGCCGCAAGACCGTTGCGTTCCAGCAGTGCGGAGAGCATCTCGGTCGTCCGCGACATCACCTCCTGGCGGGAATCCTCGTCCAGGGTCGTGGCACCGCGCAGTGCGACCAGCCGCGAAGCGGCTCCTTCGTGGAAGGTCATGATGCCGCGCTGGCCGGACCGGACATCCCCACGGCCAGGTACAGGGCCTGGACTTCGGCTCCGGTCAGAGGCCGGAACTTCCCGGGGTTGATGTCTCCCAGCGGCAGTGGGCCCACGCGCACACGCGCCAGGCGCTCCAGCGGGAGGCCGACGGCCTGCAGCATGCGACGGACCTGGCGCTTCTTGCCCTCCGCCAGGACGATCTCGATCAGCGTCTTGTCCCCGGATGCGCCCAGTTCCCGCACGGAACGCACCCGCACCACGCCCTCTTCGATCTGGATCCCGTCCAGCAACTGCCGTACAGCGCGTCGCTTCGCCGGCCCCCGGATCTGCGCCACGTACGCCTTCTCGATCTCGTAACTGGGATGCACCAGTCGGTTGGCCAATTCGCCGTCGTTGGTCAACAGCAGCAGCCCCTCGGTGTCACGGTCCAGGCGTCCGACCGGGTACACCCGCGGGGACGCCGGAACCAGGTCCATGACCGTGGGGCGCCCCTGGGGATCGGTGACGGTGGTGACGTAGCCGGTCGGCTTGTTCAGCAGCAGATAGATCAGCGTGGGATTGCTGTGGATCCGCTCCCCGTCCACCGTGATGACCTGCGACGCGGGGTCGGCCTTGGCGCCCAGCGTCACGACCTCGCCGTCAACGGCCACCCTGCCTGCTGCGATGAGCTCCTCGCAGGCGCGGCGGCTGCCGATGCCGGCCGCTGCGAGCACCTTCTGTACCCTCTCGGCCCGCGGGCCTGCGGTCACTCCCCGGCCCCGGGTTCGCTGCCGGTGTCGCCGGAGCCGGTCGTGGAAAGCGCATCCATCTCCCGCCGCGCAGCCTTGTATCCGCCGGGTTGCGGTTCGGCGGGTAACGGTGAGTCCGGGGTGAGATCGGGCAGCGGAGGCAGTTCCGACAGGTCGCCCAGACCCAGACGCTCCAGGAACCCGGACGACGTGCCGTACAGCAGCGGTTGACCCGGCGTCGGCTCGCGACCGACCTCCTCGACCAGGCCGCGGTTGACCAGCGACCGCACGGCGCCGTCGGCGTCCACCCCGCGGATCTCGGAAACCCTGGCGCGGGTGACCGGCTGCTTGTAGGCGACGATCGCCAGCGTCTCGAGTGCGGCCTGAGACAGCTTGCCGCTGCGGCCGTGCAGCACGAACCGTTCGACGTACGCCGCCGCACCGGGATCGGTGTACAGCCGCCATCCTCCGCCGACTTCGCGGAGCACGAATCCCCGCCCGTGGTCGACGTACTCGGCGCGCAGGGCGCGCAGCGTGGCCAGGACGTCGTCGGTCGGCACTTCCAGCACCTGCGCGAGCGTGTTGGGGTCGACCGGCTGGTCCACGACCAGCAGGATCGCCTCGATGGCTTTTCGCGTCTGGGGGTCCGTCGTCGGCGCGTCATCGTCGCCGGAGGCGTTCGGCTGCTCCACGCTCATGACGTCAGCTCCTGCTCGTCGGGGTCCTCTGGTGCTACCGGCACGTATTCCTCCATCTCCCGCAGCACCTGTGTCTCCCACGCGACCTCGGGGTTGGCGGTGACACGCAGAGTCGAGAAGTTCGCTGTCTGGTCCAGGTCGATCAAGTCGAGTTTGAACAACTCAAGCAGGGCGAGGAAGTGCACGATCACCTCGACGGGGTGGCGGCAACCGGCCGTCAGTTCGGTGAAAGTCGCCGCACCGCCCGCACGCCCCAGCTCCTGCACCACCATCCCCGCGGCCTCGCGAACCGTCATCCTCACCGGCTGGAGGTGGGAGATGTCGACGACCGGTTCGGGCTTCGCCGCCAGCGCTCGCGCCGCGATGCCGGCCAGCGCATCCGGCGTGATCCCAAGGTTCACATGCGGGATGAGATCTGTGAACCGTTCCTCCAGCGGGACGGCACGCGCGACGTACCCCGACATCGACTCCAGCCGGCGCGCAAGGTACGACGAGGCTTCCTTGAACATCCGGTAGTCGAGCAACCGCGCGTACAGAAGGTCGCGCGCCTCCAGCGCCAGGTCCTCGATCTCCGGATCGTCCTCGTCGGGCAGCAACCGCGCCGCCTTGAGTTCGATCAGCGTGGCGGCCACGACCAGGAACTCGGTGGCCACATCGAGGTCGACGCGATCCATCTCCCGCAACACGGCGAGGTAGTCGTCCGTGATCTGCGCCAGCGGGATCTCGTAGATGTCGACCTTGTGCCGTGCGATGAGATGCAGGAGCAGGTCGAACGGGCCCTCGAAGGACGCAACGGTGACGTGATAGGTGCCGGGCATGGCTGCGTGCGAGTGTAAACGGTGGTGACGTGAGGGCCGGTGACCCGCTACTCCTCGTCCACACGCTCCAGGATCGTCTCCGGTCGCTGCACCGGGTCGTCCGTCCACTGCACCAGTGCGCGCAACGCCGCGCCCGCTTCGGCTGCGTCGTCTTCCGTTCTCGCGTGCACGGTCGCGAGAACGTCGCCTGGCTCGCGCTCGTCGCCGACCTCGACGTTCAGCACGATGCCGACGGCGGGGTCCACGTCCTCGCCGGGACGCGAGCGGCCCGCCCCCAGCCGCGCAGCCAACTCCCCCACCGCCCTGGCAGGAACCGCCGCCACCGTGCCTCCATGCAGGGCGCTCACCTCCTGCACGACCGGCGCCTGCGGCAGCACCCTTGCCGGCGCCTCACACACCGTGGCGTCGCCACCCTGGGCGGCGATCATCCGCGCAAGCGTTTCCAGGGCGGTGCCGTCGCACCAGACGGATCGCAGTGCGTCACGGGTGCCAGCGGCGTCCATCACCGTGGTGGTGCCACCGCGCTGGAGGGCCGCTGCGGCCAGGGCGAGCGCAACCTCGGCAAGGCGTCCATCCGGGTCTGCGCTCAGCAGGCGCACCGCTTCCTCGACCTCCAGCGCGTTGCCGACGCCGGTCCCCAGCGGCTGGTCCATCGCCGTGACCAGGGCGACCGTGGGCCGCCCCGCGTCTGCGCCGATGCCGACGCACAGCCGCGCCAGCGCCGCCGCTTCGTCGCGGCTCGGCATGAAGGCCCCGTCGCCCGTCTTGACGTCCAGGACGATCGTCTGGGCGCCGGCCGCGATCTTCTTCGACATCACGCTCGACGCGATAAGGGCAGGGGATGCGACAGTCGCCGTGATGTCCCGTAGCGCGTACAGCGCCTTGTCGGCAGGCACCAGGCGAGCCGTCTGCGCGGCAACCACGCACCCGACCTCGTCTGCGATGCGCAGCAGCTCGTCCGGTTCCAGCGCGGTCCGCAGCCCCGGGATGGATTCGAGCTTGTCCAGCGTGCCGCCGGTGTGGCCGAGGCCCCGGCCGGACAGCTTCACCAGGCGCAGCCCGACCGACGCGAGCAGCGGCGCAACCAGCAGCGTGGTGCCGTCGGCCACGCCACCGGTCGAATGCTTGTCGACGGTCGGGCCGGTCAGCCCGCTCAGGTCGAGCACCTCGCCGGACTCGATGAGCACCTGCGTCAACGCGCGAGCCTCGACCGGGCTGAACCCCCGGATCACGCCGGCCATCAGCCACGCCGCGGTCTGGCCCTCGCTGACGCCCCCCTCCAGATAGCCGGTCACGAGCCACCGCAGCTCGTCGAGGTCGAGTTCGCCCCCCTCGCGCTTGCGGCCGATCAGCACGGGCGCCGAGCGCTGCACGTCAGGAGCGCTTCGCGGCGCAATTCACGCACAGGATGGACAGCGGACGCGCCTCGAGCCGGGCGGTGGGGATCTCCTGCCCGCAGTCCGCGCACACCCCGTACTCGCCGGAGTCCATCCGCGCCAGCGCCACGTCCGCCTCGGCGAGACGATCCCGTGCGCCCTCGATGAACGCGAGTTGCTCGCTGCGTTCCGCCGTCGCGGCCGCCGAATCAGCGAAGTTGTCATCGATCCCGGCGATCCGGCTGACCTTCTCGCTGTACGGGTCGGCTCCCAGCTGCTCGAGCTCGGCGAGCAGGTTCTCCCGCTCGGTCTCGACTTCCTTCCGCAGCCGGTTCAGCAGTTCGGCGTTCATGGGACGGGTACTCCTTCTTCCATCACGGCGCGTGGGTGCGCCTGCTCGTACACCGCCTTCAGGCGGGTGCGGCTGACAAGTGTGTAGACCTGCGTCGTGTTGACAGAGGCGTGTCCGAGCAGCTCCTGGACGACACGGACATCGGCGCCGTTGTCCAGCAGGTGCGTTGCGAACGAGTGTCGCAGCGTGTGCGGGGAGACCGCGTCACCCAGCCCGGCCGCTTCGGCGTGCTTTTTCAGGATCTTCCATCCGCCCTGGCGCGTCAGCCGGCCACCACGCCGGTTCACGAGCAGCGCCGGGCCCTTCGGGCGCAGCGCGGGTCGGCCGCGGACGACCCAGGCCTCGACCGCGCGCTGCGCGACGCGGCCCATGGGGACGATGCGCTCCTTGTCGCCCTTGCCGACGCAGCGCACGGTCCGGCCCGGGATGTCGACATCGTCGACGTCCAGATCGACCAACTCGGTGATCCGCAGCCCGGCGGCGTACAGGATCTCGAGCAGCGCACGGTCGCGCAGTGCGACGGGATCATCGCCCACCGGGGCGTTCAGCAGCGCCTCCGTCTGCGGCATCGTCAGGGCCTTGGGCAGCGCGCGGGGCGGTCGCGGTCCCGTCACCTCGCTCGACGGGTCGTATGCCGACAGGCCTTCGCGGACCAGGAATTTGTGCAGGCCGCGCACCGCGACCAGCGTGCGTGCGACGCTGGACGGCGCGTACGACCCCCCCTTGGCGGTGCGCTGGTCCCGGATCCACGAGACGAAGGACGCGAGGTCGTCGGCAGTCGACTCCAGAGGACCGTGGATCCCGGCGCCCTCGAGGAACCGCGCGTACAACGAGAGGTCACGGCGGTACGCGGCCAGGCTGTGCGGCGACAACCCACGCTCGACGGCGAGGAAATCCAGATATCGCTCGGCGTGCTTCGGGAGCACCCGTACCAGTCCTTCCCGCGTCGTGCGCCACCTCAGGCGGCGCTGGTCACCGTGTCTGGAGGCCGCCCAGACGGCGCTGCGTCAGCGCATTGCCTGGTCGAGCGGCACCCAGTCGAACCCGTGCGCCTCCGCGACACCGACGTTCGTCACCGTCCCGCGGATCACATTGACACCCGGGGCGAAACCACCGTCCTTCGCGGCCGCCTCCAACCCGCCGTCCACCAGCCGCACGAGATACGGCAACGTGGCGTTGGTCAAGGCGTACGTGGAGGTGCGGGGTACCGCGCCGGGCATGTTTCCGACGCAGTAATGTACCACCCCGTGCTTGACATAAGTCGGGTCGCTGTGGGTCGTCACATGGCTGGTCTCGGCACAGCCGCCCTGGTCGATCGAAATGTCCACCAGCACCGCACCCGGGCGCATCGAGGCGACCATCTCCTCGGTGATCACACGTGGCGCCTTCGCCCCCGGGACCAGGACGGCGCCGATGACCATGTCCGCGTCCGCGACCTGCTCCTCCAGCGTCAGACGGTTGGACACCAGCGTCGTGATGCGGCCCTTCTGGACCGAGTCGATATAGCGCAGTTTGACCAGATCCAGATCGAGGATCGTGACATTGGCCTCCATGCCCGCCGCGATCCACGCGGCGTTGCCGCCGGCCGTCCCGGCACCGATCACGACAACATGCGCCGGTAGCACACCGGACACACCGCCCATCAGGACTCCGCGGCCACCGTGTGGCCGCTCGAGCACGTTTGCGCCCACCTGAGGTGCCATGCGACCGGCGACTTCACTCATCGGCGCCAGCAGCGGCAGTCCCCCGTCGGTGCCTATGACGGTTTCGTAGGCGATGGCCGTGCACCCGGACTCGATCAGCGCCTGCGTCAGCGGGCGGTCGGCGGCCAGGTGCAGGAAGGTGAACAAGGTCAGGTCCGGGCGAAGGAAGCCGTATTCCTGCGCGATCGGTTCCTTCACCTTCACGACGATGTCGACATCACCCCACGCTGCCGCCGCGTCGTCGACGATCTTCGCGCCCGCACGCGTGTAGTCGTCGTCGGTCAGCGCGGAACCGGTGCCCGCGCCCGTCTGCACGAACACCTCGTGACCGTGGTAGGTCAACTCGCGTACACCCGCCGGCGTGATCGCGACCCGGTACTCGGATTCCTTGACCTCGGTCGGAACGCCAATGCGCACGCTGGATCACCTTCCGTTCGGCCACCGGGCCTTGAGGGATCCGCAGTCTAGGGGGTCGCTGCGCCCCCGTCGTTGGCCATTTGTCTATCTGCGAGCAGCAGACCTATGACGGTCTTCGCATCGTTGATCGATCCACTGACGACGCGTGCGACAGCGTCGGCCAGCGGTAGCCGCAGGATCTCGATGTCGGCTTCTTCGCCGTCCGCGACGAAATCGGATGGCGGCGACCCCGGCCGCACGTCGCGAGCGAGGTAGACCGTCGTCATCTCGTCGGTCCATCCGGACGAGTTGTAGAAGCACGCCAGTTGCTCCAGCGCAGCCGCCTCGAGGCCCACCTCCTCGAGGAGTTCCCGGCGCGCCGCGGCGTCCGGCGACTCACCGTGCACGTCCAGCTTTCCCGCAGGTATCTCAACGATGGTCTCGGACACGGCGTGCCGGTAGTGGCGGATAAGCACGACGCGTCCGTCGGGTTGTACCGGCACGACTGCGACGGCACTCGGGTGTTCCACGATCTCCCGCTCGGCCACTGCACCGTCGGACATGACGACCTGGTCGACCCGCACCCTGGACAGGGTGCCCTGGTGGGTCACGGTGGAGGAGGTGACGTCATAGGTCCCCATGATCGGAGCCTATCCCGCCGCAGGTGTTCCCTCCCGTCTGCCCCGGCGATACCCTCGGACCCTTCAGGCGACTGGGACTCGCTGGTGCGGCCATCCTCGGGGCCGCGTCTGGAAAGAGGTCGTGGCAGCGATACAGGGCGGAGCAGAGCGCCGTGCTCAGGTGCTCTCGTTTCTGTTCTCGGACATCGAGGGATCCACACGCCTGCTGCAACGGTGCGGCTCGACGTTTGCCACCGCCCTGTCCCTGCACCACGCCGTTCTGACCGACGTCATCGGCACCAACGGCGGGGTCGTCCGGCGCATCGAGGGAGACTCGTTCTTCGCGACGTTCGACAGCGCGTCGGCGGCGGTACGAGCGGCCGTGGACGCACAGCGCGCCCTGAAGTCACAAGGGTGGCCGGACGACTGCGTGATCGAGGTCCGGATAGGCATTCACACCGGTGAGACGATCGTCGTCGGTACCGAGTTCGTGGGACTCGATGTGCATCGGGCCGCCCGGATCATGAGTGTCGGATGGGGCGGCCAGATCCTCATCTCCGGTGCCACGGCAGCACTGCTCCCGACCATGGACGGCGTGTCGCTGCACGACCTGGGCGAACACCGCCTGAAAGACCTCACCGAGCCCGAGCGGCTCTACCAGATCGCCGCGGCGGACCTTCGTTCCGACTTCCCCGCACCGCGCACGGCCGGCGCCGTCGTCAACAACCTGCCAACGCAGCTGAGCAGCTTCATTGGTCGCGAACGCGAAGCTGCCGACGTGGCCACCCTCCTCGAACGGGCGCGTCTGGTGACACTCACAGGCCCCGGCGGGACAGGCAAGACCCGCCTGTCGCTGCAGGTCGCCACCGACGTGGCGGACGAGTACCCCGACGGGGTGTTCTTCGTCCCCCTGGCACCGGTCGCGGATCCTGCGTTGGTGTTCTCCGTCGTGGCGACGACGCTGGGGCTGCGTCCGCCGGGTCACCAGACACCGCTCGATCTCGTCTCCGAACACCTGCAGTCGCGGCGGGCCCTGCTGGTCCTCGACAACTTCGAGCAGGTTCTGGCCGCGGGCATCGAGCTCAGCAAGCTGCTTGGCGCCGCCCCTGCGGTGAGGGTTTTGGTGTCGTCGCGTGCAGCCCTGCGCCTTTCCGGCGAGCAGGAGTATCCGGTGCCGCCGCTGCCGCTCCCAGCGCCCGACGACGACCTCGAGGCCGTCGCGGCGACCGCAGCGGTGACCCTGTTCGTCACGCGGGCGGCAGGGGTGCAGCCGGGGTTTGAACTGACCAGTGAGAACACAGCCGCGATCGCTGAAATCACGAGACGACTGGACGGATTGCCGCTGGCGATCGAACTCGCGGCGGCCCGGGTGAAGCTGCTCGGAGTCAATGCGATCGCGGCGCGCCTGTCGGATGCGTTGAACCTGCTGTCGTCCGGAGCGCGTGACCTGCCCCACCGCCAGCGGACGCTGCGCGGGGCGGTCGGGTGGAGCCACGACCTGCTCGACGCCGGGGCGCGGCGGCTGTTCGCGCGCTGCTCCGTCTTCCGCGGAGGCGTGGACCTTGACCATCTGCTGACTGTCTGCGAGCCCGACCTGGGAGGTGATTGCTTCGACCTGCTCGAGGAACTGGTCGACCACAGCCTTATGCGGCGCGTGGAGCAGGACTCAGGCGTCCGCTTCTCCATGCTGGAAACCATCCGCGAGTACGCCGCCGAGCAACTGCGAGACGGTGGCGAGGAGCAGGCCGTGCGGCAACGACACCGTGCGGTGTACCTGGCGCTGGCAGAGGAGGCGGCGCCACGGCTCACGGGCGAGAACAGCGGGATGTGGCTCGACCGTCTCGAGCGCGACCACGACAACTTCAGGGCGGCGCTGCGCTACGCGGTCGAAGGGAACGACCCGGCAACGGCGCTGCGGTTGGTTGCGACTCTGTGGCGCATGTGGCAGATCCGGGGCCATCTGCACGAGGGCCGGCGCAGCGCCGAACTTGCCCTGGCCATGCCCGGCGCAGACAACTGGCCGGCGCAGCTTGCTGCCGCGTACGAGGCCGCCGGAGGAATCGCATACTGGCAGGGCGACCTCTCGCGCGCGTTGCCCCTGTACACGCGGGCACTCGCGCTGTACCGGAGCCAGGGGGACCAGGCCTGCGTCGCCCGCGCGACCTACAACCTGGCGTTCTCCCACGGCTACGACGATCCGCAACGCGCAGCGGAGTACTTCGAGCAGGCCCTGGCCGCGTACCAGGCGTTGGGCGACGAACTCGGCGCCGCGAAGGCCCATTGGGGCCTGTCGACGACCTGCTTCTGGGTCGGCGACTATGACGCGATGCAACACCATGCGCAGCTGTGCGTGCCGGTGTTCCGGCGAGCCGGCGCGACCTTCGACCTCGCGTGGTCGCTGCACATGGCCGGCCTGGCCGCGTTTGCACACGGCGAGCACGAGTCCGCCCGGTCGATGTTCACGGAGGCATTGGATTTGTTCCTGACGTCGTCGGATGCCTCGGGGCTGTACCTGGTGCTGGCGAACTTCGCGCTGCTGTCCGAAGCGTCGGACCAGCCGGAACGCGCCCTGCGACTGCTGGGGGCAGCCGCCCGGCTGGGCGACGAGACCGGGGTGGGGCTCCTGGAGCCGCAGATCGATCGATATCCCCGCACGAAGCACGCCGAGGACGCGTTCGACGCGGCGACGGTCCAGGCGCTGCGGGCGGAGGGCTACGCGATGAGCCGCGACGAGGCCGTCGCCTACATGCGGGAGGGATGACGCATGGCCGCTTTCCGCTTCCTGTTCATGGCCGACTGCCAGCTCGGATGCTATGCCTCGTTCTCCGGCATGACTCCCGGGGACGTCGCTGCATACGCGCAACGGGACATGGTTGTTCAGCCGGCACCGGCGGCCCGGGGATGGGAATGGGACGCCAGCCGGTTCCGCGACGCCATTGCCGCCGCGAACCGGCTACGTCCAGCGTTCGTGGTCATGGGCGGTGACATGGTGGACGATCCCCACAACGAGGGGCAGTACGCGGAGGTCCAGCGCATCGCCGCTGAGCTTGACAGCATTCCGATCCACTGGGTACCCGGCAATCACGACGCCGCCGACGACCGCGTGGTTCCAACCACCGGGAGTCTCGCCGCCTACCGGAAACGCTTCGGTCCGGACCACTACACCTTCGAGCGCGACGGGGTCATGTTCATCGCGGTGAACACCGTGGTCTGGGACCACCCCGAGCAGGTGCCCGACGAACTCGACCGTCAGCTGGCCGCGCTGGAGACGGCGCTGCGTGAGGCTAGGGGACAGCGCTACAGACATGTCCTCGTGTTCGGGCACCACCCGTTGTTCACGTCGCACCCTGACGAGCCGGACAGCTACTGGAACATCCCGCTGGCGCGGCGACTGGACACACTCCGGCTGCTGCGGGCGTTCGGCACGCGAGCCTTCTTCTGCGGCCACTGGCACCGCAACGGGGGTGGATCCGACGGCGCACTGGAGGTGGTCGTGACGGGTCCGGTGGGCTACCCGCTCGGGGCGGACCCGTCCGGATTCCGCATCGTGGACGTCGACGACGACGAGGTCACCCACCGCTACGTCGGGTTGGACGTGGCCGCGCCGGTGCGGCAGCGGGGGCCGTCATGACGAAGCCCGCGATTCTCGTCATCGACGACGACCCGCACGTTCGCTCCGCGGTCACGGACGACCTGCGCGCCATATACGCCCGGGACTACCGAATCGTGGTGACGGATAGCGGCGCCTCCGGTCTTGCGGCGGTCGCCGAACTGCAGCGTCGCGGCGACGACATCGCCTTGTTCCTGGTGGACGAGCGCATGCCCGAGATGACCGGGACGCAGTTTCTGTTGCAGGCCCGCGAACTCGTCCCGGACGCCAAGAAGGTGTTGCTGACGGCTTACGCCGACACCGACGCCGCGATCAGATCCATCAACGAGGTCGGGCTGGACCATTACCTCCTCAAGCCCTGGTACCCACCGGAGGATTCGCTGTACCCGGTGCTGGATGACCTTCTGGAGGACTGGCACGCGTCTCGTCCCGCGGCGTTCGACGGCATCCGGATCGTGGGTGCGCGGTGGTCCGCCGCGACACACGACGTGAAGGATTTCCTGGCGCGCAACCTCGTTCCCTACCGGTTCCTTGACGTGGAACGCGACGCGGACGCGCGCCGTCTGCTCGCGGCACGAGGTGAGGCCGAACCCATCCTCCCCCTGGTCTTCTTCTCCGACGGGAGTGTGCTGTCGCAGCCGAACGCCCACGAGCTCGCCGGGCGGATCGGGCTGCGCTCCCGGGCCAGCGCGCCGTTCTACGACCTTGTGATCGTCGGGGCGGGGCCCGCAGGTCTGGCGGGTGCCGTGTACGGCGCATCCGAGGGGCTGCGCGTTGCGGTGCTGGAGATGCAGGCCACGGGAGGGCAGGCGGGAACGAGTTCCAGGATCGAGAATTACCTGGGTTTCCCCAACGGGATAAGCGGCACTGACCTGACCCGACGCGCCACGGCGCAGGCGGCAAGACTGGGCGCCGAGATCCTCAGCCCCGTGGAGGTCGCGACGCTGCGCGTCGAGGGAGGCGGGCGCACGGTCGTGCTGTCGGACGGCGCGGAACTGGGCTGCCATACCGTGCTGGTGGCGTCCGGGATGAAGGTCCGGCACCTCGGTGTTCCTGGGTACGAGCGCCTTCACGGGGCAGGCGTCTTCTACGGAGCCACGCTCGCGGAGGCCGCGTCGTACAAGGGCGAACGCGTCATCGTGGTCGGCGGCGCCAACTCTGCCGGGCAGGCGGCGATGATGTTCTCCCGTTTCGCGGCCGAAGTGCTGCTGCTCGTTCGCGGGCCGTCGATCCACCACAGGATGTCGCGGTATCTCGTCGATCAGGTCGAGGCGACGGCCGTCATCCGCGTCCTCACGTCCACGCAGGTCCAAGGCGTCGGCGGCGACGAGCACCTCGAACGGGTCGAACTGCGTCATGGCGACGGCACAACGAGCACCGTGGAAGCGACCGGCCTGTTCGTGTTCGTGGGCGCCGTGCCGCACACCGACTTCCTCACAGGAGTCGTGGCGGTCAACCCGCACGGCTTCGTCCTCACCGGCCCCGATATCACCGGCGACGGCAGCCGTCCCCCGGGTTGGCCGCTCCAGCGGGACCCATACCTTCTGGAGTGCAGCGTCCCGGGCATCTTCGCCGCTGGTGATGTCCGTCACGGGGCCGTGCGGCGGGTAGCGTCTGCGGTCGGACAGGGAGCGATCGCGATCTCCCTGGTGCACCAGCACCTGGCCACCGCGTGACCGTCGACCCGCGCCTGCGACGGGTTCGGCTCTTCGCCGAACTCAGCGACGACGACCTGGTACGGATCTGCAAGGGCGTCGAAGACCGGACGTTGCTCCCGGGCGAGGTGCTCTTCTCCGAAGGTGAGCCCGGCGACACCGCCTATGTCATCACGGCCGGCGAGATCGAGATCCTCAAGGCGACGGGGCGACGCGAGACCCTGCTGGCTATACGCGGATCCGGTGATGTGATCGGTGAGCTGGCGCTCCTGCAGTCCCAACCGCGCAGTGCGACAGCCCGGGCGCGGACGACGGCGAAGTTGCTCACCATTCCTAAGACCGTCCTCGACGAGGTGCTCGCGACCAGTCCGGAAGCGCTCCGGTCGCTGCTGCGGATCCTCATGGAGCGCTTGCAGGAGACCCACGACCGGCTCCGCCAATCCGAGCGGATGGCGCAGCTGGGAACACTCACAGCGGGTGTCGCGCACGAGTTGAACAACCCTGCCGCTGCCGCCCGGGGCGCTGCCGAGCGTCTGGGCAATGCACTCGACGCGCTG
>WHTG01000311.1 GCA_009377835.1 Nitriliruptorales bacterium
ACGATCACCGCACCGGCGAAGATGTTCCACGTGAGGGGGTCGTTCTGGATAGCGACCCCGAGGAACACTGCGACGACCGGGATGAGATAGGTGACCAGGGAGGTGGTCGTGGCACCGACGTCGCTGATGATCCGGTAGTACAACACGTACGCCAGGCCGGTCCCGACGGCGCCCAGTCCCACGATGCTGCCGAGGATCTCGGGCGTCAGCGTCATCGCGCCGCGGGCCGTGAATGGGGCCGTGATTCCCAGCATGACGGCAGCCAGCGTGATCTGCCCCGCCGACAGTGCGAGCGGTGCCAGCCCGCGCTGGGACAGGAACCGACGGGTGTAGACGAAGGCGACGCCGTAGCACGCAGCCGCGACGAGACAGGCGAGCTGGCCCGAGATCGCGTTCGCGCCGCCGTCGCCCCGCCACGGGCCAACCACGACGACAACACCGACGAACCCGAGCAGCAGTCCTGCGACGCGTTGCGGCGAGAGGTGCTCCTCGTTCGACGCGGCAACCGCGACCGCCAGCGTGAACAGCGGCGTGGTGCCGTTGAGGATGCCGGCCATGCCGGAGGTGACGCGTTGCTCGCCCCAGGCGAACAGGAAGAACGGGATGATGTTGGCCACGAGGCCCATCACCGCGAGGTGGCCCCACACCGGCAGTGCCCGCGGCAGCGGTACCCGCGCGACCGCCACGATCCCCAGGAGCACCGCGGCCGCGGCGACCAGCCGCCCGAGGACCAGCTGCGTAGGGCTCACGCCGTCGACGGCGACCTTGATGAGCAGAAAACTCGAGCCCCACATGGTGGCGAGCGCGACGAGCCGGACAAGGCTGCCGCGGGTCATGTGCGTCTTCACGACGACTTCGCCCCCCGTCGGCGAGCGCGGAAGGCGGCGACATTCGCGCGGTTGCCGCACGTGGCCGGATCGCAGAAGCGGCGCGAACGGTTGCGTGAGGTGTCGACGAAGACGTCGTCGCAGGTCTCGGAGGCACACGTCTTGAGCCGCTCCAGGCCGTCGTCGCGCATCACGATGGCCAGGCCCATTGCGGCCTCAGCGGCTAGCCGGACCACCAGCGGCGCCTCGACGGGTGTGTAGTGCAGGTGCCACTCCTCGTCGTCGTGGTCCGTGATCTGGGGCAGGGCGCCGGTTTCGCGCAGCAGCGCGTTGATCTCCGTTGCCGCCTCGGCGGGATCCTCACTGCGGAAGATCTTGCCCAACCGCGGCCGCAGGGCCTGGATCTGGTCCATCACCTCGGCTGAGAGGTCGCCGATGGCGCTGATGTTGTTCCGCGTGAGGACGTCGCGCAGCTCGTCCCTGTCGTCTGCGCTGTTCACAAGCCCGGCCGCCAGGGCGGCCTCACGGTCGCTGTAATGGTCAAACTTCACTTGACTCCTTACCTTCGACCTAGTAGTGTAACTGGTGCAATCGAGTTTGACCCTTACAGCGCCGCACCGCAAGAGGAGGCCGCCATGTTCTTCACCTACTGTCCCACCCGGGAAACGACCGTCATGCTGTCGGCGTCCTCGATCGTCGAGTTGCGCAACACGCCCGGCGGTATCGAGGTCGTGCTGCGCTGCCACTGCGGCGAGCACCTGACGGCGGTGAATCTGCACGAACCGCGGCCCGTCGCTGCGTGATCCGCCCTGCGCTCGCAACCGGCCCGCCCCGCGGGCCGGTTGCGCGTGATCCGTGGCTCCGGCGAGTCCTAGACGGTGCCGATCGCGGATGGGCCGACTGCAGCGACCACCCACCGGGCCAGAGCCTCCCCGACCTCCCGATGTACCTCGGCCGCAGAACGCCCGGTGCTTCGTGGGACCGCGAAACCGTGGTCCGCGGACTCCACGACATGCACCGTCACAGACGCGCTGCCGCCCAACAGCGGCAGGGACTCCTCGAACAGCGCCGTCGGCAACAGCCGATCGCGCGTGCCGTGGACGAACAGGACCGGCACCGTCAGTTGCGGCCAGTGGCCCGTCCGCGGCGCCGCGGTGGCGTTCGCCCTCACCCCCACGAGCGGGTAGTTCAGCAATGCCAAGCCCGCCGCGCCCCGCTCCTCCGCCTCCAGCAGACTGGCGGCGCGGCCACCCATGGACCGGCCGCCGGTGACGATCCCGCGGTCCGGAAACTGCTCCCGCGTCCACTCCAGGACGTCCCGGAAGCAGTCGAGCAGCCGCGGCATGCGGTCGGGCGACCGCCGTCCGGCCTGCGCGTACGGG
>WHTG01000278.1 GCA_009377835.1 Nitriliruptorales bacterium
GGCGGCGTGGGCGGCTACTCGAAGTCGATCGAGCTGTACTCCATCACCTTGTCGAGGTTGTGACGTGCCTGGATGAATCGCACCGTCCCGCTCTTGCCGCGCATGACCAGTGACTCGGTGACTGCTGCGCCGGCCCGGTAGTCCACCCCGTCGACCAGATCCCCGTCGGTTATCCCGGTGCACACGAAGAACGTGTCCTTGCTCGAGACCAGCTCGTCGTTCGTCAGCGGCTTGTCCACGTCGTAGCCCATGGCCTCGGCCTGTGCCCGTTCGTCCGGATCACGGGCCCAGAGCCGGCCCTGCATCTCCCCGCCCAGGGCATGCGCGGCGCAGGAGCTGATGACGCCCTCCGGGGTGCCGCCGATGCCGAGCAGTACGTCGACCTTCCGCTCGGGCAACAGCGCCAGGAGGCTCGCCGCGACGTCGCCGTCCATGATCAGCCGCAGCCGCGCGCCGGCGTTTCGAACTTCGGCCATCATGTCCTCGTGCCGGTCGCGGTCGAGCATGATGCAGACGAGGTCCTGGACCTTCTTGCCCTTGGCCTTGGCGACATTCGAGAGATTTTCCGCCACGGGTGCGTCGATGTCGACCGCTCCCAGCGCATCGGGTCCGACCACCCACTTGTTC
Organism: Nitriliruptorales bacterium; assembly: GCA_009377835.1. Lineage (GTDB taxonomy): Bacteria > Actinomycetota > Nitriliruptoria > Euzebyales > Egibacteraceae > WHTG01. The sequence continues at coordinate 628 of WHTG01000278.1, forward strand.
ATGTACACCATCGGGCCCGGATCGAACATCGTGCCCCGGGGGCTGATCGCGATGACCGACAGCGACCCGGGGCGACCCTGCGCCAGCAGTCGTGTCCCGTCGATCGGGTCTACGGCGATGTCCACCTCCGGCGGCTGACCGGTGCCTATCTCCTCGCCGTTGAACAGCATCGGCGCCTCGTCCTTCTCGCCCTCGCCGATGACGACGAGGCCGTCCATCTGCACGGTGTTGAGCACCAGCCTCATGGCGTCGACGGCCGCGCCGTCACCCTCGTTCTTGCGGTTGCGGCCCATCCAGCGACCAGCTGCCAGTGCCGCCGCCTCCGTCGCCCTGACCAACTCGAGTGCAAGGTTGCGGTCCGGTGCCTGCGGGCTGCGGCTCTGGGTCACCCCGTGTCCTTTCACGTGTACGCGCCGTCAGCATAGAAGGGACCCGGCGAACCCGTTCAGCGATGGGTTCCCATCCCCGGCGTGCGCCCGGTCACCGGGTTGGCGTGCGTGACGGCGCCGTAGTCACCCGCCGCCTCCGCCAGCGCGTGCAAGACGTCGTTCTCGGCCGCCACACGGTCGGCCATGCCCGTGAACGCCAGGAACTGGCGGCGCAGGAATGCCACGGCGTGGGGGTTGTTCGCCGTGATCTCGCCGGCGACTTCCAGCGCCACCGCCAATGCCTGGCCGGGCTGGGCGAGTCGCTGCACGAACCCCAGGCGCCATCCTTCCTCCGCGGAGAACGTGCGGGATGTGAGCACCAGGTCCTTCGCGGTGCCCAGTCCCACGAGTCCCACGAGCTTGGCAGCGCCGACGGCAATCCCGAGCGTCGCACCCGGGAACCGGAAGGACGCAGTGGGATCGGCGACACGGATGTCCACTGCGGCGGCCACCTCGATGCCGCCACCGACGCAGTGGCCTTCCACGGCGGCGACCGTCGGCTTCGGAAACGTCGCAACCCCCTCGTAGACGTGACAGAGCAGATCCATCCGCCGCACGGAACCCTGGTGGTCGAGTTCTTCTCGCAGATCCGCCCCGGCGGAGAATGCGCCGCCCGCTCCGGTCAAGACGACGGCTGCGACGGCGTCGTCGGCGGCGGCGTCCGCCATCGCCTCGAGCAGCTCCTCCAGCATCGTGGTGCTCATGGCGTTGCGCGCATCCGGACGGTTGAACCGCAGTACACGGACCGCGTCGTGCGCTTCGACGAGGATCGACATGGTCGGCAGCGTAGTGCTCAGCCGAAACTGATCCACCCCTCGGCCATCTCCCCGCGCAGGACGTTGCGCTCGTCCGGCTCCTCCGGCAGGACCGTCTCCAGGTACGACGCCAGGGCCTTGTCCACACCGACGTCCTCGCCGGAGCGCTCCGAGAGAAACCACTTGTGTTCGATGATCTCGTGGAACACCTCCGCAGCCTCGCGCTTTCCCCGCTGCTCCGAGGGAATGGCCGCGACCGTCGGCTCGAACACCTCGGCCAGCCAGCGGTAGGCGGCGACGCTTTCGGGCAGGGGACGCCCGTCGAGCCGCTCGTGGTAGGCGCGGAAGTTCGCCAGGTCGTTGAGCAGGCTGCGGGCCTGGTTCTCCTGCGCGTCCAGACCCGTCAGAGACAACAGTCGGCGGCGGTGGTGGCCGGACTCCGCCACGAGCGCACGCATGGTGAGACGGTCGCCGCCGTCCTCCTCGACGATTTCGACCTCGTCGACGTCGAAGCCCAAATCGTTGAGGCGCCGGATTCGCGACTCTACGGCGAACCGGTCACCAGGATCGATGACCGCGTCGGTGGTGAGCTCTCTCCACAGCTGCTCGTACCGCAGACGGAGGTCGTTCGCAACATCGGCGGGGTCGGGTTCGGACGGGAGGCCGAGTTGCGCCTGCAGGTCCATCAGTCCGCCGGCGACGTTGAGCACCGTGATCTCCAGATCAGCCTCCCGCTGCCCCGGTGTCAGTTCGGGGTGCCACTCCCCGGTCTCCACGTCGACGACGTACGCTGCCAGCGCGCCCGCATCGCGGCGGAACAGGGTGTTGTTCAGGGAGCAGTCTCCCCACGAGAAGCCGGCCACGTGCAGGCGGACGAGCAGCATCACCAGGGCGTCGAGCAGGCGCTCGGACAGGCTGCGGACGTCCTGCTCCTCGTGCGGCACGCGCGCGAACAACACGCGGTACGGCAGGGAGTAGTCGAGATACCGGGTCACCAGGACGTCCTCCAGGCCGTTACGGCTGATCGTCCCCACGGCATCGACGGCGGGCAGCGACTCCTCCTCCATCCGGCGCAGCATGCGGTACTCGCGCTCCGCCAGTCGCGACGGCAGTTCCTTGAGGGCGTACAAGGCACCGTCGTAGTCGACGAACTGCACCACGTGCCGGTGGTTGCCGCGGGCGACCTCCATCACCCGCTCGTGTGTCCAGCCCTCCAGCGGCTGGTCCCACGGCAGATCGAGGAAGTCGGGATGACCCGGGCGGGTCCTGATGCGCATCGCGCCACGGTAGCGACCCGACCGGCCGTTCAGCGAGTGTTCACCGCTTCGGTTTCGAGCGTCCACGTCGCGGCTGCTCGGTGTCCTCGACCGCAGCATTCAATCCCGATATGCGTGGTGGTAGGCCGCGAACTGATCCCCCGGACGACCCGCTTGCATGGCTGGAGCGAGAACCGGCGCAGAGGGTGCATTCGCGCCAGGCATTCCAGCAGCAGCTCGAC
>WHTG01000102.1 GCA_009377835.1 Nitriliruptorales bacterium
CCAGGGCATCCACGCGCCCGTTGACGACGGCGCGCATCGGCCCCTCGACCCCGCGGATCGCCCAACGGGTCGGCGGGATCAGTGCCGTGACCTCTGAGGTGATCTCCCGCTCGGCGCCGGCGATCCGCCGGGTGAGGGTGCAGCGGGCACCGACCTCGGGCATTTCCCCGCCGTCCACGCAGGCGCGGACGACGTTGTCCTGCCACTCGGGAAGGCGTGGCAGATCCGTTACATAGGCGAACACCTCCTCGGCGGGGCGTGCGATTTCGATCGATTCCACGACAGCAGTCATGACCACTCGGGCTCCGGATTTCTACGCCGACTCGGCGCTGGCGGCGAAGCGCTGCAGCAGCCCCGGCCAGCCCGCCTCGGACTCGAACACCGTGCGGATCTGCGTCGCGGCGTCACCCAGGCGCTCCAGGTGACGGTGCACCAGGTCGACGTGCGTGCGGGCGTCACCGTCGGGGCGGAAGGTCACCTCCACCTCGGTGACCAGGGCAGGGTCGAACTGCCACTGGCCGTTGATCTGCCACACGAGGACGAGGCGCTCAGGGGGCTCCCACGCGATGACGTAGCCCCAGTCGCACTCCGTACCGTCGACGCCACGTTCGTACCAGCGTCCGCCGGAACGCGGCTCGATGACGGCGGTGTCCATCTCGGCCGCTCCGATGTGGTGCGAGCGGATCCACCAGCTGTCAAAGCCTTCGGTGAAGACCTCGAAGGCGCGTTCCTGGCCGACCTCGACGGCGATCGAGCGGTGGACCGCGGTCGTGGTCTCGTCGGCTGCCGTGCTGCTGCTGCTCATGATGTGCGTCCTTTCGTCGTCGACTCCGCAGCGTCTTTGAAGCTGGCCAGGGACGCCTCCCAGAACCCGTCGAGGTAGCGCCGGACCTCGTCGAGCGTGCGCAGATCCAGTTCGTAGAGATGGCGGGTGCCGTCTGCGGTCATCCGGACGACCCCGGCGTCCTTCATCAGACGCAGGTGTTTCGATACCGCCGGCCGGCTCACGGGAAGGTCGGCGGCGAGCACACCGACCGGCAGCGGTCCCGCGTGCAGGCGCTCCACGATGCTCCGCCGCGTCGGGTCGGCGAGCACTTCCAAGGTTGCTTGGTAACCCATGGGCTACCGTAACTTAGTGGTTACCGATGTCTCCCGTCAAGGACTCGGCCGACGCCATCCTCGGCCGGTTCGACCCAGTCGTCTTCGGTGCAGGAATTGCCTACTTGACACCCCGCCCGGGTTGGCCAGTTCATCTTGGCCCATCCGGCCATGGGCGCTGGGGAGAGGGGGATGCCCGTCTGCAGGTGCGTAGCACGGCAGGGACCCGTTTGCTACCAAGACCGCATGGCGACTCGTACGAGCTTTCAAAGCAGTCACGCGACGTAACCCCCAGGCACAGTTTCGTGGAAACGCTCGAGAAACGGCCTGCCTTGCTTGATGGCTCGTACCGAGCCCGGCACCGTGCCGGAGCTATGACGGAGAGACGAGACGATGCGAACACGAGCTCGAAATGTGCTGGCTGCGCTGCCCCTTGCACTGTTGCTGGCTCTGACCGGCTGCGGCACAAGCGGCGATGGCGGCAGCGGCCGCAGTGGAGACCACGTTGCCTCGGCAGGCGGCAGCACGGCAGAAGGCGACGGCAATGAGTCCGGTGAGCCACTGAGCGAGGATGAGACTTACGAGAAGCTGCTGGAGTTTGCGCAGTGTTTGCGCGACAAGGGTCTAGCCGTGGAGGACCCAGCGCCGGGCGAGGGCATCCAGGTTCAGGTCGAGGGCGATCCCACACAAGCGGACGCGGCCATGCAAGCGTGCGACCACCTGGCGCCGCCGCCGCCAGCGGGCAGCGACGCTGGCGAAGAACGTGAGGACATGCTCGCGTACGCCCAGTGCATGCGTGACAACGGTGTGGAGAAGTTTGCCGACCCCAAGCCGGGTGAGGGCATCAGCATCGGTCCGGAGGTCTTGGACGATCCCGACTTCAGCGGGGCTGAGGAAGCGTGCGACGAGATCTTGGGTGGCGACCGCGCTACCAACAAGAGCGATGGATGATGAGCGAGAACGTCATAGCAGCACCGACCGAACGGGACTATGACTCCGACCTTGATGCTCCGCGGCGTGGGCGCCTGAGAGGGGTGGTGTGGTTGACGCTCGGCACTGTCATTGCGGTCGGGTCTGTAGCGTGGTCCTGGTTCCTGGTTCGCGACTCGGAAGGCCAGCCGGCCGGCGAGCCCACGGGACCGGTTGCTACCGCCGAGGTCGCTCGGGCAACGCTGACAGCCACCGAGTCATGGGGGGGCAGGCTGGGCCACGGTTCACCGTTCAGGGTGCAGGCGAAGGGCGAGGGCACCATCACCGGGCTGGCGGATCACGATTCGCAGATCGAGCGTGGCAGTGAGCTGTACCGCCTGGACGAGCAGCCCGTGCTTGCGCTCATCGGGTCCATTCCGATGTACCGGGATCTCACGTCCGGGAACAGGGGCGCCGACGTCCGGCAGCTCGAGGCCAACCTCGCCACGCTGGGCTACGACGGCTTTGATGTCGACGAGACGTTCACGTGGTACACCGCGCTTGCCGTCAAGAGATGGCAAGCGGACCTCGGTGCCGAGAAGACCGGTGTCGTCGCTCAGGCTGATGTCGTCTTCATGCCCGAGGGCGGGCGGGTTGACGGCATCAAGGTCGATGTCGGTGACATCGTCACACCGGGTGCCGAGGTGCTCGACATCACGAGTTCGGACCAGATCGTCAGTCTGGACGTCGCCGTGCGAGACCGTGTTCTCGTCGATGTCGATACCGAGGTGACCATCCGGCTTCCCGGCGGTGCCGAGGTTGCGGGAACGGTCACGTCCACGGCCGTCGTGGAAGACACGTCGGACGGGGGCGACGGAGGCGGGGGCGGCGACGATGCTGCCGGCGCTGCCGACACCGTCGCCAAGGTTGAGGTCACCCTGGAAGACGAGGTCGATGACGCTCTGCTGGGGTCTCCGGTCGACGTCGTGGTGGATGTCGAGGAGCGAGAACACGTCCTCGTCGTTCCAGTCAACGCGCTGCTGGCGCTGAGCGAGGGCGGCTTTGGCGTGGAAGTTGTGAAGGCAGACGGAACCACGACCACCGTCTCGGTCGAGACCGGAATGTTCGCTGATGGCAGGGTCGAGATCGAAGGCGAGGACGTCGACGAGGGCACGATCGTCGGGGTGGCGGGCAGATGAGCGCGCCCACCCAAGCCGCGGTGACCGATGCGCGGGCCGCCGCTGCCGAGCCGGTGGTGCTGCTCGACGACGTCCGGCGGGTCTATCCCGGCTATCCGCCCGTGCGGGCCCTCGACGGTGTCAGCCTGCGCATCGACCCAGGTGAGCTGGTTGGCATCGTGGGCCCATCCGGCTCCGGCAAGACCACGATGCTGAACATTCTCGGCACGCTCGACCGCGCGGACGCTGGGCTGGTACGCATCGACGGCCATGACGTCAGCAAGCTGAACGACCGGCGGCTGTCGGCCATCCGATCCCGCAGGATCGGGTTCGTCTTCCAGCAGTTCTTCCTCGTCCCAGAGGTGTCGGCGCTGGAAAACGTGGCGGATGGGCTCCTCTACACCGGGATGCGCCAGCGCCAACGGCGTGCTCGGGCTCGAGAGATGCTCGAGCGCGTCGGGCTGGCCGATCGAGCACATCACAAGCCCAATGAACTCTCCGGCGGGCAGCGCCAACGTGTCGCTGTGGCGCGTGCGCTCGTCGGCCGGCCACCGCTCCTGCTTGCCGACGAGCCCACCGGAGCACTGGACTCGGTGTCGGGGGCGGCCGTGCTCGAGCTCCTCCACGATCTTCGTGACACGGGCACCACGATTGTCATCATCACGCACGACCGGGCCGTGGCCGATGAGCTGCCCCGTCAGGTCCACCTTCTCGACGGAAAGATCGAATCTGACCAAAGGTCAGAGCAGACATGAACGCATCGACACCCGCCCCCTCGCGGCTTCTCCCACGCGACACACTGCGAGTGGCGTTCTCCGGACTGCGGACCCGGCCGCTGCGTGCAGTGCTGTCAGCCCTGGGGATTGCCGTCGGGATCGCCGCGATGGTCGCCGTCCTGGGAATCTCTGCCAGCAGCCGTGAGCAGGTCAACGAGCAGCTTCGCCAACTCGGCACAAACCTGCTCACGGTCACACCAGGCCAACAGCTGCTGGGCGGGGACGCCAAGCTCCCCGAAGACAGTGTCGACATGGTCGCCCGGATTGGACCGGTTCGCGCAGTCAGCGCCATAGGCACCGTCGCTGACGCCTCGGTCTACCGCAACCAACACATACCCGAGCAACAGACCAACGGGCTCGCTGTCAACGCCGCACGCACCGACTTGCTCGACACCGTCAGCGGTACGGTCGCGTCCGGACGCTGGCTCGACGACGCGCTTGCCGCATACCCGACGGTGGTGCTCGGGGCCGACGCCGCAGAACGCCTCGGCATCAGCCAGACCGACGGCAGCGTCCAGGTCTGGCTGGGCAGCGAATGGTTCACCGTAATCGGCATACTCGATCCCATACCGCTCGCCCCCGAGTTGAACTCCTCGGTCTTGATCGGCTGGCGGGTCGCCGAAGACCTCCTGGGCCTAGATGGCTCCCCGACGACCATTTACGAGCGGTCCATCGAGTCGGCCGTGAAGGACGTACGAGCCGTGCTGCCGGCCACCGTCAACCCCGACGCTCCGGAGGAGGTGGTTGTCAGCCGGCCTTCGGACGCTCTCGCCGCCCAGGCAGCGGCCAACGAAACGCTCACCGCGCTGCTCCTGGCGCTCGGAGGCGTCGCCCTCCTCGTCGGCGGCATCGGCGTGGCCAACACCATGGTGATCGCGGTGCTCGAACGCCGCTCCGCGATCGGCCTGCGCCGCGCCTTAGGCGCGACCCGGGCACACATCCGCCGACAGTTCCTCGGCGAATCGGTGCTGCTGGCCGGCCTGGGCGGAATCGGTGGGGCGGTGCTCGGCGGCATCGCAACGGCCGCTTTCGCGTCCAGCCGGGACTGGCCGGTCGCGCTGCCGCTATGGGTACTCGGCGGTGCTGCCGCAGCGACGATCTTCGTCGGCGCGATCGCGGGCGCCTACCCAGCCACCCGCGCGGCCCGCATGTCACCGACCGCCGCACTGTCGACGGTCTAGCCGGATGGGTGATGGGCAACCACGGCTAGGCCGATGTGCCGTCCTGACAGTGCGGCAGGGTGACGGTCACCATCAACCCCCCATCCTGTCGAGGTTGTGCAACGGCGTCACCGCCATGGGTTCGCGCGACGGAGCGCACGATAGACAAGCCGAGCCCGGCGCCCTTGGCTGTAACCAGCCGTTCAGCGCCCAGACGGCGAAACGGTTCGAACAGGGCTGGCACCTCATACGGCGGAACGGTCGGCCCGCTGTTGCTGACCACCACTTCCACGCGACCGCTATCAGGTCGGGTCCGGCTGCTCACACGAACCCATCCGCCATTGGAGACGTTGTGCCGAATTCCGTTCTCCACGAGGTTGTGCACCATGCGCTCGAGCAAGAGAGCATCGCCTTCAGTGTCCGCCTCGCCCGCCTCCTCGTGAACCGTGACACCCACCCGCGCGGCCTCGTCGGTGGTCTGCGCCACGACATGGGTGACCACATCGGCGAGATCAACCGGATACCGCTCGATGACCTCGTTCTCCGAGTTCGCCAGCAGCAGCAGTCCGGCGATCAGCCGCTCATGCCGGCTGTTGATCTTCAGCAGATCCTCGCCGAGCTGTTTGACATCATCGGACGCGGCCTTTCGATGCATCGCCACCTCGACCAGTCCGCGGCCTAACGTCACCGGGGTGCGGAGTTCGTGCGACGCGTTGGCAACGAAGCGGCGCTGACCGTCGAATGACCGGTCGAGCCGGGCGACCATGGTGTCGAAGGTGTCGGCGAGTTCCTTCACCTCGTCGTCCGGTCCGCTCAGGGCAATGCGTTCGTGGAGCCCTCGGTCCGCTGTGGGAGCGGCGGCGATCCTCTGCGCGGTGTCGGTGACCCGGTGCAACGGGGCAAGCACCCGACCTGCGACAAGCCAGCCGAAACCGGCGGCGGCAGCAGCTACGACAAGCAGCGCGATCCCGCCCTGGGTGACAAGAGAAGTGACGGCGGAATCGCGCAACCGCTCTTCCTGCTGCTGCAGCCATTCCGTGGCTGCGTCGCCGCGCCGGACGATGCCGTCATCCGTGACGATCCGATTCTCCAGACCCGGGTCGCCGTCCTCGAAGCCGGATTCACCGGCTTCGTCGAAGGTGCCCGACACGCTAAACGCAGGCGCCGAACGGGAAAGTTGCTGATTGAACAGCGCGTACGTCGTGCCGAGCAGAACCACCCCGGCCACGAGGAACATCGCCCCGTAGATCAGGGTGAGCCTCGTCCGCAGGGTGATTTGGCGCGGCGGCACCCAAAGACTCGCGAGCCTCACGGTATCCGGTACCCCACTCCCGTGATCGTTTCCACGACCGGAGGATCACCGAGCTTGCGGCGCAACTTGAAGATCGTGAGTCGCACGGCCTGAGTGAACGGGTCGGCGAACTCGTCCCATGCCTTCTCCAGCAGCTGTTCGGCCGAGACCGCGGCACCGTCAGCCCGCAGGAGCTCGGCGAGCACTGCGAACTCCTTTTTTGAAAGGAGCACCAGGCGACCGTCCCGGAACACCTCGCGCCGCGCCGAATCCAGGATGATGCCGGCATGCCGCAGCACGGGCGGAGTCGGCGGGCGCGCGCGGCGTCCCAATGCCTGGACACGGGCAGAGAGCTCCGCAAACGCGAACGGCTTGGCGAGGTAGTCGTCGGCGCCAAGATGGAGTCCGGCGACGCGGTCACTGACATCGCCTGCAGCAGTGAGCATCAGCACCCGTGCTGTCGACCCGTCCTCCACCAGCTCGCGGCAGACGTCGTCGCCGTGTATGGCGGGGATGTCCCGGTCTAGGACGACCACGTCGTAGTCATGGACGTCGGCATGCTCCAACGCCGCCGCGCCGTCGTAAACAACGTCAACGGCGTGCGCCTCGTCGCGCAGCCATTCCGCGATGGCGCCCGCGAGGATCGGCTCGTCCTCCACTACCAGGAGCCGCATTGCTCGTTCTCCTCTGCCGGTCGGATGGCTGTGCACCTGCGCGCGCCACCCCGACATGGGATTATCGCTGTGAAGACATTTCTTCTTTGTTACCACCCGTGGCCGCCGCGGCCGGACGCCGCCACCGGGTCGGTCCAGCGCAGCGCCCCTTCGTAGTCGATGCGCTGCACCTGCGGGTTCGCCGTGACCGCATCATTGCTCGCACGGCTCGGCGTGCACGTGGCGATCACGCGAGCGAGCGGGGCATGGACCATCGTCGCTCCGGATCGCGGCACCTCCCCCCTGTTGGCTCAATTCAGGGGCCCCTGATGACGTAGGGACGCCGGCGCGGGGCGTGGCGTTTCGCGGTTAGCCCGATGATCCGGCGAGTTCATCCATGAGCGCGGCACCCTGGCGGTGGGCGTCATGTGAACCGCCCCGGGTCAGTAGGCGCCACCTGTGCCATGACGTGGCGCACGTCGGCGTCGCTCATGACGGCGCGGCCGCCTCCTGGTCACACCGTGGTCACAAGCAGACGGGAACACCGCTCCAACCGGCTACCTGCCCCTTCCTCCCGTCCTTGCCGTTCCTGGGCTCTCGGCAAACCGCCTGGTCAGAACTATGTTCCGACCACCTTGCCAAGGTGGGGGGCGCGGGTTCGAATCCCGTCGTCCGCTCCAGAAGCCGCAGGTCAGCGGCCTGTTGGGATCGCCGTCCGGGTCTTGGGTCGGGAAATGGTTCTGTTTGGTTCCCCGTCCGGGCCCTTCGTGGGTCCCCGTCCCGTTCGTGGGTGAGCCGTCCGTCGACCTACATGTGGTCCTCCAGTGTCGGTCATGGAGGAAGTTGCACGCCGCGCGCCTGACTTGTGACACCGAGTTGGACATCCGTCTGGGGGTTGCGGTCAGCGCCAACTTCTGCAAGCGCCGATGGCCGACCAATGCCGGCCAGGACGTCGCTTCTCAAGCCGCCATCGTGAGGCCATTGGGTACCCGGTATCCCAGGGATACCGCACCCCGGGGCGAACACGGGCGCCGCGGGTGAAGCGACGCGACGCGAGCTGACTCGTGACACGCATCCGGCGCTTTCAGCGTGGGCGTAAATCGGCCGACGCAGCAGCCACTCACACGATCAGGAGCAGGATGCCTACAAGGGCGGTGTACGCATGGGCCCAGAATGGAGGATTGAACGGCCCCGCGAAGCGTGTGGTCACGAGGCCCACCAAGAACCCGCACCCCCAGCCGATGCCGAGGTACCCCGACCATGCCGGAAGCCCGCCTGATAGCAGTATGCCTGCGCCGACAATGGCAAAGGTGACGTATGACATCGCCATGTGAAGGGTGTACAGCGCACCTGCCCATGCGTTGATCGCGGAGAATCCCTCAGGCGGCGCGCCATCCTCGACGGTGCGCTCAGCCGCCCAGGGGACGACAGTGAGGCGAAAGGCAAGAGACACGAGCCAGCAGTTCGCGCCGAGCGCGTAGACGGCAAAGGCCATGGCGAACAGCGCGCGAGCGCCCCATAGCCTCGTCAGAAACGGCAACCCGCCGAGCCCAGCCGGCGTTACGAACATCGCCACGGTCATCCACACATGGATCCACCTGTGACGGCGACGATCACGGTCGATCGCGGCAAGCGATACGGCCAGCGGCTGTTGGTAGGCCATTCGCCAGGCGACGGCGCCGGTGAGGAACACCGCCAAGCCCGTGAGGAGGGCGTAGCCGACCGCGACTTCAGCAGTCATGCGTTGTCGCGCAGATTGGACGGCAGCTGCCGAAGCTGTTCATGGCCGTGCTCTCCGAGGATCTGTGACCATCCAGATCGGTGAGTTCATGACGGTTCAACCACAGTTGCGGACTTGGATGACGCTGCGGACGACGGACGTGTGTCGCTGGATTGCCGACGATGACCTCTTCGTCTTCACGCCACCGGAACCATGAGCTCAACATGTCGGGGGCCTGGTTAGTGTCGGGAAGATGGTCCGAGACGGAGGACTTGGATCGCGAGGGCGAGAGCGACGACGGTGACCCCCAAGGCGACCACGCGGAAGGTGTAGTTGGTGAACTCGGCAGCGACACCCAAGAACATCAGGGTCCCGGTGCCGATCCCGGCGCCGCCGATGACCAGCGAACTCCACCGGAGCCACGCACCGAACGAGGTGCCGGCACGCAGTGCTGCTCCGAGCGCGACGAACGTGCCACCCATGAAGAGCGCTACGACAAGGCTGAGCAGGCCGTTGTCCATGGCACGCAGGCCCGCAGCCGCGGCAACGATGACATCCTGACCGGGCGCGCCGGCGCTGACATCGGCGAGCGCAGACATTGCCGCCCCGTCGACTGCGCCGATGACTGCCACGAACAGCGTCCCTCCTATCAGCGCGAGCACGGCGGTGACGCGTGCGGCGTCGCCGCCGGGGGGTGATACGAGGCGCCGGGCGAGCAACACGAGCCCCGCAGTCAGCAACACGACTGACAGCGTGATCAGAAGGTGCAATGCCCGCCACCACGGGGCGGCGTGCACGGCGTCGAGGAACGCTTGCGTACTCAGGCCTGGGTCAAGGACCGGGTGGAACACGTTGCCCACGACCCCCAGGAGCGCACCTGAGCCCAGCAGCACCGAAACGAGCGTGTGTTCATTCCTCTGCCGCGACCCGCCGGCCCCGCTTCGGCTCCTGTTCAGCTCCGCGACCATGGCCCACCACCCCGAAACCTCTAGTTGACAGTGTCAACTGGTAAATTGACACTCAACGTTGACGCTGTCAACCTTCTCAATTGGGACGATGAGCAGAAGCCAAGAGGTTGAGCCACTCGAGGATCGTTTAGTTGCCGCTGCCCTCCACTTGCTCCAGGATCATCCGGCAGAGCGTCTGAGTCTGCGCGCGGTCGCTCATCACGTTGAGGTGAGCCATCAGGCGCCATACGTCTACTTCGCCAACAAGCGGGTCATGTTGGCCGCAGTGGCCGGCGCCGGCCTGCAGCACGCGGCGCAACGCGCCGCCGAGGCGGTCGCGGCAGCGCGGACTCCTACCGAGCGGCTTCACGCGCTCGTCGACGCGTACGTTGCGTTCGTGCGCGAGCAACCACACGTCCACGACCTTGCGTTCGGCCCGCTCGTGAAGAAGTCGGATCATCCGCGGCTCGAACAGAGCGCCAAGACGTATTGGGACCAACTGCACGATGTCGTGGCGGCGTGCCAGCCCCACGGCGTTGGAGAGGCTGAGGTGCTGGGTCGATGCGTCGCCACGTGGGGGACGGTTCAAGGGATTTCCCGGCTGCAGATGCATGGACAAATCCCCGCCTCAGTACCGGCACCTCTGGACGACCTGGTCCATGGCGCCGTCGAGACCCTGCGTCGCGGCTGGCAAGCTGGGAACGACAATCCCGGTCCGCTGCGGCGGTGACGGAACCATGCACCTGCCGAGCGCCGTCGGGCGCATCTAACCTCACGTGATCGCCGGCACCCCCCTCCTGAGCTGCGTCGGCATGCGGTATCGACTGTTGCCAAGGCCCGCCATTTTGTTCAAGTCGACAGCCGTGTCCGCCGTTAGGCTGCGGCCACCGCCACCTTCCGGCACGTGGTCGTCGTCGTCCGTGAGTCACCGCTCAAGACGCGAAGTTGCTGCTGGGCGTTCATCGTGAGGCCGATGACCGGGCTACCCCGTCGTGTCGTGAATGCTGCGGTGGGCATTGACCGATTGGAACGGCCTGTTCAACGCTCCAGCGATCACGGCCACGGTTTCACCCGCCGCGTAGCGGTCCCATAGTTCGGTGACCTCAGCCACCGTTATCGGATTGACCACCATGAACCGCCCGGGTCTGTTGGAGGCACACGTGTACCCGCCGTTCAGACGTTGCCCGCGGAACCGGCCCCGCTGCTGATGAACAAGCGCGCCCACGAGTCGGCTAGCCATGCCTCGTACTGCTCCGGTGTCCAGCCTCGTTCGCGGATGAGGAGGCTGTAGAACTCCGCGGAGTTCGTGGCCCAGACGACGTCTGCCATCTCGTCGACGGTGAGGCCGGGTCGCAGTTCCCCCGTCGAGGCGACCTCCCGCGCGAAGTGCCGCATGTTGGCGGCTCTTCGAGTCCGCAGCGTGCTCGCAAGCTCGGCGAGTTCGTCGGAGTGCTGCGCCGCGTCGCGCAGCACAACGAGCAACGGGCCCATCCG
>WHTG01000067.1 GCA_009377835.1 Nitriliruptorales bacterium
CCATGGGTCGCGTACGCACAGTTCTGCCGGCACTTCCTCGCGCCGCTGGCCCTGATGTCTCACGTCGACGTGCGGTTGGGGAACCTGCTGCGCGTCCACCTGGACGGGATCCCGCTCGACCTGGCGGCGTCGCTGTTGCCGGGACGCACCCGCCTGCAAGCAGGCTTGACGATGCACATCCACGCCCATGCTGCCAGCCAGCGGAAGTACGCGGATGCCGCGTCGCACCGCGGTGAGCGCAAAGATCGCCCCGTCTCGCGCAACGCCATGGTGGGAATGATCAACAGCCTCAAGAAGGCGGTCGGCAACCAGCAGTGGGAGCCGGCCCCGTCGGCGTGGCGCGACTACTACGCCGCGAAGCAGAGCTACAGCGACGAGGCGCTGCAGCACAAAGAGGAACTCGTCTCCAAGGCAGTCGCAGACGCCGCGCCCGCGACGGTGTGGGACCTGGGGGGGAACACGGGAAGGTTCTCCCGCATCGCCGCGAAGGCGGGAGCCGACGTCGTGACGCTGGAGATGGACCCCTCGGCCGTGGAATTGAACTGGCGGGAGGTCGTGGAGAACAACGAGACGTCGATCCTGCCCCTCGTGTGCGACCTGTCCAATCCCACACCGTCGCAGGGGTGGGCACACCGGGAGCGGCCGTCGCTCACCGAGCGCGGACCCGCGGCCATGGGCCTTGCGCTCGCGTTGGTCCACCACATCGCCATCGGCGGCAACGTCCCCCTGGGCGACATCGCGCAGTGGTTCGCGCTGCTGTGCGAACGTGTCGTGATCGAGTGGGTCCCCAAGGAGGATCCGATGGTGCAGCGGCTGCTCGCCAGCCGCGAGGATGTCTTCACGGAGTACCACCAGGAGGGCTTCGAGGCGGCGCTGGAGCCGTTCTTCACCGTCGACAGCCGTGAAGCGGTCCGATCGTCGGTCCGCACGATGTACGTCCTGACGCGCCGCGGGGAATGAGACCACGCTGGGAGTGGCTGGTTGCCGTCTGGCACCCGCTGGCATTCGCCGCGTGGCCCGTCGTCAATCTCTACCAGGACAACGTCGGGCACACACCGCCACACGAAGCTGTCTCGCTCGTGGGGCTGTGCGCCGGCAGTGCGGCCGCGATCCTCGTGATCCTGGCTCTGGCGCTGCGGGACATCGCGCGCGGTGCCCTCGCGGCGAGTGTCGTGGTGCTCGCCATCATGCTGTGGGGCCCGGCCCGTGACGCGCTCGGGGACCCCGGGTGGCTGTTCTGGGTGTGGCTCCTTGCCGCGCTCGTGCTTGCGGCCCTGCTCGTCCGCAGCGCGACGATCGTCCGGGAGCTCACGACCGTCGCGGCGGCGATGGCAACCATTGTGCTGGTGCTCGCCCTGGTGCCGTTGGTCCGTGCGCGGTTCGACGCGACCGCCGCCGAGGCGGCGCCTGTGGCTGCGGAGAATCTTGAGGAGGAGGTGGGCGAGTGGTCCGCGCCGGGGGAGCCACGTGACATCTTCTACCTGGTGTTCGACCGCTACGGTTCCCAGGCGGCCATGGAACGACGGTGGAACATGGACCTCGACCCGTTCTTCCGGGGCCTCGAGCAGCGTGGGTTCGTCGTCACGCCCCACAGCAAGGCCAACCATCTGCGGACCGCACAGTCGCTGTCGTCGACGTTCAACCTCAAATACCACCACGATCTCGCGCAGCGGTACGGGCCGGACACCGGCAACATGCTGCCGGTCTACCAGTTGCTCGAGGACCACGCTGTCGGCCGCCTGCTGGCCCGACGCGGCTACGAGTACGTGCACATCGGCGCCTGGTGGGACCCGACGCAGGGCAACCGCAACGCCGACGTGAACTGGTCGTACGAGCGTTGGGAGGACTTCACCCTCGAACTGTTCCGCAGCACGCTGATTTCCCACTTCGAGCGCCGCCCGCAGGGTCGCTCGCTGGGTGAGCAGCGTCGCCGGCTGCCGTACGACGGCGCATTCCAGCAGTTCCGCAACCTTCGCCGTGCCGCTGCGCGGCCGGGCCCGACGTTCACCTTCGCGCACATCCTGCTGCCGCACGAGCCGTTCGTGTTCGACCGCAACGGCAATTACATCTCACTGGAGGAGGAAGGAGCACGTGGTCGCGACCTCAACTACCGCGAGCAGACGCTGTTCACCAACGAGCTCATCGAGCGCCTGCTCGACGACCTGCTCGCCGTGCCCGAGGCGCAGCGCCCGATCATCGTCCTGTCAGCCGACGAGGGGCCGCATCCCGTCCGGTTCAAGGCGGACGAGGAGAACTTCGATTGGACGCGGGCGACCGACGACGAGCTCGAGGAGAAGCTGGCGATCCTCAACGCCTACTACCTCCCGGGTCCGCGGTCCGAACCAGATCTCTACGACAGCATCTCGCCGGTCAACACCTGGCGGGTGATCTTCAACAGCTACTTCGGCGCGAACCTGCCGCTGGTCGCGGACCGCACCTTCATCTTCCGCGACGAGAACCACGTCTACGACTTCACCGACGTGACGCAGCGGGTCAGCACACCATAGGCGGCGGCCTAGGGACAGCCCTGGCGCAGCGAACCCCCGGGGTGCTCCAGGCAGTGGCGGACCTGCTCGGCCACGAACGGGGCGAGCCGCCGCAGCGCCTCGACCAACGGCACCCATGCGACCGCATCGATCTCGTGAGTGTGCACGGGCTGGTGGCCCGGCTCGACGACCCCGACCGGCTCCGCGCGGTAGATGAGCACCACGCGGTCCGGCCACGACGCCGAGAACACTCCGGCGACCTCGCGGATCGCGACGCGCACCCCCGCCTCCTCCCACGCCTCGCGCACCGCCGCGTCCCCGGGGCCCTCGTGTGCGTCGACCACCCCGCCGGGGATCGTCCAGTGTCGTTTGAAGGTGTCGTGGACGATCAGGAGTCGGCCGCGGCTGTCGCGACACAGGACCGCCGCAGCCACTACCTTCTGCGGCAGCGTCCCGAAGAACGCCCGGCTGCGCGCCGCCGCGGATCCTGCGGTTCGTCCCACCGCAAGCAGGTGCGGTGCCGCGTCGAGCAGCCCCGGCAGGCGGTCAAGCTCGGCCTCGTACGTCGGGACGGGCTCACCACGGACCTTGGCGGCCGCGCCCGGCGCGCACAGGAGTTGCAGGTCCACACCGTGGTGACCCAGCGTGCGGCGGAGCTCCTCGGAGCCATACCGCCGTCCGACCGCGTCCGGGGAGGGGGCGACAGCACCCGGGACAGCAACGGCGAGCATCCCGTCAGGCGCCAGGAGTTCAACTGCGCGTGCGACAAAGCCCTCCGCGTGCTCACCTGCTGTTGAGAGTTCACCCGCCAGGAGGCCGAGTGCGGTAACCGACCCCGGCTGCCACTGCTCAACCGGCGTCACCATCGTGGGCACCCCTTCCGCCTCGAGGGCCTCGGCGACGGCGGCTGAAGGCGTTGCGACCTGTACCGCGTCTCGCAGCCACGGGAGGACAGCGGTCAGAACGAGCGGATCAGGCCTATCGGGCGTTTGTGTCATGAGGCGTGGGTGACTCAGCCGCACGCCCGGTACACGTAGGGGTAGGGGTTGACGTTGTACCCGCCGCCTGGCATGACCTCGAAATGCAGGTGCGGGATCCCCGCCGCGTTTCCCGTGTCACCGTTGAACGCGATGTGCGTCCCCGCGGTGACATGGCGTCCGACGCTCGCGCCGCCGGCGTAGCCGCTGAGGTGTGTGTAGAAGTAGAGGTTGCCGCTGCTGCCGCGCAGGTACAGCGAGATGCCGCCCAGCGAGCTGGAGTTCATCCGCTGGATCGTGCCGTCCTCGTACGCGTAGATCGGCGTCCCGTGCGGAGCGATGATGTCAGTGCCGCGATGGGACCGGCCGCCCGAGCGCGGATCGCCGTAGGTGTCGCTGTAACTGCGTGGCGTGCCCATTGGACAGGCGATGCCGCCGCGCACCGGCGCGCCACCGCCGGACGTCGCTGAACTCGTGGGGGCGGCTGAGGCGGCAGCCACCTGCTGCCGCGCGGCGCGCTGTCGTGCCGCCCGCTCACGTGCGGCCTCCGCGGCGGCGATGGTTCGCCGGATCTGCTCCTCACGGGCCTGGGCGGCCTCCAGCGCGTCCTGCGCGTCCGCGCGCGCCTGGGCCAATTCGGCCCTGCGCGCATCCAGTTCGGTCACCGCCGTCGAGACCTGCTCGGCGGTGGCCGCCGCGCGCGTCTGCGCGCTGGTCGCCTGCTCGGCGTCGGAACGGTGGCGCAGCGCGATCAGCGCGAGCAGACGCGTGCGCTCCGCCGCCCGGGTCGGCTCGCCGGTCGAGAAGAGCGTGAGCGCGGCGGGGACCTGCCCTCGCATGTAGGCGTCGCGCACGCGGGCAATCATCAACTGGTCGGCCTTGCGCGCCGTGCGCTGATACCCCTTGGCGGCCGACTGCAGATCGGCGACACGTTCCTCGACCTGAGCGGTTTCGGTCTGCAGTCGGTCGAGACGGGCGAGAATCTCGTCGAGTCGCTGTTGCAGCGCGGCACGCTCCTGCTGCGCCGCCTGCAGGCTCGTTTCCGATGCCTGCGCCGGTAGGACCGGCGAGGCGAGCACGAATGCAGCAACGGCCCAACCCAGGCAGACGAGGAAGGGACCGGTAGGCCGCGCGCAGCGAAGCACACGCATTTGGCTGCTGATGGTACCCGTATTGACTAGGCCGTCACCAATCGGCGCCGGCCGGTGCGGCCCGCAGGGCGATGGGTGGCAACTCCTCGTCCTCGCTGTCCGGCTCGTCCTGAGGCACCGGGTACGGCGGCGGTGGCAGCACACCGTCTTCGGGCCGCGCCACGGCGTCGACCAGCCACCGCTGCCCGATTCGCACCAGTCCGATGCTGATCGCCCCGACCCGGCGGTCGCGCCGAACGATCGCGACGAGGTCGCACGTGCGTGGTCCGCGTGCGGCGACGCGAACAGTGAGGACTGTGCCGGGGGACCCGCCCAGAACCCACACCGCGCTGAGCCTCGCGTACAGCATCGGCGTCATGAACGCCCGCAGGTGCGCGCGTGGTCGCCGGCCCGACTCCACCTCGAGGAACAGGGCGACGAAGGCGGCAGCCATGTGCAGGACGCGCTCGCCGTGGGCCGCAGGTGGGGCGGTCGGCGGGCGGCGTCCCGCCGGACCAGCCGGTCCCGTTCCCGGTCGGGAGCCCATGCGGGCCGGGGCGGGGGCCGTGGCGGCAAGACGGTCCTGTGTAGGGGCGAGGATGGTCATGGTTTCTCCAGGGGAACGGGGATGCCGGCCGTCGCCTCGGCCGCACCCAGGACCTGTGTGGCATCTCGCGACAGCCAGACCTCGTGACGTCGCGGCGAGGATTCGCCAGGCGCGACACCGCGCAACAGAACGCTCAACACGTCCGGAAGATCGCGACTGCGGCGGACGGCGATCTGGAGGGGCTCGCGGTAGCCGGATGCCTCCAGCGCGGTGACCGCGGCCGCGTCCAGCTCGGCAACCGGCTCCCACGAGGGCGACTGCGACGCATCCTCGACCGGCAGCCGCCACGGCCGTGCGAGCACCTTGGGAGCGTCGGGCTGTCCGCGGACTGCCACGGCGAAGCGAGCCAGGTGCGGCTCCCCCCAGCGGTTGCCGTTGCGCTCGAGCACCACGGCGCGGACCGTGACGATGCTGACGCCTTGTGCACCGACGACGGCTTCGGCCACGGCGGTGTCCACGTACCGGTCGGGCGCGCCGGCAAGACGCACCGCTATGACGGCCGCGGCGAGAGTCGGAAGATCGTCGGGCAGGGCGGCGTCGCCGTCGGGCGCGGGGGGCACGCCCGGGTTGGGTGCGGCGGATGCGGTGGCCGGGGGCCGACCTTCCGCGCTGTCGGATCCCTGGCGTTCGCTGCCGACCTGCGGGACGGATCGCAGCGCCGGCGACCACGCGGCGAGCGCGGCGGCCAGGGTGCACACGACTGCCGTGGCGCCCAGCAGGCGCCGCGATGGCCGCGGGCGCGCGTCCGGAGATGGCCTTGCGCTGTCCGGATCTGCTGCGGATGCTCCGCCGGCAGCTTCCAGCCACGCCTGCAGCGGATCGGGAGGTTCAGGAGCCGGAGGTGATGACATAGCAGAAAATGTAATGAGATACATCAGGATAAGTCAACAGGTACCTGGGGACAGCGAGGGACCAGACCGCCCCTACACTGCATGGCCAGGACAGGAAGGGGGCACGGTTGGCCGATTCCACGGTCAGGCAGCAGCTGACAGACGACGAGCGTCGCGAGCAGTTCGCCCGAGACGCGCTGCCGTACCTGGACCAGCTGTACTCGGCCGCGTTGCGCTACACCCGCAACCCCACCGACGCCGAGGATCTGGTGCAGGAGGCGTATGTCAAGGCCTACAGCGCCTTCCACCAGTTCCAGCCCGGGACGAACCTGCGGGCGTGGCTGTATCGGATCCTGACCAACACCTACATCAACTCCTACCGCAAGCAGCAGCGTCAACCGGTGCAGGTGTCGGCGGACGGGGAGTGGGACTCCAACGAGGGCGAGTTCTCGCTGTACGACCGGATTTCGCAGGCGACGCATGCACCAGCAGAGGTCGAGGTGCTGCGCAGGCTGGCGGACGAAGAAATCAAGGAGGCGCTCGCGTCGCTGCCGGAGAACTTCCGGATGGCGGTGTACCTGGCCGACGTGGAGGGATTCAGCTACGCCGAGATCGCCGAAATCATGGGCACACCCATCGGCACGGTGATGAGCCGGCTGCACAGGGGAAGAGCAGCGCTGCATCGAGCGTTGTACGAGTACGCCGTCGAACGAGACCTCGTGCCGAACACCGGAGGGGAGGAGGCCACGCATGGATGACAGTTGCCGGCAGGTGCTCCGCGAACTTCAGATGTTCCTCGACGGCGAATCCGCAGACGAGTTGCAACACATCATTTCCCGTCATCTCGGGGACTGCGGCCCCTGTCACGACCAGGTCGAGTTCCAGCGGGAGGTGCGGGTGCTGATTGCCGCCAAATGCACGGACTGCGCCCCGCCGGGGCTGATGGAGCGGGTATGCGCGACGTTGTGGCCTTCGTAGACTGGGCCGCCGTTCGCCTCGTCAAGGAGATTTGATGGCCCGCGTCCTCGTCACCGGTGGTGCCGGATTCATCGGCTCGAACCTCACCGACCGGCTGCTGGTGGAGGGTCACGAGGTGACCGTGGTCGATGATCTGTCGACCGGCAAGCTGCACAACCTCGACGAGGCGCGTCGCAACCCCGACCTGCCCCTGTCCTTCCAGCGGGTCGATATCACGTCGAACGCGCTCGATCGGGTCGTCGAGAAGGCTCGGCCCGAGGTCGTGCTCCACCTTGCGGCGCAGATCGACGTTCGGCGCAGTGTCGCCGACCCAGTCCGGGACGCGATGATCAACGTCATCGGGACCGTCAATCTGCTGGAGTGCTCACGGCGCCATGGGGTCCGCAAGATCGTCATGACATCGTCTGGCGGGTGCATCTACGGCGAGCCGGCCGCGCACGAGCTGCCGATCGACGAGGCCTACCCGGGGCATCCGCACTCCCCGTACGGTGCGAGCAAGCGCGGGGTCGAGGAGTACCTGTACACCTACGAGGCGCTGTACGGCCTGCGCTGGACGAGCCTGGCGCTCGCGAACGTCTTCGGTCGCCGGCAGGACCCACTGGGTGAGGCCGGGGTCGTGTCGATCTTCGCCGGCAAGATGCTCGCCGACGAGCCGGTCACGATCTTCGGTGACGGCGAGCAGACGCGCGACTTTGTCTACGTCGACGACGTCGTCCATGCCTTCGTCCTGTCGATGGATCGCGGCGACGGGTACCGGTTCAACATCGGGACCGGCGAGCAGACATCCGTGAACGCGCTCTTTGACACGATGGCCGCGATCACCGGCTATCAGCGGGGCGCCGCCCACCACGCCGAGCGCCCGGGCGAACTGCGTCACATCTCGCTGGACGCCAGGCTGGCCGCCGCGGAGCTCGGCTGGAAACCCTGGACGACCCTACGGGAGGGTCTGTCGGAAACCATCGACTGGATCCGCCGCTGACGTTGCGGGGCGCCGCGGGGGTCGCATCAGCCACATCACCAGCATGCCCGCACCGGCCGCCAGCACGACGTCGCCGACACTGACGACGGTGCGGAGCAGGGGGAGTCCGGTGACGTCGGCAAGCCATGGGAACGCGTCGCCGGGTTGCAGCAGCCGGTGGCGCCCCATCACCTCGTAGGGGCGGCGTGACACCGCGATGATCGCATCACGTGACACGGGCATCGCCCCGTTGGCGAGTATCACCGCGGCGTTGAGCGATGAGCCCATCGCGACCAGCAGCGCACCGGCGGCAAAGCGGTTGAGCCACAGGAAGGCCAGCAGCGCCACCTGCGACAGTCCCGTCATGGCAACGGCGACCTGTGGTTGGGGAGCGACTGCGTGCACCGCCTGCGCCAGTGCGGCGGCGACGACCAGCGCCCCGCCGCGAATCGAGGCCGACGCGATATGGCGCACCCGTCCGCCGCGGACCCAACCGGCGATGACGCCGGCCGCGACGGTCACCACGATGAGGACCATGACGTGATCTCACCACACGCGGCTCGGCTCCGACGTGAGGTCCGCCGCTCCGGGCTTGCCGAGGCCCGGAACGCCTCGGCTGCGCCGCGACGGGGCGACGTCAACCCCCATGTAGCATGACCGCTTCTATGACAGACAAGTCCAACCGCAGCAACGGGCGCCGCTCGCGTTCGGAGGCGGCCCGGAACCGAGACGCCGACGCCGAGGTGGCGGCCCTGAACGCGCTGCGTCAGAAACTGTCCGGGGTCTTGCGGCGACTGCCGGATGTCGAACGGCGGGTTGTGGAACTGCGGATGGGACTCGTCGACGGCACACCCGCAAAGCCCGGCGAAGTGGCGGACCGCCTCGGAATGACCATTCCCGAGGTCAAGAAGATCGAGGCACGGGCGTTCTCGCGGATCCGCGAAGTCGGTCCGATCAAGGGCCTGGAGCGGTTTCTGGGCCGCTGACGTTCAAGCCAGGGCAAAGCGGTGTCGATGAGTCATTGACGCAGTCCCCGTCAGCCCCGAGTGTGTCGCCCGACCACACCGTCCGAAAGCCCTGGGTGATCGTGTTGTCCTTCCCCCTCCGTTTCCTTGTCGTTCTCGTGTTGACGGCTGCCCTGACGACCGGCGGTCTGGTGGGTCCCGCGGCAGGCGAGCCGGCCCCGGACCTTCCCGAGGTCGTCTCACGACAGTTGAGCGGTCTGCCCGCGGAGCGCGCCGGCGGCCGCATCTCCAGAGCCGTCGCGACGCCGATGCCGTTCTCCATGGTCGGCTTCCAGGTCCCGGCGGGGACCGAGATGGATTTCCGGGTCTCGGAGGACGGCAAGACGGGATGGGGTCCGTGGACGCCGGTCGAGGTTGACGAGAAGGAGGGGCCGGATCCGGACTCTGCAGAAGCGGCCGCCGCGACCCCCCGCATGAGCGAGCCTGTATGGGTCGGCGAAGCGGCCGGCATCCAGACGCGCGTCCGTGGCGGCGGCGCGGCAGCACGTCCCGAACGCGTCGGCGTGCACCTGGTCGATTCCTCCGGGCTCGGCCGCTCATGGGGACGCAGGTTGCTGGACCGCGCCCGCGCCGTATGGCGCGGCACGCCACCCGCAGCCCAGGCCGTGCCGTCGCGTCCCGCGATCGTCACGAGGGCGCAGTGGGGAGCCGACGAGCGGCTGCGTCGCGGTAGCCCGTCGTATGCCAGCCGCATCACGATGGGGATCGTCCACCACACGGCCGGTGCGAACGGATACACGCGTGCGCAGGCCGACGACGTGGTGCGCGGCGTGTACCGGTACCACACGGGATCCAACGGCTGGAGCGACATCGGCTACAACTTCCTCGTCGACCGCTTCGGGACCATCTACGAGGGCCGCTACGGCGGCGTCAGGAAGCCGGTCATCGGCGCGCACGCCGGCGGCTTCAACACGGGGACGTTCGGCGTTTCGCTGATGGGCTCGTTCGACAGCGCCCGGCCGTCCCGGAAGATGAAAGCGGGACTGCGACGGTTGTTGGCGTGGAAGTACGACCTCCACCACACCGACGTCCTCGGTACGACGAAGTACACCAGCTCCGGATCTTCGAAGTACGCCGCCGGCAGGACCGTCAAGCTCAACCGCCTGTCCGGGCATCGTGACGTGTCCGCGACCGCCTGTCCCGGTGCCTCCGTCTACTCCCTGTTGCCGCGCCTGCGCAAGCAGGTGGCCCGACGCCAGGGGCCCGTCCTGCTCGACCCACAGGTCAGTCGCAGTGCGGCACACGTCGCAGGCGGACGTCTGGTCGACGGCCCGATCTACCTGCGCGCGTCGCTGCGGCCGGCAGGTTCCTGGACGGTGCGCGTGTTCGACGCGGCCGGGCAGCGAGTCTTCCGCAAGCGCGGCAGCGGGACCACGATCACCGCGGCCTGGTCTCCCACGACCGCCGCACCGGGCGTGTACCGGTACAAGATCACCAGTCCCGATCGACGCGGCGCCAGGGGCAGGATTACCCTGTCACATCCGACGATCAGTGCCTCGGCGTCACCGCGCGAGACGATCCGCAACGACGACGGGTCGCTGGCCAAGAACATCACGTTCTCGGCGCGGCTGTATGCGGGTGCCAGGTGGGATCTGCAGGTTCTGGCGCCCAACGGGACGTCCGTGCTGCAGCGGAGCGGCACAGGTCCGTCGTTCTCCTACGCGTGGCCAGGCCCCGGCGCCGCGTGGCCTACCGGCAACTACTCGTGGACAGTGCGCTCCGACGACGTCAGGCCGGTGACCGGTACCGTCCGGCTGCTGGCGTCGCGCACCGACCGCACCGCGACCGCAACGGCTCCCTCGGCGGCGGCCGTGGCGTTGTCCGGGGCCGCCTTCGGGCCCGGAGGCGCGTCGCACGTCGTGCTGACCCGCGACGACCTTCCCAGGATGGCCTTGGCCGCCGGACCTCTTGCGGGCACCGGCGGACCCGTGCTCTACACCGGCGCGACGGTGCTGCCGTCGGACACGTTGGACGAGATTGAACGCGTCCTGCCGCCCAATGGGACCGTGTATGTGATGGGCGGCAAGTCGGTCATCAGCGAGGAGCAGCTCACCGAGCTGCCCCAGAAATACAGGGTGAGCCGCCTCGGCGCGTCGAGGGCGGCCAAGACCGCGGCGTTGGCGGCGCAGATCGTCCTGGAGCGCAGCGGGTCAACCAAGGCGCTGGTCGTCAGCAAGACCGCCGGGGCGTGGCGGCAGGGCGCCGCCGCCACCGGCTACGGGGCGCGCCACGGCGCGCCGGTCCTGTTCACGGACGCCGAGACCCTGTCGCCGGTGACGCGTGACGTCCTGTCGGACAACGGCGTGACGCGCACGTTCGTCGTCGGTGACACGTCCGCCGTCTCCGAGTCGGTGCGGGCAGCCCTGCCGTCGGCAACGCGGATATCGGGATCCACGTTCCCGAAGGCAGCCGTGGCGTCGGCGCGCAAGCTGTACGGCCGAGTGTCCGGGAAGGGGACAGATCGCTATGTGTTCTTCAACGTTGCGCGTGGCGACGGCTGGGCCCGCGTCCTGGCCGCCGCGCCACTGGCCGCACAACGCGACGCGCCGCCACTGGTCGTCAACCAGTCCGGGGTTCCGAGCGCAACCGCCGGCTACCTCCGTGGGCTGGGCTACACCGCGACCGCGATGGGCAGCGGCACGGTCGTGGGTAACCGCAGCCACGTGAATCGTTCCACCCAGGACGCGCTCTCCGCTCTGTTGCAGTAACGTCGCCCGCGATGCTCGAAGAGCTCCTGCTCGACCGTGCGGGTCTGGACGGAGACACCGTCGACCACCTCCAGTTCCTGCTCGCCGATTGGCAGGTGCTGGCTGACCTGTCGTTCGCGGATCTCTTGCTGTTCGTCCCGTACCGCCTACCTGACAGCACCGATGCGTATCTGTGCGTCGGGCAGATGCGCCCGTACACCGCGCAGACGATCTATCAGGAGGACCTGGTCGGGCAGGCGTTTCCCGTCACCGACCGCCCGATGGTCACCCGTGCGATCGAGGTGGGCCGCGTCATCCGCGATGCCGATCCTGACTGGTCCACCGGCGTTCCGGTGCGCGAGGAAGCTATCCCCGTCCGTTTCCGGGGAGCGATCGTTGCCGCCGTCACACGCGAGGCGAACGTGTCGACTGCGCGGTCGCCCTCGCAGCTGGAGCTGACGTACCTGCAGTCGGCGGGTGAGCTGGCGCAGATGCTCGCCGACGGGACATTTCCGTACGCGGGGGATCATCCTGAGGACCGCGAACTGTCGCCCCGAGTGGGTGACGGGATCATGCGCGTCGACGCCGTCGGCAACGTCACGTACGCGTCACCAAACGCGATTTCCGCCTACCGCCGCCTCGGGAGCCTGGAGCACCTGCTGGGGCAGAACATCCGTGACTTCGACGTCGGGTCCATCGATCTCCTGCAGGCGCTGGAGCGTGGAGAACCGATCGAGACCGAGGTGGAACGACACGGCGCGGTGATTCTGCGTCGGATTCTGCCGCTGATCAGCCATGACGACATCATCGGCGGTCTGCTGCTGGTGCGCGAGGTGACCGAACTGCGGCGCCACGAACGCGCGCTGCGGCTCAAGGACGCGACGATCCGGGAGATCCACCACCGTGTGAAGAACAACCTCCAGACCGTGGCGTCGCTGCTGCGGCTGCAGGCCAGGCGCCTGACGTCTGGGGAGGCCAGGGATGCACTCGCGGAGAGCGTGCGGCGCATCGCATCGATCGCGCTGGTGCACGAAACGCTCAGCCAGGAGTCACGTCAGCGGGTTGACTTCTCGAAGGTCGCGCGGCGGATCATCGACATGCTGGCCGATGGGCTGACCGATCCGGACGTGCCTGTCACCTTCCAGATCGACGGGGAGCCGGGCGAACTGCCCGCAGAGATGGCGACACCGCTTGCGCTGGTCATGACCGAGCTGCTGCAGAACTGCGTGGAGCACGCTTTCCCGGCGACCGACGAAGGCGATATCCCGGCGACGGGCGGCACCGTGACCCTGGACTTCGACCGCACCCTGGCCGCCCTGAGGGTGACGGTCACAGACGACGGTGTCGGCACCCCTGAAGGCGCGAGCCTGGAGGGGCTGGCGAACCTGGGACTGCAGATCGCCCGCACGCTGGTCGAGAGCGAACTCGGCGGCACGTTCAGCGCGACGTCGTCGTCCGCCGGCACCTCCGTGAAGATCGACGTTCCGCTGCGCTAGCGGGGCACCCCGGACACCCGGACGATCCTCAAGCGATCCTCCTCGCCGCGCCCGGTCCAGTACAAGGTTGTTCCGGCAATCAGCAGCAGCAACAGGGCAATTGTCGAGGTTGCGGGCGCCAGGCGCGCGAGCCGCGGCGGTGCGGCGGCCTCGGCCGGATCGACCACGAAGGGCTCGTCGTCGTCGCCCACGCCGCGCAGCCAGAACGCAAAAGAGCCGGGCGCACGGCCCGGCTCTTGCATGGTGCGCCTGGTGTCAGCCGGCGAGGCGACGGCGTCGCTGGCGACTACGACGCAGCGTGCGGCGCTCGTCTTCGGACAATCCGCCCCACACACCCGCGTCCTGATTCGATTCCAGGGCCCACTCCAGGCACTGGTCGATCACGTCGCAGTTGCGGCAGACCGCCTTGGCACGCTCCACCTGTTCAAGGGCAGGACCGGTGGTGCCCACCGGGAAGAAGAGCTCCGGGTCCTCGTCGAGACATGCGGCTCGGTTGCGCCAATCCATGAATACACTCGCTTTCGTTGCGGAGTCGGCAACGGTGGGTCACCCACATGGCTGAGGTGCGCAGGGGCAGGGACACAGCACTCAGGCGACGGAACCGCACCGGGAATCCGTACAGCGGGGGGAGTTCGTAGCTTTGTGAATGCGGTCACAAAGGTGATGACCCGACGCACTCTAATACAGTGCCTGTGGCTGCGTCTAGACCCGCTTGCAGAATTTTGCGGACACTTGGGACAACTGGAAAGGCCCGGAATGGGGTTGTTTGGCTCCGCGGAGGGGCGGCCGGCCATCGTCGGCCATCGTGGTCTGCGCCGTCCCGGCATGCTCGAGAACACCCCGCCGGCGTTCGCCGCGGCCGTGGCGGAAGGCGCCGACTGGATCGAGCTGGACGTCCGCCGCAGCGCCGACGGGTTGCTCGTGCTGTACCACGACGGCTGGACCCCCGACGGCGTCGCGGTGGTCGACCGGACCGCGGCAGAACTGGCCGCGCAGGGGCTGTGCACGTTCGTCGATGCGCTGCGCGCCATGCCGCCCGGTGTCGGGTTGAACGTCGAGGTCAAGAACCTGCCGGGCGAGCCGGACTACGATCCCGCCGACGAAATCGTGCCGATGGTGGCCGAGATCGTGGCACCGCTGATCGCGCAGCGCCCGCTTGTCACCAGCTCGTTCAACCCGTTGACAGTCGCCCGTCTGGTCGAGACGCTGCCCGAGGTCCCGTCCACCCTGATCCACTTCCAGACTCTGGGCATCCTGGCGGCGGCGACGATCGCGCGCGAACACGGCGCTGCGGGTCTGTCGCCGCAGGTCGGATCGCCCGACCTGGACGCCGACGGAGTTGCCGCCGTGCACGAGCAGGGGATGTCGGTGTTGGTCTGGACCGTCAACGATGCGGCGACGGCAACTGGTCTCGCCGCCGCCGGGGTGGATGCGCTGTGTACCGACGACCCCGCCGCGGTGCTCGAAGCGCTGGTCGGATCCGCGCAGCGGGACTAGGCGACCAGACTCAGGGAGTTGGGGACGCTGCGCAGCTCGACGCGCGTTGTCTCGCCGACGAAGTCACCGTCGACCTGCAGCGCGAGGGGGGTGGGGCTGGTGAGCACGTAACCCGGCTCGTCGTGCCACACCCGGGCGCTACGAAGATGCGCGACATCCGGCGAGCTCAGCGCTGTGCGCGCCAGGCGCAGAAGCATCGGCAGGCTCAGCCGCAGCAGCGCCGTCAGGTCCAGCCCGGCATGCAGGTCCGCGCCGGGACACAGCTGCGCGGGCCACTGGCGAAGGTAGGTGTACGGGTTGGTGTTGCAGCACACCGCCGAGCGGACGTTGTGCACGACCTCGCCGCCGTCGCCCGCCAGGGTGATCCGCGTCTTGTTCCACCGGTGCTGGCCGGCGGCGCCGCCCTGGTATGCGAGCAGCCCGCTGTAGATGAACGACGCCTGCCGCACCGCGCGCTTGAGCCGGTACCGCCGCTCGACGTACCGCACGACCTCCGCGTCGTACCCGAAGCCGGCGTTCACGCCGAAATACCGCCCGTTGGCGGTACCGAGATTGACGCGCCGCTCTTCGCCGTTACGCAACTTCTCCAGAATCACCGCAGTGGCCTCCACCGCGTCGTTGGGCAGCCCGAGGCTGCGCGCCCACACGTTGGTCGACCCGCCGGGGATGATCGCCAGGCGGACGTCGGACTTCGCCAGGCCCTGCATCACCTCGTTGGCCGTTCCGTCTCCCCCGAGGGCGCAGACCACCTCGTACCCCTCGTGGACGGCACCCGCCGCCAGAAAACTCGCATGGTC
>WHTG01000221.1 GCA_009377835.1 Nitriliruptorales bacterium
ACCCCTTTGGCGCTGGGGAACCCTCGGCTGGTGTCTGGCCCACGACGCGAGAACGCGGCTGCGCTTTCGCCTCGAACTCATCCAGGGACGCCCGCAACCGCACCGAATTCAGGACACGCCTGGCTTCGGCGACGGTGAGGCCTTCAACGAGTGGAACGGTGACGGTGCTCGGCGAAGCACTGGGTGCAGGGGCGACGGTGCTCGCTGATGGTGCAGCGATGGTTGGCGGTGGCGAACCGTCCGGGTGGGGGCGCGGAGTGGAGTCGCGGTTAAGCAGCGCCCCCAACGCAAACCCGATGACGAAAGCGAGCAGAGCGCCAACGGCGCTGACGAATGGGATGCTTCTGCGCGCCGTCGTGGGTGATTGCTCCCATGTCCTTCACCGTCAGTCACCGGTTGATATTGCCGGATATCTCACCGCACGTCGACCAGTTGAATGCAGGGGTTCAGCCGATCTCAGAAGGCGGACCTGCCGATTGCGGTCCGCCGGCGGCGTGATTGACGGCGTCGGTTATCACTCGTTCCTCTTGAGTGCTCGGAAGGCCAGGAGTTCGGGGAAGCCGTCCGATCCCACCTCCTTGATCGCGTCAAGGGCCAGACCAGCGGCTGGTAGGGCACCAAGCACATCTGCCAGCGTGCGGTGGCGAACGCCGACGCGCGGTCGAATCCCTTCGGCCATGCCGGGACCACTGAACTGGACGCTGCGGTCCCAATAGCCGGTGAACAAGCGCACTTCGCCGGCACCTCGCTTGGCGAAGGGGCCGACGAAGCATGGATGCACGCCCACGTACGCGAACCGACCTCCGTAATGCAGGACTCGGGCGACCTCGTTGACGACCCGTCCCCAGTCGGCGACATCGGTGTGGACCAACGTCGCTGTCGCAGCTTCCACGCTGCTGTCCGCGAGCGGCAACCGACCACCATCGGCAACCGCTACGGGCAGCATCTGACGCGCGTGCTGTAACTGCCCGATAGAGACATCGACGCCGACCGGCTGCCAGCCCAAAGCCCGAATGGTGTCTGCATGGATCCCTGTGCCACATCCCAGATCCAGACACTGACCCTGGCCATCCCCGAGCAGCTCACTGAGCGCCTCCGCCGTCTGTGCGGTGTGCCGCCGCGCCGGCCCTTGGACGTAGGCGGCATACCAATCGGCATGCTCGTCATAGGCAGCTTCCCTCGTCATGTCGGCCATGTTGCCAGCAGCGATCCGCATGTCTGCCATTTTGAGCCCTGCCGTGCGAAGCCAGCCGTTACACGAAGGTTTGGGGGCCCGCCGTGGGTTCAACTCTTCGGGCCAAGGGCCGCGCTCGGCGAAGGCCGCTACGGAACTCCCCGGCGACCGCTAGCGTCTAGTAGGTCATGCATGGCACAGCAGCCCGTACCTTCCCAGCGGTGCTCCTGGGTGGCGTCATCCTCCTAATAGTCGCCCCAGCCCTTTGGCCCGTCGAATGCGTCGGCACACTGATGGCGCCGGCGCCCGGCGCCGGCGATCCCAATCACTACGGGTGTACCGGGGTGCTCGGGCAGTACGTCGGCGGTGCTGGCCCAAGCGAAGGGCACCCCCGAGCCCGACTCGAGCTTCGGGCGGGCGCGGCAGGCACGCTCGCCGGCGCCGTCGGAGCCTTCCTCGTGTTCCGCCGCACGTCGTCGGCAGCGCGCGGTCGTCGGCGTCGAGGTGTTCAGCACCGCTGAAGAAGCCCCGTAGGCGTCCACGAGGTACTTGCGGGCGCCCTCACGGATCGATCGTCCGTGTCGAGCACCAGCGCTGCGGCCTGCTCACGGAACTCTGGCACTGTTGGACTATGGGGGGAAGCTCGAAGCGAGTGCGTTCAACGCCACGGAGCCGTTGCCGGGGACGTACCGGCGGAATCCTGCCCGGCAGTAGAGACCTGCCGTTCTTGAACGCTCGACGGCGGTTACAGATCTCCTATGCGGCCCTTGCGGCGCAGGACCGCAGGCATCGGGTAGCCCCGGCGTGCGCCCAGAGGCCTGACAAGCGACCACCGGCGTCACCGCACGGCGCGCGGCGCATACATGATCACTGCGACGCCGACGAGGCATATCACGGCGCCGATGACGTCGAACCGGTCCGGGCGGAAACCGTCGACGGCGATACCCCACAGCAGTGAGCCGGCGACGAAGATGCCCCCGTACGCGGCGAGGATCCGACCGAAGTGTGGGTCCGGCTGGAGCGTGGCCGCGAAGCCGTACGCCCCGAGAGCGACGACGCCGCCCGCAATCCAGAGCACCCCCCGGCCCTCACGCACCCCCTGCCAGACCAGCCACGCGCCGCCGATCTCCGCAACGGCGGCAGCGACGAACAGTGCGAGCGAACGCGCGACCACGTGGTTCCTCCCTGTCGATGCGGCACCCTAGCGACCACTGGGGCATGAGGAGGAGCTAATGGCACAGGCCGACTCGCCGGACGAAACCGGCGCAACGGGGAAGCACCTCGTGCGCCGGCTCATTGACGAGGTGATGAACGGGGGGCGACTCGATGTTCTCGAGGAGCTCTACGCGCCGGAGAGTGTGGTTGCCGCCCGTCGCTGGATCGAACCATTCCGTGTCGCGTTCCCAGACGTGCACATGGAGATCGTCACACTCGTGGCCGAATACGCCGTGGTCGCGGGGCGGTTCCGGTGTTCCGCGACGCACCTCGGGTCGTGGCGGGGCCGCGCGGCGACTGGGCGTCGGTTCCGCAATGTCGACGAGGCGTACTTCTTCACGATCCGTGACCGTCGAATCGCGTCGGCGTGGGGTCTGGAGGACAACGACCGGCGCCGCCGGCACCTAGGGATGTGACTGCTCAGAGCAGCCGCTACTGGAAGGTTGATGTCGAGACACGCGCCAAGGGCGCACGGTCAGCGCGCGAGACCGCCGAACGTTTTGGCGCCCGGAAGCAGAAGCGCACGTAGATGTGGTGGAAGCAGGGCGTAAGACGTTTTGTGCGTCGGCGATGAGTTGACCAGCCTGGCCGATGTGACCGAGCATCTGGAACACCTCGGCGTGCGGGAATCATGATCCGGCCAGCGGACGTTGAGGGCGCGGGGCTGCCGCGTTGGGTTGGGATCGTCATTCTGGGCGACGGCGTGCGGACGTTCCATCCCTGCCCGCTGCCGAATACGGGACCGAGGCCTGGTAGAAGACTAGGTCCGGCGTCATGCCCCACCAAGCTGCAGCGCTCAACGGCAGGACTCGCGAGAGATGGCACACGGATCCACACGCCCTTCGGGGTCGCCCGACCGGTCTGAGGGTTTCGGAGAGCGGCTGCTTGGGACCATGATCGAGCGCGCCCATGAGATGCCGCCGCAGCTCATCGCCCCGCTGGTCGCGGAGGTGATCGCCGTGATAGGTGGCCGGGACGTCGCCGTCCTCCTGCAGGACTACGACCAGATGACCCTGATAGCGCTGCCCGGCCAGGGCTTGATGGTGGGACCACCGGAGCCGATCGCGGGGTCCTTCGCCGGTAGGGCCTTCCTGGGCGACACGATGATCGAGCAGACGCTCGGCGACGGCGTGCGGTTGTTCGTGCCGATGTTGGACGGCACGGACCGGGTGGGTGTGCTTGCGTTCACAGCAGCAAGCCCGAGCGAAGACGACCGGCGGCTGGCGCGGCGGTTTGCGGGTCTGGTCGCCGACGTGCTGGTCACGAAGAGCATGTACACCGATCTCTTCTTCCAAGCGCGACGCCGTCGGCCGATGAGCTTGTCTGCGGAGATGCTCTGGAGCCTGCTTCCTCCCCTGATGATGACGACTCCACGGGTCGCGGTCGCCGGGATCCTGGAACCTGCCTACGACGTCGGCGGGGACTGCTTCGACTACGCCCTCAACGGCGACGGCCTGCACGTCGCCATCATCGACGCGATGGGACATGGCCTGGACGCCGCAGCGATGGCGACTGTCGGGCTTGCGGCATATCGCCACGCCCGTCGGGGCGCCGTTGGCCTGCCTGACCTCTACGCGAGCATGGACCAGGCGATCACCGCGCAGTTCGACCATGACCGCTTCGTCACCGCGCTGATGGCCCGACTTGACGTCGAGACGGGACGGCTGCAGTGGGTCAACGCCGGCCACCCACATCCGCTGTTGCTGCGCGGCCGCCGGGTCGTTCGTGCCCTGGAAAGCCCCACGACACTGCCTGTTGGCGTCGGCGGCGCCACCCCGCACGTCAGCCAGGAACACCTCGAGCCTGGCGACAGGGTGCTGTTCTTCACCGACGGCATCGTCGAAGAGCGCATGACCGGCGGCGAGCTGTTCGGTGAGGCCCGGTTGATCGACCAGTTCGAACGTGCCGAACAGGCAGGCGGACCTGTCCAACAGACCGTACGCCAGCTCTCCCATGCCCTGATGCGCCAGCGAGGCGGGGCCACCAGCGACGATGCAACGCTGTTCCTGCTCGAGTGGCGCGCCGGAACCGCCGATCACCTGGCAAGAGTCGAGGAGCTGAGCAACGATTAGTTCGAGAGCGGCCGCTCTCAGAAGGTTGGCGCGCTCACGGAATCTGGTCATTCCATACCGTGGCGAACAAACTCAGGTTTGAACGAGCTCTTCCCGCGGCTGTGTGGTGTCGCGGCGGTTCCTCCTGAGAAGCATGCGTTTGCATGTTTGGTCAGGAGACAACCGACCCGAGGGCACATTGCTCGGCCGGTCAAGGGGCAACGGACCTAGCGTATCCCCGGCTACCGCACGGGCTACCGTCATAGAAGTGCCTGATTCATGCTGACGGCGACGCTATTAGCGTCTCGGACGTTGATGGGCTGGCTCTAGAAGTGCCTGCCGC
>WHTG01000247.1 GCA_009377835.1 Nitriliruptorales bacterium
GGCGCGCTGGGGAGCGTGTACCGGGAGGGGCGTGCGGGTCACTACCAGAGGCTGGCGACCGGGCTCTCCGCGGCCGGCGCGCTCGCCGTTGTTGCCGGGGGCAGGCGCAGCCGGACGCTCAGCACTGCGGGGTGCGTGCTGATCCTCGCCGGCGGTGTGTCGCAGCGCTGGGCGGTCTACGTCGCCGGGTTCCAGTCGGTCGATGACCCCGCCCACGTCGTCGGACCGCAGCGCGCACGAGTCGCTGCTCACGCCGGCGCTGAGAACCCGCTGTGACTACCTCTGGTCACCGATGTTCAGGTGGCCGGCGGTGACCGCGCTGCTGCCGGGAGTTCCTCTGGAGATGAGCCCCCCGGGACACAAACCCGAAGATCTTCGGATCCGATGCCTGTGCGAGTCGTACCCGAAGATCTTCGGATCCGGGCGATGGGGTGGGTTGGCGGCCTGCCTCGGGCTACAGCGGGCCGACGTGCCCGGCCGTGTCCATCGACCACAGCGAGGCCGAGCGGCCGTGCACGCACGTCTCGTGCTCCCCCTCCGGCTCCGCAGCGGCGTCGTGGCTGCGGCCGGTGTCGAGCAGCAGACGCCACCGCGCGTCCGGCAATGCCAGATGCCAGTCCTGATCGGACAGGTTCGCCACCACCAGCACCCCGGACCCATCCTCGTCACGGCGCAGCAGCGCGAGGCGCTCGTCGTCGACCGCGAGCACCTCGACCAGGTCACGGCGCCCGTTGCGCAGCGCCGGCACGTCACGCCGCAGCTGCAGCAACCGGCGCCACAAGTCCTGCCGGGCCCGTCCCGGCGGCGTGTCCGCCCGTGACCAGTCCAACCGGCTGCGCTCCATGGTGGCGGGATCCTGCGGGTCGGGCACCGGGCCGCCGCTGAACGCGGCGAAGGCGGCGAACTCCTCGCGGCGGCCAGCCCGGACCGCGTCCGCCACATCCTGTTCGGGATGACTCGTGAAGTACTGGAACGGGTTCGTCTCGCCGTACTCCTCGCCCATGAACAGCATCGGGGTCGTGGGGGACGCACACAGCAGCACGATCGCGACCTCCACGAGCTCGGGCGCCACGAGCGTCGTGAGTCGGTCCCCGACCGCTCGGTTGCCGACCTGGTCGTGGTTCTGGATGGATGTCACCAGCCGGTACCCGGGCACATCGTGCAGCGGCGCGCCGACGGTGCGCCGCCGGTGCACCGAGTAGTGGCCGTCGTAGACGAATCCCCGCTGGTAGGCGCCGGCGACGTCGATCAATCCTCCGTAGTCGACGTAGTAGCCGTCGTGCTCGCCCGTGACCGCGGTATGGAGCGCGTGGTGCAGGTCGTCGGCCCACTGGGCGTCCAGTCCCATGCCTCCGACCTCACGCCGGCGGATCGTCTGCGGGTCGTTGCGGTCCGACTCGGCGACGAGTGCCAACGGCCGTCCCTGCCGCACGCTCAGCGCGGCGACGGCCTCACTGAGCTCAGCCAGGATGTGCACGGACGACATGTCGATCAGCGCGTGCACCGCGTCCAGCCGCAGACCGTCGACACCGAATGTCGACAGCCAGTACACCGCGTTGCCGACGATGAATGCGCGGACGGGGTCGCTGTCGGGACCGTCAAGGTTCACCGCGCCGCCCCACGGCGTGCGGTACAGATCCGTGAGGTACGGGCCGAAGTCCGGAAGGTAGTTCCCGATGGGCCCCAGGTGGTTGTAGACCACGTCGAGGATGACTCCCAGCCCCCGGGAGTGGCAGGCGTGGACGAATCGCGCAAACCCCTGCGGACCGCCGTAGGGTTCGTGCGCCGCGTACCACGCCACCCCGTCGTAGCCCCAGCCGCGCGTGCCGTTGAACGCGTTGATCGGCATGACCTCGACGTGGGTCACGCCCAGATCTGCCAGTTGCGCCAGCCGCCGCGTTGCAGCGTCGAACGTCCCCTCGGGCGTGACCGTCCCAATGTGCAGCTCGTAGATGACGGCGCTGCTGATCGGCGCCGCGCGGAACACAGCCGCGTCCGGCGACGCCACGCTGTTCGGGTCGAACAGCCGCGAGGCGGCATGCACGCCATCCGGCTGCCAGCGTGACGCCGGGTCCGGCCGCAGCGGTCCTCCGTCGATCATGTACCCGTAGTCCTGCCCGTGCTCTGCAGGAAGACGCAGCTCGTGCCAGCCATGCGCATGGGGCACCAGGTCCGCATGCGCCCCGTCCAGGTCGAGGGTGACCTGTGTGGCCGCCGGCGCCCAGACACGGAACGTGACGGTGCCGTCGCCGTGGAAGCCGGGCCCGTGTGCTCGGGTGTCTATCGGGAGTCCTTTACTCGGGCGCAGGGGGGACGAGGCCGTGTGCCGAGGCGTCCGTCAGCGCGTCCCCGGCCACGGCTTCCTCGCCCGCGGAGGACGCCTCGGTGTTCTCGGCGCCACGTGGCACGAACCACAACCCGCCGAGCGGGGGTAGTGTCACCTCGGCGGAAGCCGGCATGCCGTGCCACGGTGTCGCCTCGGCCGTGACGGACCCCATGTTGCCGACACCGCTTCCGCCGTACGTTTCTGCGTCGGTGTTGAACACCTCGTCGTAGACGCCCGCGACGGGCGTTCCCATCCGGATCCCGGTGCGAAGGACTGGGGCCAGGTTGACGACACACACCAGATGTGTCCCGTTGTCACCCCGCCGGACAAAGGACAGCACGTTTTCGTCGGCGTTGTTGGCATCGATCCACTCGAACCCGGACGAGTCGTTGTCGCGCTGCCACAGGGCCGGTTGGTCCCGGTACACGCGGTTGAGGTCGCGCACCAGGTGCAGCAGACCCTGGTGGTCGGGCTCGCCCAGCACGTACCAGTCCAGTTCCCGGACCTCTGACCATTCCCGCCACTGCCCGAACTCGCTGCCCATGAACAGCAGCTGCTTCCCGGGGTGCGCCCACATCCAGGCGTACAGGGTGCGGAGGTTGGCGAACTTCTGCCAGCGGTCACCTGCCATCTTGTCGAGCAGGCTGCGCTTGCCGTGCACGACCTCGTCGTGGGACAGGGGCAGCACGTAGTTCTCACCCCAGGCGTAGACCAGCCCGAAGGTCAACTGGTTGTGGTGGTAGCGCCGGTGGATCGGATCGTGCGCGAAGTAGTCGAGGGTGTCGTGCATCCACCCCATGTTCCACTTGAACCCGAACCCGAGACCACCCAGATGCGCCGGGCGCGTGACGCCAGGCCACGCGGTGGATTCCTCTGCGATTGTCATCGTACCGGGGTTGCGGCCGTACACCACGGCGTTGAACTCCTTGAGGAACTCCACCGCTTCGATGTTCTCGCGGCCGCCGTACTCGTTGGGGACCCACTCGCCTTCGGGGCGCGAGTAGTCCAGGTACAGCATCGACGCGACGGCGTCGACCCGTAATCCGTCGATATGCAGTTCCTCGAGCCAGAACAACGCGTTCGCGATGAGGAAGTTGCGTACCTCGTTGCGCGCGAAGTTGAAGACCAGGGTCCCCCAGTCGGGGTGTTCCCCGCGCCGGGGGTCGACGTGCTCGTACAGCGCCGTTCCGTCGAAGCGCGCCAGCGCCCATTCGTCCTTCGGGAAGTGGGCGGGGACCCAGTCGACGATGACACCGATGTTGCTCTGGTGCAGCCTGTCGACCAGGTGCCGGAAATCGTCCGGGTCGCCGAACCGCGCGGATGGTGCGAAGTACCCCGTGACCTGGTACCCCCACGACCCGCCGAACGGGTGCTCCGCAGGTGGCATGAACTCCACGTGCGTGAACCCCATCTCGGTCAGGTAGCTCGGCAGGCGTTCAGCCAGCTCGCGGTAGGTGTACGGGCGACCGCCCTGGTCGCGGTCGGCATTGTGGTGCATCCACGACCCGATGTGCATTTCGTACACGGCCATCGGCTCGGCGGTCGGAGTGCCGGCATCCCGCCGGGCCAGCCACTCGTCGTCGCCCCATCGGTAGAGGCTGGAGTGCACACGGCTCGCCGTACCCGGTGGCACATCGGTCGCGAACGCGTACGGGTCAGCCCGCGCGACAACCTCGCCCTGCGCGGTCACGACCTCGTACTTGTAGAACGTGCCGTTGCCGACATCAGGCACGAACAGCTCCCAGATTCCCGAGGCGCCCAGCAGGCGCATCGGGTGCAGCCGCCCGTCCCACGAGTTGAA
>WHTG01000277.1 GCA_009377835.1 Nitriliruptorales bacterium
CACCACAGTCCGCCAGCCAGTGGCGGACATGGTCGACTCGGCAGTAAACCTACTGCTGGCGCGCATCGACGATCCCGACAAGCCGCCCGAGCACATCCGCTATCCCAGCGAACTGATCATTCGCGGGTCAACCGCGAACCGTTCGGCCGCGCCCCAGCACTGTTGAGTGCGTCGTCCGAGACGGTTTAGTGTCCGCGGGCACTGAGCATCTGACGACCGTGCCGGACCTACCACCCCCGCTGGCCGACGAACCCGGCCTGGAACCGGCCCCGCAACTGCCCGCAGCAAAGGTGGTCGACGAGATCCTGACGCAGTGGTTTCTGCGGCAGCTCACGGCGAAGCGATCGCCGTAGGTGCCGGAGAGTACCGATTGTGACAGTTGACTCGTAGGGCGCCCGATTGTAGGTTCCCATACGAAGTGAGACCCCTGTGAGTGGAGCCCATGACCCGCTGCGGACATTCGAATGACTGCCCACAATCCGTTCCGTGGGGCAAGGAGCACGTGTCGCGCCCTGAGCTGTAGTGGCGCTCGCCCACCGCTGCGCGGGCCGATGAACAGGGACCGCGGCGGTAGATAAAGGGAGCAATGTGGCTGACCTGCTGATCGCTGGCCTCGCCTCCGGCGCGCTGTATGCGCTCGTCGGCGTGGCGCTGGTGGTGATCTACCGCGCGTCGGGCGTCCTGAACTTCGCGCAGGGCGACATGGCGACGATCATCTTGTTCGTCGCCTATTTTCTGCTCGTCGGGCAGGGGTTGCCTTACCCGGTAGTCATCCCGGCGGTCCTTGCCTTTGCCGTCCTGCAGGGGGCGCTGGTCTACCTCCTCGTCGTGCGACCCGTCCAGAACCGGCCGGCGCTGACGGTGATCATGGCGACCTTCGGCGTGTCGTTGATCCTCAACGCGGTGGTTGTCTACCTTTTCGGCGGTGAAGCGCGCGGATTTCCCGCAGCGCTTACTGGGCCCAACTTCGAACTCGGACCCTTCGTCCTGTCCCCGCAACGGGCCTTGACCATCGGGGTCGCAATCGGCGTCATGGTCCTCGGCTACGTCATCTTCAACCGCTCGCGAGCGGGACTCATCGTCCGGGCCGCCTACCAGAACCGAAGCGCCGCGGTCTTGATGGGCGTGCGGGTCAAGCGGCTCATGCTAGGGGTCTGGGTGACCAGCGCCGTCCTTGGTGTGGTCGCCGCTCTCCTGCTCGCGCCGCTGGTTCGGTTGAGTAGCGGAGTGATGAACGACGTGCTGTTGATCGCCTTTGCGGCGGTTGTCATCGGCGGCCTGACCAGCCCGGCCGGCGCC
Organism: Nitriliruptorales bacterium; assembly: GCA_009377835.1. GTDB lineage: Bacteria > Actinomycetota > Nitriliruptoria > Euzebyales > Egibacteraceae > WHTG01. The sequence goes on from WHTG01000277.1 coordinate 1,300, forward strand.
GTTGTCGGCGGGATGCTCATCGGCATCGGGCAGGCGGCGATCGCGGCATACCTCACGCTCGAGCTGCAGGCCACCTTCATGTTCGTCGTGATCCTCGCTGTCCTCATGCTCCGCCCGCAGGGGCTGCTCGGAACGCGGGACACCACGGTCGAGGACCACGGTGTCGGGGAGGCGGCGGGGCGCCGAAGTCGGCGGTCAAGTCCCTGCCCCGGACTCGTCGGTGGTCTGGAGAGAGTTCGACGGTCGGACTCCGTACGCGCCGCCGTGGACATGGTGACGTGGCTTCCGGCGCGACTGGCGATGGTGCCGTCCAGGTTCTACGCGATCGCCGTGCTCGGTGCGGTGTTGGTCATACCCATGCTCGTGCCGGTCTCGTTCGAGGCGGCGGTGGCCGTGCAGGTGGCCGCCCTGGTGCCAGCCGTGATCAGCGTTACCGTCCTCAGTGGCGTTTCCGGCCAGCTGTCGGTCGGTCAGGCTGGCTTTGTGGCCGTCGGTGCCTACGCCACCGCACTGCTCAACCAGCACACGGCACTCGACGGCGCGATCGTCGTGGTTGTCTCGGCGTTGTTGGCCTGCGGGTTCGGGGCTGCGATGGGGCTGCCGGCGATTCGGGTGAGCGGCCCGTACCTCGCGCTGATCACGCTCGCGTTCAGTTGGGCCGTTCCAGAGATCCTCGTTGCCTGGGACTCAGTGACCGGGGGATACGCCGGCACCTACGTCGCGGACGCCACAATGTTCGGGATCGCTATCGGGGACACGGTGACGAACTTCTACGTCATCATCCCTCTCGTCGCGGTGTTGGTGTACGGCTCGCACCGGCTGTTGAGATCGGAGTTCGCGCGAAAGTTGCGGGCCGTACGCGACAGCGAACCAGCCGCAGCGGCGGTGGGCCTCGATCCGGCTCGTTATAAGATTCTCGCCTTCACGATCAGCGCTGGCTTCGCCGGCGTTGCCGGTAGCCTTCTGGCCTATTCCGTGGGTTTCATCGCGCCGGAGACGTTCACCGTCTACCTGTCGATCTACCTGCTGCTTGCCGCGGTACTCGGAGGAATCGAGTCGGTGGCTGGCGCGGTACTCGGAGCCACCTTCATAACGGTGGTGCCGATCGCGGCCGGGTCGGCCGGTGCGGCCCTGCCTCAGGTCGTCTTCGGCGCCTCGCTTCTCGCGTTGATCCTTTTCCTGCCGGGTGGCCTGGCCTCGATCGCGTCGCGTCTGCGACTCCGTGCGAGCCGCTCGGCGGGAACCAGTACCGGGGGCAGCGGCGGCGTCTCGGCCTCGCGGGTTCTCGTCCCGAAGGACTGCTGATGAACACAGTCGCTCTTGACCAGGTGGTCGTCCGCTTCGGCGGGGTGACGGCGCTGCAGCAGATCGAGCTGTCAGTTGCCGACCGCGAGCTGGTTGGCCTAGTCGGGCCGAACGGCGCGGGTAAGTCGACCCTGCTTGCCGCGATTGGCGGTGCGCTTCGTCCGCAGGAGGGGCGGGTTCGCTTCAAGGACCGCGACGTCACCCGTTTCCCCGCCCACCGTAGGGCACGCATGGGCATCGGACGCACGTTTCAGCATCCTGCGCTGTTCGACTCGCTGACGGTCCGCGAGAACCTGACCGTCGGTCGGGATCGACCACGTCATCGCGGTCGCGAGAAGGCGCGTCACCATGACGCTCGCGCGGAAGAGCTCTTGGCGGCTATGGACCTCGCGGACTGGTGCGATGTCGCCTCACGGGATCTGCCGTACGGCATCAAGAAGCTGATCGACGTTGCTCGGGCGCTGATGCGCCGGCCCTCGCTCCTGCTCCTCGACGAGCCGGGTGCCGGCCTGAATGCCAGCGAGAAGGAACGCCTGGCGGGACTGCTCGTTCGCCTGCACGCAACCGAGGGCTTCGGTGCGATCGTCGTGGAGCACGACGTCGACTTCGTGATGGGCCTGTCGAACCGCGTATACGCCTTGGATTTCGGCGAGGTCATCGCGTGTGGCCCGCCCGACCAGGTGCGCCGCGACCCGCGGGTGATCGAGGCCTTCCTGGGGGCAGCCTGATGCTGACGATCGACGGTCTACGGGTCTCCTA
>WHTG01000317.1 GCA_009377835.1 Nitriliruptorales bacterium
GACCGGCGCGTCGACCTCGAGGTCGACCATGCGCGTCGTCCACAGCACCTGCTCGTCGTGCGCGGCGATGATTCGCAGGGGGAAACCCGTCTTCTGGTCAACCGTGACCGTCAGGTGGTTGGGTGAGTCGTCGGGCACGATGAGGTTGACGCGGATCTCGCTGTCCAGCACCCACGCCGCGCGGCCACGGTAGGTCGTCTCCTTCACCGAGGCGTCGCCGCCGGCGGCCAGGGCCCGCACCACCGCGCCGAGGTTCCGCTCGAGGATGTCCATTGCCGGCCCCTGGTCAGGCCAGCCCGGCGCCAGCCCGCGCCGCTCGGAGGCGAACAGCACGTCGCTGTCCGGGATGCTCTCGGACACGTTCAGCGACCGTTCCACGTTGCGGTCGGCGTCGTAGGCCAGCGCGCCGCCGCGTGTCCTGTCCCTCAGGCGCAGATCGCCTCGCGCGGTGAGCAGGAACTCCCAGCGCCGCTTCTCTCTGTCCGACGTCCGGCGGTCGTTGAACACCAGCGTGCCGCCGATGCTGTCCGCCGCCGCCCACGCCGCGACGACCCGCTGCCGCACCTCGGCGGCGGACGCCATCTCGACGGTGTCCCTGGTGCCGCCGACGACCACGGCCGAGGCGACGATGGCGACGACTGCCGCCGCTGCCGCGAACCGCCAGGCCACGGAGCGGCGCTGCTCCGCGGCCCGGCGTGCGGCCTTTGCAGACTCCAGCCTGGCCCGCACCTCGGCGTGGAAGGCCGGCCGGTGCTCGGGGACGTCGAGGTCGCGCAGCGCGGCGCCCAGCTCTTCGTCCCGCGTCGGCTTGAACCGCGTCATCGCCCGCCTCCTTCCACTGTGGTCCCGAGCGCACGTCTGAGCAGCCGCCGCGCCCGGTTCAACCGCGACGCGACGGTCCCCACGGGCACCTTTAGCACGTCGGCGGCCTGCCGGTAGTCCATCCCCTGCGCGTCGACCAGCAGCACGGCGGCGCGCAGCCCGACGGGCAGCGTGCGCAGTGCCGCGGCGAGGTCGCTGCGCGCCGCGGCGGTGTCGGCGGGATCCGCGCCACCACGATCCAGGGCGTGTGCGGCGTCGTCCAACGCGACGTGGCGTCTGCGGCCGGCGCGCCGCAGCTCGTCGATGCAGGCGTTGTAAACGATCCGGTACAGCCAGGTCCCGACGGTCGCGTCGCCCCGCAGCCGCGGCAGGGCGACGAACGCCTTGACGTACGCCTCCTGCAGGACATCGTCCATGACATCGCGGTCGTCCAGCACGCGGTAGGCGAGAGCACGCAGCCCCGGGTCGTACGGCTTGACCAGCGCCCAGAACTGGTCAGGGTCCCTGGTGGCCCGGTCGACCAAGTCGGCTTCGTCGCGCCCAGTGACTGCGTCGCTCACAGACGAATCGGATCTCACGGTGCAATTAGACGTCCGGCGCCGCCCGATCCTTCCACGTCCCGCAGCCGTCGCGGTGCGCATCACGCCGCCGCAGCAGGGTCCCACTCCCCCACAGCCCGTTCACGCAGCTCGTCCTCAGCGCCGTGCAGTATGAAACGCCAGGCCGCTAGAGGATCGCGATCACCAGCCGAACACCGCGTTCACCAGCGTGAGCAGGAAGAAGATGATGAGCAGGAACAGGATCCTGGCTCGCTTGTTGATCACGTC
>WHTG01000001.1 GCA_009377835.1 Nitriliruptorales bacterium
GCCTCAGGCGCCCGTTGACAGGTGGCGTTTCGTCTCCTCGACGTCCATCCCATGCAGACGCAGGAGGTTCTCCCCCAGGATCTTGCGCTTCGCCTCGTCGGTCAGCTGCGGATACCCGTAGCCCTCGACGAGATCCTGGGGGATCTGGAAGTTCATAAAGGCCTCCAGTGCCCACTGTGGGTGGAAGATCGGCGCCTCACTGCCGTAGACGATCTTGTCCTCGCCGGCCCAGAACAGCAGCTTGCCCAGCACCTCGGCGAACTGGCGCGGCGCGCGGACGATGAAGTCGATCGTGGCCGCGAGCGACGCGTACAGGTTGGGGTGGCGGATCAACTGCCAGCAGGTCTCGTCGAGGAACGGCAGTCCGACGTGGAAGATGACGAAGTTGATGTCGGGGAAGTTCGCGGCCGCCCCGTCCATGTCCCATGTCTGCGTGTGCTCAATTGGCTGCGGGCCGAGCGGCACGCCCTTGTGCACTCCGATGAGGTTGATACCGAGCTCCTGCGCCTTTTCGAACACGGGGAAGGCGACCCTTGGATCATCCATTCGCCACGGCATCGGCTGCCCGTAGTCGTAGCGGGTGTTGTAGAACTTGAAGGCTTTTGCGCCGAACTCGTGTACCTGGCGTTCCATGAGGTCGAGCGCGCGCCGTCCCTCCATGGGGTTTACCGTGCCCCAGAAGACGATCCGCTCCGGGTCGCGTGCGGCGAGCTCGGCGCACTCCTCCCAAGGGGCCAGCCCGTCCTTAAACAGGTCCGTGAGCGGCAGTGGCATCGACACAAGCATGTCGGTGTCGGACTGCGCGAAGACCATCTCCTGGATCTCGGAGATGTCCCACTGCTTCAGCCATTCCTCGGCGGGCAGCACCGGCTGCCCCTCCGGCGTCAGGGTGGCGTGGAAGGCGTACAGATGCTGGGCGAACATCTCGCCGGGAGGGCCCAGCGCATTCTTCAGGTCGGCGTTGAACGGGTGGGCCACCCCGTCGAACACGAACGCGTCACGGATCATGTCACGGCCTTTCGATCGGCGGAGACAGCAGCGAGGGAAGCATTGGGCGCGCGACGTAGCGGTCACGGTCAGTGACCTCGCCGGGCTCGGGAAGGAAGCGCAGTTTGCGCCGCGCGTCGGCAGACAGCCGCTCGGTCGACCAGACCTGGTCGAGGCTGATCCGGACCGACGCATGCTCGACGCCGGGGACCGACTCGGCGGCGGCGGCGACCTCCTCTACGAGGTTGAGCTGAAACGGGCACCACCCGCTGGTCAGCAGCAGCTCCACGTGCGCCTCGCCGGCATCGACCCAGACGTCACGCAGCAGCCCCATGTCGACCACCGAGATTCCCCGCTCTCGACAGCAGGGATCCGCCACGGTCCGCAGGGCTTCGATGACGAGGTCCGTTTCCGTCTCAGCCATCGGCGCTCCTTCCCGACCCGAAACCAACAGCGAGCAGGGGCTTCCGGCAAGAGCCCGGTTCTCATATGGTGAAAGGCACAAGGGGACCGCCATGGATCCGCCTTCTGATCTCATCCAAAGCGTTTCCCGAGCACTTCGAATCCTCGAGGTGGTCGGCGCGGCGCCCCACGGGCTCAGTCCAAAGGCCGTGGCTCGCCGGTGCGGGCTGAAGCTGTCGACGACCTACCACCTGCTACGCACCCTCGGTTACGAGGGCTATCTGTTTCGTCGCGACGACGGCGATTACGTCCTGGGGCTGGAGATCGCCGACCGGTTCCGCGAGCTGCACGTCGCGCTGTCGCGTCCGCCGAAGGTCGAGGCGGTCCTGCGCGCGATAGCCCAGAACACGACCCACACGGCGTATCTGGCCCGATTCGCGGCAGGCCGAATCACCATCACCGAGGTCATGGAAGCACCACAGTCTCCTCGGGTCGAGGACCTCATCCCCGGCTTCGATGAGGGCGCCCACGCCACCGCCCTGGGCAAGGCGCTGCTGTCGACCCTGCCGGTGAAGACGCGCCGCGAATATCTGGCCGACACGGGTATGCGCCGGTTCACCAGTGCGACCATCGATGAGGTCGACGCGCTCGAGATCGAGTTGTCGCACAGCCGAAAGGGTGCGTTCACCGAGGTCGCGCAGTATCGCGAGGGGATCGCCTGTGCGGCGCTTCTCGTGGCCACCGGACTCGCTGACGATCCGTGGTGGGCCATCGGTCTGAGCGCTCCGGTGGAGTCCTTCGCCCGTCATGGCGACCAGCTCGTCGCTGCGCTGCGGTCGGGCGCCGACGACCTCGCCGCTTGAGGTCGCTGTCGCCCTGCCAGCGACGCTCGCCACCGACCATGGACGCCGGTTGGAACGAGCACATCCGGTACCCCGAGATCGCGACACACGTGCACGACCCCCCCCCCGTCGATGTTCGACGGACGGTCATGCTGTGCGCGAGGTGTGTGCGCACCCCAGGCTCCGTGGTGAGTCGGTGGAACATCGCCCGCACCCTGCGGTGCTCTCCGTGCAGTTCGCGTTCGCCGCTGACACGGCCGAGACCGCGCCGCCCTCGCCTGCCGATGGGTTCATCGAGGTTCTTTCCCCCTGGCAGGCGGGCGCTCCGGCAGCTTTGAGCTGCGCACAAACTGCGGGCTGGAGGGGGTCGACCTCGCCGTGGGCGTCGATCTCACCCGCCGCGAGCCGCTCGGCAAATCGCCGCAGTCGCTCGCCGCGCCTCGACGGACCGGCCACGCGGGACGTCACTCGGCCGACGCGTCCACCGGCTCGCCAACTACGCCGTGGAGGTGGCACGCTACCAGGTGGTCATCAGCCTTCTGCAGGGTCGGATCGATCTCCGGGCAGGGCTCGAAGCGGTCCGGGCACCGCGTGCGGAAGTTGCACCCAGTCGGGGGGTTCAACGGCGACGGCAGATCGCCTTCGAGCAGGATGCGCTTGCGCTGCCGCTCCCTCTTCGGGTCAGGAAGCGGGACTGCGGACAGCAACGCCCGTGTGTACGGGTGCTTCGGATCCTCCCCGAGCCCCTTGGCATCCGCCAGCTCGACGATGCGACCCAGGTACATCACGGCGATGCGGTCGGCGATGTGCTGCACCGCCGACAGGTCGTGGGCGATGAACAGGTAGGTCAGGCCGAGTTCGCGCTGCAGGCGATCGAGCAAGTTGAGGATCTGCGCCTGGATGGAGACGTCCAGGGATGCGATCGGTTCGTCGCAGACGACGAAGTCGGGCTCAGTCGCCAGCGCCCGAGCGATGCCGACCCGCTGACGCTGCCCGCCGGAGAACTCGTGAGGATACCGGTTGCGATAGTCAGGACTGAGACCAACCAGCCTTAGCAGCTCGGCCACGCGCCCGGCTCGCTGCCCGCCTTTGTACAGCCCGTGGATCGCCAGCGGCTCGGCCACGCTCTCACCGATCGTGCGGCGAGGGTTCAGCGAGCCGTACGGATCCTGGAAGATCATTGCCATCCGCCGCCGCAGCGGGCGCAGCTGGCGGCGCGACGTCCCGGTCACCTCCCGCCCATCGAACACGACCCGCCCACGCGTCGCCTTCTCGAGGCCGAGCAGCGCCATGCCGGTGGTTGACTTGCCGCAGCCGGACTCCCCCACCAGGCCAAGCGTCTCGCCGCTGCGGACCTCGAACGTCAGGCCGTCGACGGCGCGAAGCTGCTCCTTCTCACGACGCAACGGCCCAGACTTCACCGGGAACCAGACGGCGAGGTCATCGACCTCCAGCAGCACCTTGTTCGCGTCTCGGCGACCAGCGCTGACACTGCTCACATCGCTCACGACACGGCCTCCGACGCCGGTTTCGCCTCGTAGAACGTGGCGACCAGATTGCCCTCGCCGGTGTCGCGCAGCTGGGGACGTTCCGTCTCGCACCGCTCGTCGAGTCGCTGCGGACAGCGCGGCCAGAACGGGCAGCCCGAAGGCAGGTGAACGGGATCGGGTGGCAGGCCCGGGATCGTGGCGAGCTCCCGTTCCGGCTGGCCCAGCACCGGCAGCGACCCCAGAAGCCCCTGCGTGTACGGGTGGCGCGGATGCTCGTACAGCGCGTCGACCTGGGCGGTCTCCACGATCTGCCCCGCGTACATGACCGCCACCCGATCGGCTATGCCGGCGACCACGCCGAGGTCGTGGGTGATCCATATGACACCCATGCCGGTATCGCGCCGCAGATCGTCGACCAGCTCCACGATCTGCGCCTGCGTCGTGACGTCAAGGGCTGTCGTGGGTTCGTCGGCGATGAGGACCACCGGGTCGCACGCCAGTCCGATCGCGATCATCACTCGCTGGCGCATCCCGCCCGAGAACTGGTGGGGATAGTCGCCCAGACGGCGGTCCGGGGACGGAATGCCGACGCGGTCCAGCAGCTCGATCGCGCGCCGGCGGGCCGCACGGTCGTCGAGCTGCAGGTGCAGTTGCATCCCCTCGGTCAGCTGCCGCCCGATGGTCAGCACCGGGTTCAGCGAGGTCATCGGATCCTGGAAGATCATCGCGATGTCGTTGCCGCGGACATGGCGCAGCTCCTCCGAAGAACAGGTGACCAGGTTTCGCTCGCCGAACCGCACAGTGCCTGTCACGCGTCCCGGCGGCTGCGGCACCAGACCGATCAGAGCGAGGCTGCTGACGCTTTTGCCGGAGCCCGACTCGCCGACGATCGCCAGCGTCTCGCCGGCGTCGAGGGTGTAGCTGATCCCGTTGACGACATGAGCCGCTCCTCGGCGCGTGCCGAACCGGACCTGCAGATCGTGGACCTCCAGGACCCGCTGACCGTTATGACCCGTCATGCCGTCAGGCCCCGCGACTCGATGGCCGATCGCTGCCGGGGGTCGAGCGCGTCTCGTAGGGCGTCGCCAAGCAGGTTGAACGCCAGGACCGTGACGAAGATGGCCGCTCCGGGGAACACCCCCATCCACCACGCCTGCTGAACGAAGCCGCGACCCTCGGCCAGCATCCGCCCCCAGGACGGGTCGGGCGGCTGGACCCCCAACCCGAGGAACGACAGCGCTGCCTCGGACAGGATTGCGAACGCCAGGCTGATCGACGTCTGCACGATGATGGGTGCCAGCACGTTCGGCAGCACGTGCAGGGTCACCAACCGCAGGTCGCTCGCCCCCAGCGAACGCGCCGCGGTCACGAAGACCCGCTCCCGCACCGACAGCACGCTGCCGCGGGTGATGCGCGCGAAGATCGGCGTGTACACAATGCCGATGGCGATCATGGCATTGGCGATGCCAGGACCGAGCACCGCCAGGATCGCGATGGCCAGCAGGATCGCCGGGAACGCGAAGAGCATGTCGGTTACTCGCATGATCGCGTCGTCGATCCAGCGCCCGTAGAACCCTGCGATCAGACCAAGCAGAACCCCTGCAGCCAGAGAGATCCCGACTGCGATGAATCCGACCTGCAGCGAGACGCGGGCGGCCACGAGCACCCGGCTGAACACGTCGCGGCCGAGCTCGTCGGTGCCGAATGGGTGCCGAAGGCTCGGGGGCCGCAACCGCTCGGGCACGTCGGCCGCATTCGGCGGATACGGTGCCAGCCGCTCGCCGAGCACGGCAGCCATGACGAGCAGCCCCAGCACAACCAACCCGAACAGCGCGAGCCGGTTTGCCATCACCGCTGACAACAGGACACGCCATCGGGGGGCGTGCTCTTCGACCGGCGCGCCGGCTTCGGTGGCGGTTTCGGCGCTCACTTGTACCGGATTCTGGGATCGGCCGCCGCGTAGAGCAGGTCGACGATGAGGTTGATGAGGAGGAACACCACGGCGACGAGCAACACCGTCCCCTGCAGCACGGGATAGTCCCGGCTCTGCACCGCGAGCAAGGCGAGCTGGCCCAGGCCGGGCCAGGCGAAGATCACCTCCACGATGATGACGCCGCCGAGGAGGTACGCCAGTTGCAGTCCGGTCACGGTGATGATCGGGACGAGCGCGTTGCGCAGGACGTGCCGCGTGACGACCGTGCGCTCGTGCAGTCCTTTGGAGCGCGCCGTGCGGGTGTAGTCCTCGCCCAGCGACTCCAGCACCGAGGATCGAACGAACCGCGTGAGGATCGATCCCGACACCACCCCGACAGTGATCGCCGGCAATACCAGGTGGCTGAGCCAACCGATGGGATCGGCCAGGGGTGACACGTAGCCCGACGGCGGCAGCCAGCCGAGTACGCCGGAGAACAGCAGAATGAGCAGGATCGCCATCCAGAAGTCCGGGAGCGAGATACCCGCCTGACTGAACACTGTCGCGACGTAGTCCAGCTTCGAGCCGGACCGGATCGCCGAGAAGATGCCAAGCGGAACCGCGATGAGCAGGGCGACGAGCAGGGCTGATCCCGCCAACGACAGCGTCGCCGGCAGACGACCGAGCAGCGTCGTGGTGACAGGATCGCCACTGCGGAAGCTCACGCCCAGGTCACCCGCCGCCGCGTTGGCCAGGTAGCGGCCGTACTGCACCGGCAGGGGCAGGTCGAACCCGGCCCGCGCCCGCAGCGCCTCGTACGCATCAGGATTGAAGCGCGTCCCCATCGACACGCGGATGGGATCACCCGGCACGAGGTGGACGAGGGCGAACACCACGACGCTGACGCCCAGGAGCACAACCAGCGCCTGGGCGACGCGTCGGACGACGTAGCTCGCCAACGGCCGCTACTGGTTCAAGGCCACGTTCTCGAATCGGATCGCGCGGTCGGACCGCACGGTGTATCCCTCGACCTCGGGTACCCACGCCTGCACGACATCAGGGTTGTACAGGTACACGTAGCTCGCTTCGTCGACAATCATTTGCACCGCCTCGTCGTACAGCTCCTTGCGGGCATCGTCCTCGGTCTCCTCTCGCGCCTGGTCCAGCAGGTCGTCGACCTCGGAGTTGGCGTAGCCGTGGAAGTTGAAGCCACCTTCGGAGTGGTGCTGGGCGTAGTAGTAGTCGTCGGGGTCGATGTTACCGAGCCAGCCGAGCATGAACACGTCGAAGTTGCCCTCGCCCTGCTCGTCCAGCCAGGTCGCGAAGTCCAGTGTCCGGATGTTCGTGCTGATACCGACCTCTCCCCACTGGGTCTCCAGCACCTGCGCGGCCTGGACCGTCTCGGGGTACTCGTCGGTGACCATCAGCTCGACCTCGAGGTCCTCGACGCCGGCTTCCTTCAACAGCTCGCGCCCCCGGTCCGGGTCGTGCTCGTAAGGCGCGTAGTCGGTGTAGAAGGCCGACCCCTCCGGAATCGCCGTCTGGTTCACCGTCGCCGCGTCGAACTTGGCGGCTGACGTGACGGCCTCGCGGTCGATGGCCCACGCAAGCGCCTGGCGCACCTCGGGCTTGTCGAACGGCTCACGGGTCTGGTTCGCCGCGAAGTACCAGTAGTCGGTGCTCGGAACGGACTCCAGCACGAGGCTGTCGTCGTCCGACAGCTGCTCGATCTGCTGTGGCGGGATGTTGTCGGTCCAGTGCGCCTCGCCACCCTGCAGGTTGGTGAGCGCAACGGTGCCCTCACTGATGAACCGGAACGTCACACCGTCCAGAGATGGACCGTCGCCCCAGTATTCGGGATTGGCCGACAGCTCGATGCTCTGGCCTTCGCTGTGCGACTCGAACTGGAACGGTCCCGTGCCCACCGGGCTCGACGCCATCTCGTCGTCGAACTCCTCCGGAACGATGGACATGCCCTTGAATGCGCCGATGTTCGCCAGAAGATTCGGTGTCGGGCGGTCCACCTCGATCTCGACTGTCATGTCGTCAGCCGCCCGCACCTCGGTGACCGACGTGAAGCGGTACGCGTTGGCCAGTTCCTCGTCGATGATCCGGTTGTACGAGAACGCGACGTCGTCGGCGGTGAAGTCGGAACCGTCGTGGAACGACACTCCCTCGCGCAGCGTGAACGTCCACGTCAGCTGGTCGTCGCTCACCTGCCACTCCGTAGCCAGGGCCGGTTCGAACTCCAGCTCCTCGGTCGGCTGCACGAGCGTGTCGTAGACGTTCTCGAGCACCTGGAAGCTGGCGTAGGCAGAGGTCTGGTGAGGATCGAGCTGGTCGGGCTCGCCTGAGATGGCGGCGATCAGCGTGCCCCCGGCGACCTCGTCACCGCCGGCATCGGCGCTCTCGTCGCCGTCGACGTCGACCGGCTCACCCCCTCCGCAAGCAGCCAGTCCCAGCAGCAAGACGACGAACAGGGCCAGCCAGCGGGCAAGCATGAGATCCTCTCTGGCATCCGGGGACGGTGGTTTGCGCCCGTACGACCCTAGAGGACCGATGTGCGACGTGCGCGCGGAATCTCCCTAAAGGGGCGGCAGCAGCAGCACGAGTCGCCTCACGCCGATGATGTGTCGTGGGCTTCGCAGTTCCTTACCCGACGCGGCGATGTCTATTTCTGACCGGCCTGCTGCGCCACACGCTCGAGCCGACTGCGGTAGGACTCCCACCACTGGCGATCGCCCGGCGCCATGTTGTCGTTGCCCTCGCGCAACCCAACGGCCCCGTCGATGAGTTCCCGCACGACATCGGCGTGACCGGCGTGGCGGTGGGTTTCCGCGGTCACGTGCACCAGGATCTGGTACAGCGTGACGACGCTGCGGTCGTCCGGCCACCACGGCACGTGGCCGATGGCATCGACTGGCAGGGTGTTGATCGTCTCGTCTGCGTGCGCTGAAGCCCGGTGATACAAGCCGACGATCTGCTCGCGCGACTCCTCGGCAGTGGCCCACATGTCCACGTTGGGCTCAGAGTCATCGGCCAACCATGACGGCGCCTCGCCGAACGGCCGGCCGAAGGTCTCGCCGAAATATCCCAATTCGACGCCAGCCAGGTGTTTGATCAACCCGAGCAGGTTCGTGCCGGTCGGTACCACAGGGCGGCGGATGTCGTACTCCGAGAGCCCGTCGAGCTTCCAGAGCGCAGCATCGCGGCCGGCCTGCAGATACCGGTGGAGGTCCGCCTTCGGATCCGAGTCAGTCATCCGGGCAGTATCACAACTCACGGTTGGGGTGTGAAGCCAGGGGAAGTCCGCCGAACGTCTTGATCGGAGGGCAGCAGTAGGCGCACGATGGCAATGGACTTGGGCTGCTCAAGCTTGCCCTTTGCACGGACCGACGGATCGGTCCGGCACCGATGCGTGGAGGAGGGGTTCCATGGCGACCTACGTAGCTCTGGTGAACTGGACTGACCAAGGCGTGCGGGACTTTCGCGGCACGGTTGACCGCGCCGACGCCGTCGCCGATGTCGCGCAGCGCCTCGGTGGCACCCAGACGGCGCTCTACTGGACCGTCGGCCCCTATGACCTAGTTGCCATCTCCGAGTTCCCAGATGACGAGACCGCAACCGCATTCGCGCTGGCGGTCAGTTCCGAAGGCAACGTCCGGACCACCAGCATGCGAGCGTTTGACGCCGACGAGATGCGGACGATCATCGGAAAGTTGGGCTGAAGCCCCGTTCGATCCGGTAGGGGTGCACACCCAACTGGCGAGAACACGGGCGGCCGGGGGAATGCCGTTGCGCGGCGTGCGGCGGGGTTCAGACCTTTCCGACGCTGAGCATGTACACGGCGGCCTCGTTCCGGCCGTCGACCCCCAGCATCCGGTTCATTTCGTCATCGAGAAAGGCCCCGATGGCGCACGCGCCCAGGCCCATCGACTCGGCGGCGAGGTAGACGTTCTGCCCGAGGTGGCCCGCTTCGATGAGCCCGTAGCGATAGGTGCGGTCGCGGTACTTGAAGCGCATGCGCTGGAAGATGACCGTGAGGAACAAGACGACGTTGCACTCCCCGAGGAACTCCTGCAGCAATCCCTGCCGTACGACGGGTACTCGGAAGTCGCCGGAACGCACACGTTCGAGGGCGTGGTCGCGGATGCCGTAGTGGTAGACGCCCTGCGGGACGCTCTGGACGTTGTGGACGACGGGGTAGACCTCGATCGGATACAGCGCACCCGACGACGGGTGAGTCCGCCGGCCGGAGCGCGTCATGCCCGCGGTCAGGAACAACACCTGCGACAGTTCCTCGGGGCTCATCGGCGCGCCCGAGTAGTCGCGCGTCGAGTGGCGTTCGACGATCGCGTCTTCGACGAGGGTCTGGCCCGCGAGGTTCGGCTCAGGCAAGACGACGATGTTCGCGTCCGGATACTGCTTGTACTGGGGCGGGCGCTTCCCCCAGTCCGCGACTGTTCCGATTGCGTCAAGAACGCCTGGCTTGCTCCACTCGTGGTAGACGACGCCGACGTCCGCACCACCGGGGATCACCGGTGGCGGGCGCAGCCCGCGCCCGGCTACAACGCCGACCAGGCCACCGACTCCAAGGCCCAACACGCCGCGGCGAGACAGCAGCGCGCCGCCGGCGGCACGACCGACGACCGCGGGTGTCAGCGGGCCGTGCGGCAGGGCCTTCGGGCGCGGCCGTGGTGGGGATGTGTTCGGCCGGCTACGACGCAAACGGAACCGGGCATAGGCCAGAATCTTGCGCCAATTCAGCGCGACATGCGCCAGGGCGAACGCCGTCATCACATAGCCGGCGTAGGTGTGCCAGCGGAAGTCGTTGAGGTCCCACAGGTCGGCGATGACGCCCGTGAGGATCGCGGCCAACGCGACCAGGAACAGCCCCGCACTGATGAGGTGGTTGGCATCTTGGCGTAGCCGTCGCATGGCAACCTCACGTTGCAGTCGCTGCTACCCAGGATGCCGCGGCGGCACCCGAGCGTCGACTGCTCCCGAACCAGTTTGCTGGAGTCCACCGGTTCAGGTAGTAGCACGGGCCCCGTGGTGCGTCGTCAACCCGCCATCGGCGAGGGTGACGAAAATTCCGGTCACCGCCCGCGACGTGAAGCGCTACACCTATCGTGTGCACTCACAGGCGAACGTGGCCCCCGGCGACGCATTGGTCGCCCCCGCTGTTGGCTGACCGCACCCTGTTCGATCGCGTCCGAGATCGGGCGCACGACCGTCCGCACCGCGTCCGCGGCCGCAACCCATGGGTGCTGGCAGTCGACCTCGCTCACAACACGGTCGAGGATCGCGTCACCGGACTCGCTGCCGAGATGGCCTTCTGGGCGTTGCTGTCCTTCTTCCCGCTCGTCATCAGCATCAGCGCGCTCCTGGGATACGCGGAGGCGCTGGTGGGCACGGCCGAACTGCAGCGGGGCCAGGACGCGATCGTCGGGGCGCTTTCGGTCGTGTTCAACCCTGAGCTGACCGAGGAGGTCGTGGACCCTTTCATCGGGGGACTGCTGCGCGCCGAGCAGGGAGGGCTGGCCGCGACCAGCCTCGTGGTGACGCTCTATCTGGCCAGCCGGGTCTTCACCGCGACCATACGCTCGCTGGACCTGGCGTACCGAGTGGCGGAGGCACGCGGGCTGCTGGCTCAGCGGCTCCTGGCCGTCGCGTTCGCGTTGGGGTTCGTCGTGGTGGTGGTCGCCACACTGCTGCTGATGGTGCTCGGACCGCTGCTCGGCACAGGCGAGTCCGTCGCCGAGCGGCTCGGTCTGGGGGATGTGTTCGCCTTCCTGTGGTCCGTATTCCGCTGGCCGGTGCTGCTGGCGATCATGGTCGCCTTCCTGTCAGCCGTGTACCGCTACGGGCCCAACGTCGAAAACCGCTGGCGGCACTGCCTTCCCGGAGCACTGCTCGGCGTGGTCCTGTGGACTCTGGCGTCGGTCGGCTTGCGTCTGTACCTGGAGGCCGGTGGTGGTGCAGCCCCGCAAGTGGAGGCCTCTGACGAGGCCGTGGCCCTGGTCGGCCGGGTCGTCGGCACCCTGCTGGCGTTGATGCTGTGGGTCTTCCTCACCGGGTTCGCCATCCTCGTCGGAGGCGAGCTCAATGCCCTCCTCGCACCACGGCAGGTACGCCGCGGTGGTGTACAGCCCGCCGAAGCGCCCGGGGCGATCCACGACTGAACGCGGTGCCGTGAGCGGGCGCCGCTTGCGGGACGCGTTGCGACAGGCCACGTCTGGTCAGTGACGTCGTTGCTGGTCAAAGACGGTCACAGCCTGCGGCTCGAACAAGGCGCGGGCCGCAGGCTTGTTGGTGGACGCGGGTCAAGCCCTGGCTGCGGATGGGGTCGTGCGCGGCCGGCGTGGGTCAACACGGTCGCAAACGCAGCGTCAACGGACACGGCCCACAGTGAGCGCATCCCGACAGGAGCCGCCATGGAAACCGCCCGACACCGCGAGACGTCGCAGCCATCCCCGCTGACATTGGACGACTGATCGACCTGCACTTCATGCTCGAAGCTGACGAGCTGTGTCCCCACTGATACGCGAGAGCCTGCTGGACGAAGCTGTCACAGCTCAGCCGACGGAGGGCTTCGCGCTCGAGGCGCCAGGTTGATCCGGTCACACGGCGGCACTGGTTTCGACCTTGGCAGGGATGCCTGGCCAGCCGGGGCGAGGTTGGCACGGGTCATCGCCCCGCGGCTCATGGCAGCGGCTTCCGCAGGTCTGGCGACGGCTCATTTCAGCCGTTCGAGGATTAGTGGTTCTGCCAAACACTTGCCGTTACATTCCGCATCCGCCGTACTTTCACGGGGTCCTGTCGGGGGACCTCTCACCTCACCGCGCAAGGAGTATCTGTGCACTCGATCTCTCCTGTCACCGAACGTCGGCGTGCCCGCGGGCGCGTCCTTTTCTCCCGCCGCGTCGTCGCCGTCCTGGGCGCGCTGCTGCTGACGCTGACGGCTGCACCGGCCGCCGTCGCCCAGCAGGACACGCCGCTCGGGCGTGAACCCGACGAGCGGGGCCACTGGAACAACACCGTCGGGAAGCCGGTCGAGCAGCCAGCTCCGAGCCGCAAACTGCCCGCGCAGCCTCGCAACGACGAGATCTTGGATGTCCCCGTCGACAACAACGACGCGTCCATCCCCCTCAACCTCATCCCATACCACGAGTTCCCCGCCAGGCTGCGCGCTCTGCAGGACAGTGACCGCATCAGCGTGGAGATCATCGGGAAGTCCACCCAGGACCGGAATCTGTACATGGCGGTGGCGACATCGCCTATGAGCGACACCGAGTGGACCGAGTGGCAGCGCCTGTCGGATCTGCGGACCGATGATCCCGACGCCGCCGTGGCGGCGTTCGAGGCCGGCGCCTACGACAACTGGAAGACCCCCCTGCTTGCCAACAACAACATCCACGGCAACGAGTGGGAGGGCACCGACGGTGCGTTCCAGGTTCTCGACGTCCTGGCGAACTCCGACGAGGAGGAGGTCGTCGAGCTGCTGGACGAGCACGTCATCGCCGTCGTGATCTCGATGAACCCGGACGGCCGTGTGAACGGGGTGCGGGCCAACAGCGAGGGCTTCGACGTGAACCGTGACTTTGTCACGCAGTCACAGCCCGAGGTCCGCGCCGTCCGCGACCAGCTCATCCGCTACAACCCGCTCACCATGATCGACCTGCATGGCTACGTGACGTGCACGCTCATCGAGCCGACGACAGGACCCCACGGCGAGGCATACGAGTACGACCTGTACATCCGCCAGGCCATCCGCAACGCGCTGACCATGGAGCAGGCCGTGATCGCCACAGGCGAGACGCGCGCCACCTGCGCCACGCCCGACGGTGGCCGCCGCGTGGACATGCCGTGGCGTGACGACCTGTCCGGCTGGGACGATTGGCCGCCGATCTTCACGCCGATGTACGCGATGCTGCACGGCGCGGTCGGCCACACCATCGAGATCCCGCTCAACCCGCGCAGCACGGCGCTGACGGTTCCCGAGCGCCACGAGCGGACGCGCATCAACACCGCCGTGGCCCGTGCTGCGTACGAGGGCAACCTCGAGTACGTCAATTCCGCCAGCGACGATCTTCTGGCCGACCAGCTGGAGATCTTCCGCCGGGGCGAGCACGGCGAAAGCTCACGTCCTATCGACGACGAGCTGTCGCTGTCTCTTGCGCGCAACGGCGTCTTTCAGGGCTACAACGTCGACAACGCCGAGACGTTCCTGCAGGACTTCCCGGACGCCTACGTCATTCCGCTGGGTCGCGGCCAGCGCAGCGACAACGCGGCGGCCCGACTCGCGCAGTTCCTCATCGACAACGACGTCGAGGTGAAGCGCGCCCACAGCGGATTCACCCTCGACGGTGTGGAGTACCGCCAGGGCTCGTACGTGGTGGATATGCACCAGGCCAAGCGGGCCGTGGCGTATGCGCTGCTGTACACCGGCCGTGACGTGACCGAGAACTTCCCCACGATGTACGACATCTCCGCGTGGAGCCAGGGCGAGCTGTGGGGCGCCGACTTCGAGGTCGTTCAGGACGGAGCGCTGGAGGAGGGAGTTCTGCGCGACATCACGTCGGCCGGACACGTGGGTTCGGTCGCGCCGGGTAAGGTCAGCCGGTACGGCTTCGAAGTCGACTCGCCTGCGGACGTCCGCGCCGTGAACTGGCTCGCGGAGACCGTTGCGCTGAGTCGCCGCGACGACGGCGTGTTCGTCGTTCCCGGTTCCGCCCGTTCGGCGGTGACCGAAGCGGCACGCACGTTCGGGGTCCACTTCACCAACCTGGGGCCGGCCAAGGCAGGGGAGGTGACGACCCCTGTCGACCGGCTGCGTGTCGGTGTCTCGACGAACAACGACGAGGCATACGCGCTGCGCAGCATGGGTTTCGAAATCCAGCGTGTCACGCACGGCGGCTTCAATGACGCGGCGTACACCTTCGACGACTTCGACGCCATGTACGTCTCGACGACGTCGTTCAACCCGAACGGTCTGACGGGCGACAGGGTGACCGCGTTCTCGGAGTGGCTGGCCGACGGCGGTGCCGTCGTCGGGCGGGGCATAAGAGGTGTGACGTTCAACAACGACGCGGCTCTGCTGCGCAGCGCCACGGGCGGCAACCTGTCGACGGCGGCCGGCCCCGGCAGGGCCAACGGCATCGTGACCGTAGACAACCACGCCACCTCGCCGATCACCGGTGACGCGCTGGGGGTGTCGTTCGTATCGGCACCACGCTGGTTCACCAACCCGGGCACGGATGTCCGGATTGACCAGCGTCTCGGCACCGGCTCGTTCCTGCTGGCCGGCCACTGGATCGGAGGCGCTACGGCGGCCGGCCAGCCGGTCATCGTCAGCGGCCAGGCGCGAGGTGCCAACGTCACCCTGTTCACGACCGAGCCGCTGTACCGCAGCCACCCGGAGGGCCTGTGGGAACAGGTCGCCGAGGGTCTGTGGGCCGAGGCGGGCTAGAGGCCCCCCGCCGACGCAGCAACGGGGGAAGGGGCCCGGGCGACCGGGTCCCTTACCTCTTACCCGGCTATGTTCCAGCTCGACGGGCTCCCGGTTACGCTGGCGACAGGGACACAGGAGGCACCGGTGACACGCGCGCTGATCGTCGTCGATGTGCAACGCGGGTTCGACGACCCCTACTGGGGGCGCCGTGACAACCCGTCGTGCGAGGCGAACATCGCGCGCCTGATCGACGCGTGGCGCGACAGGGGCGACCCAGTCGTGTTCGTGCGCCACGACTCCCGTGAACCGGGGTCGCCCCTGGCGCCTGGGGCGGCCGGGAACGCCTTCAAAGACGTCGTCAGCGGGGATCCGGACCTGCTGGTAACCAAGTCCGTGAACTCATGCTTCTACGGAACCCCGGATCTCGACGCATGGCTGAAGGCCACTGACATCTCGCGCCTGGCAATCTGCGGGATCACGACGAACCACTGTTGCGACACAACCGCCAGGATGGCGGGCAATCTCGGCTACGACGTCGCGTTCGTCCTCGACGCGACCCACACGTTCGACCGCGCCGCAGCCGACGGCGGCCTGATCACCGCCGAGGAGTTGCGACGGGTGACGGGAGCGAACCTGCACGGCGAGTTCGCGACGGTGGTCACCACCGACGACGCCGTCCGGAGCGCTACGTAGGACGCGCGGCACGGGGCAGCCGCCTCGTCAACCGCTGTCGCGCACGAGCGACTGATGATTGACCAGAAGCCACTCCTGCAGTCGCGCGGCCAGGTCACGCGCCCGAACCGCATCGTCGAGCAGCGGCGATTCGTCGTCCTCGACGAACGCCTGCACGAGGTCGGCCGCGTAGTACCGGAGCGCGTGGAACACGAGGTCGACCTCGGCGGGGGTCAGCGAGAACGATCGCTGCATCATGTGACCTCGCTGTGATGTCCGGAACCGTCGGCGCCCTCATTCGGCGAAGGGCAGAGGGTATCGTTCCCAAATGACCGTTGTGACCCGCAACAACGTGACGATGACGGGGGTCGAGTCGGCGCAGCCGCTGCTGTTCGCGCACGGGTTCGGCTGCGATCAGCACATGTGGCGGTTTGTGACACCGGCGTTCACTGACACACACCGTGTCGTGGTGTTCGATCATGTCGGCGCCGGCGGGTCGGACCTGTCCGCCTACTCCAGCGAGAAGTACTCGTCGCTCCAGGGATACGCAGACGACGTGCTCGAGATCTGCCGCGAACTCGATCTGCACGACGTGGTGTTCATCGGCCACTCTGTCGCCGCAATGATCGGTGTTCTTGCGGCGGCCGCGCAGCCGGATGTGTTCGCGAAACTGGTGCTGGTCGGCCCGTCGCCGCGCTACGTGGACGACGGTGACTACGTCGGCGGATTCACGGCCGAGGATATCCAGGGGCTACTGGAGTCCCTGGACAGCAACTATCTGGGCTGGTCCAGCGCGATGGCCCCGGTGATCATGGGGAACGAGGACCGGCCAGACCTGTCGGAAGAACTCACCAACAGCTTCTGCCGCACCGATCCGGAGATCGCGCGGCAGTTTGCCCGTGTGACGTTCCTCTCGGACAACCGTGCTGACCTGACACGGGTCCGAGTCCCGACACTGGTGCTGCAATGCTCCGACGACATGATCGCGCCCGATGTGGTGGGTGCGTACGTCCGCGATCACATCCCGGACAGCCGCCTGGTCCGGCTCACGGCCAGCGGCCACTGCCCAAATCTCAGCGCGCCGGACGAGACAATCGCCGCGATCAGGTCGTTCCTATAGCCCGTGGCGTCCGACGAGCAACCAGACACCAGGCACGACCCGTTCGCGGCCCTGCTCGAGGACAGCGCGGAGGATCTGTACGAGAACGCCCCGTGCGGGTACCTGTCGACGTTGCCCGACGGGACGATCGCGAAGGTCAACGAGACATTCCTGCGGTGGACGGGGTATCGGCGCGAGGAGCTTGTGGGCCGTCGTCGCTTCCAGACGATGCTCCCGGCCGGCGACCGGATCTTCTACGAGACGCACTACGCACCACTGCTGCGGATGCAGCAAGGCGTGCGCGAAATAGCGATCGAGATCGTCTGCTCCGACGGTCGTCGGCTGCCGGCGCTGGTGAACTCGGTCGTCAAGACGGATTCCGACGGCCATATCGCCTATATCCGCACATCTGTGTTCGACGCCAGTCAGCGGCGCGAATACGAGCGGGAACTGCTGCGGGCACGTCAACGCGCCGAGGAGTCCGAAGCGCGTGCCCGAGAACTCGCACGGACGTTGCAGGCCAGCTTCATCCCGCCGGAGCCCCCGTCCATCCCGGGGCTGGAGATCGGTGCTGTGTACAGGGCGGCCGGCGGCGGGGACGAGGTCGGCGGCGACTTCTACGACGTCTTCGCCACCGCCGACCACGATTGGGTGGTCGTGCTGGGGGACGTCCGCGGAAAGGGTGTCCTCGCCGCGCGGGTCACAGCGCTCGCCCGACACACGGTGCGCACGGCAGCCATGCAGACGCCGGCTCCTGCGGCGGTGCTCACAACGTTGAACCAGGCGCTACGCAGCAGCGATGAGGACCGCTTCTGCACCGTCGCCTATGCCCGGATCCAGACGCTGCCGGACCGGCCGGTCAGGGTGACGTTGGCGATCGCCGGGCATGCACCCCCGCTCCGTGTCACTTCGGAAGGCGCCACCTCGGCCGTCGGGGAACTAGGTGATCTGATCGGGGTGCTGGAGCGACCGGAGTTCTCCGAGGTGGCGTTCGAGCTGCAACGCGGTGAAGTGCTGTGCTTCTTCACCGACGGCGTCACTGAAGGTCGCAACAACGGGGAGTACTACGGCGACGACCGCCTCGCCGCCGCCTTGACGGCACACGCGGCAGGGACCGCATCCTCCGCGGCCGAGGAGATTGTCAACGACGTCGTGTCGTTCCAGCGCGGTGCGCCGCGCGATGACATCGCAGTCGTGGTGCTCAAACGCTCCTAAGCTAAGTGCTCGATTGTGGCGGTTGTCGCCGCGTACCGCTACCGTTGCGGAAGTGACGTCAAGGCGTCACGAACACGCGCGCCGCACCCGCAACGTTTTCAGGCGCCGGACCTCGAGTCGCGATGTGACACCGTCGCTTCTGATGTACGGGCGTGTTTTCCCAGTGCGGCCATCCGAACCGGCCGCCCACGCCCGCGTGCGGGACGTCCGTACGCGCATGACTGCCCGCCGGCAGGCCGCGCAAGGAATCACACAACCACATGACCACCTTCACCGAACTCGGCGTGCCGCGGAGGATCTCTCGCGCGCTCGCCAAACGCGGCTTGACCGCCGCCTTCCCAATCCAATCCCTCACCATCACGGACGCGATGGCCGGTCGAGATCTGTGCGGCCGTGCACCGACAGGTTCTGGCAAGACGCTCGCGTTCGGCATCCCCCTGGCGACGCTGGCCCGCAAGGGGGCGCCGCGGCGCCCCAGCGCCCTCGTCCTGGTGCCGACGCGGGAACTCGCGACGCAGGTGGCCGACGCCATTCGCCCGCTGGCGCAGGCGCGCAACCTCCACGTCGCCTGTTTCTACGGCGGCACCTCGATCGGGAAGGACCGTCAACGACTTGACCGCGGCATTGACATCGCGGTCGCGTGCCCCGGCAGACTGGCCGATCTGACGCAGCGAGGCTTCGTCGACCTGCGAGATGTCCGACTGGTGGTTGTCGACGAAGCCGACCGCATGGCCGACATGGGCTTCCTGCCGGAGGTGCGCCGGCTCCTCGACCGGACGCACGCCGCCCGACAAACCCTGTTGTTCTCCGCCACGCTGGACGGCGACGTCGACGTGCTGATCTCGCGTTATCAACGCAACCCGGTGCGTCACGAACTGGCCGACGTCGAGGATGAGAAGGGTGACGTGCAGCACTTCTTCTGGACCACACCGGCGCAGGCGCGAGTCGACCTCACAGCAGACATCGTGCGCAGCGTCGCGCCCGCGATCGTCTTCACCCGCACGAAACACGCCGCCGATCGGGTCGCCAGGCAGCTGGGACGGCGCGGCGTGGCCGCCGCGGCCATTCACGGTGACCGTTCGCAGAAGCAGCGGGAACGGGCGCTGGCGGACTTCTCGGCTCGCCGCATCACCACCCTGGTCGCGACCGACGTCGCTGCCCGCGGCATCCACGTCGACGACGTCGGCGTCGTCATCCATTACGACCCCGCAGGCACTGGCAAGGACTACGTCCACCGCTCCGGGCGCACCGGGCGCGCGGGTGCCGACGGGGTGGTGGTGACACTCGTCGCACCGGACAAAACCGGCGACGTGCGCGCCCTGCAGCGGGCCCTGAAGATGCGCCAGGCGGTGGGGCCGGCCCGGCTCGACACGATGGCCGACGGGACTCGCAGGACAGGTGTCGCGTCTGCCCCAGGGGTGGTTGGCCGCAGGCTCCCGGCGCCTGCCGGCGGGTGACGGGGACACGTGGCACGGAACCATCGATTGGCCGTAAGGTTGCAGATGCCGAGCCGAATCGCAGGAGGGGTCATGCAGCAGTACACCGCGCCGGGCGAAGTTGAGGTTCCCCGCACCGCGCATGTCGTCGAGCCCCTGCTCGAACATGCGAGAAACACGCCGAACAAGGCGCTGCTGGCCTACCGGGAGGGCGACCGCTTCGTCGACGTCACGGCCAAGCAGTTCGCGGACAAGGTGCGAAGGCTCGCGCAGGGTCTGATCGCGCTAGGCGTACAGCCGGGTGACCGCGTCGCGCTGATGTCTGCGACGCGCGTCGAGTGGACGTACCTTGACTACGCGATCATGTCAGCCGGCGCGGTGACAGTGCCCATCTACGACACGTCCTCGGCCGAGCAGGTCCAGTGGATCCTGTCCGACAGCGGTGCGGTGGTGGCGTTCATCGAGAGCGACCAGATGAAGGGCAGCACCTACGACACGGTCGCCGACCAGTGTCCCGATTGCCGCGACGTCTTCGTCATCGAGCAGGGTGGGGTGGACGAGCTCGAGCGGCGCGGAGCTGAGGTCGATCCGCAGGAGGTCGACCGGCGCCTGGAACAGCTCAACGTCGATGACGTCGCTACGATCATCTACACGTCTGGGACGACCGGCCGGCCCAAGGGCTGCGTGCTGACCCACGGCAATCTCCGGTGGGACATCATCCAGACGAGGATCAACCTGGACAAGATGATCCAGCCGGAGGACTCGCAGCTGCTGTTCCTGCCGTTGGCCCATTCGTTCGCGAAGATCCTCGCGCTGGCGGCCATCGACACCGGCTCGAAGCTGGGGTTCTCCACGGGCCCGGCGAATCTCCTCGAAGAGCTGCCGATGTTCCAGCCCACGTACGTCGCCGCGGTGCCCCGGATCTTCGAGAAGGTGTTCACGGGCGCGCAGCAGAAGGCCCACGCCGACGGCAAGGGCAAGATCTTCGACAGGGCCGCAGCGGTGGCGACCGACTATTCGGAGGCACAGAGCAGCGGCCGCAGCGTCTCGCTGCCACTGAAGATCCAGCACGCACTGTTCGACAAGCTGGTCTACGGCAAGATCCGCCACCTCTTCGGCGGGCGGCTGCGGCTGGCGAACTCCGGCGGTGGACCCCTGGGAGCCCGGTTGACCCACTTCTTCAACGGCGTGGGCGTGCAGATCTACGAGGGGTACGGCCTCACCGAGACCAGCCCGGTGCTGACCTCCAATCACATCAGTGCCTGGAAGATCGGCACCGTCGGCAAGCCCATCCCGGGCACGACCATCGCCATCGACGACGACGGCGAGGTGCTGGCCAAAGGCGGCCAGATCTTCAAGGGCTACTACCACAACGACGATGCGACCAAGGAGGCGATCGACTCTGACGACTGGTTCCACACCGGCGACATCGGCGAGCTGGACAGCGAAGGCTTCCTGAAGATCACAGGCCGCAAGAAGGAGCTGATCGTCACGGCGGCCGGCAAGAATGTCGCTCCGGCAGTGCTCGAGGACCGGCTCAAGGCCCACTTCCTCGTCAGTCAAGCAGTCGTCGTCGGCGACAACCGCCCGTTCATCGCAGCGCTGATCACGATCGACGAGGAGCAGTTCCCGGCGTGGGCGTCGCGAAACGGCAAGGACGGTCGCAAGGTCGGCGACCTCGTGGACGACGAGACGTTGCGTGCGGAGATCCAAAAGGCCGTGGACGAAGCAAACAAGGCGGTCTCGCGCGCCGAGTCGATCCGCAAGTTCGTAATTCTGCCGCAGGACTTCACGATCGAGGGCGGCGAGCTGACACCGACGCTGAAGATGAAGCGCAACGTCGTCAGTGACCGCTACGGCGGGGCCATCGAGAACCTGTACGCCGCCTGACCCTTGGCTGCGCCGGCGGCTATGACTCCTTGGCGACCAGCGTCAGCACGTCGTAGCGCGCGACCGGTTCGTCCTTCTGGTTCGTCACCTCAACATCCCAGGTGACCTCACCGTATCCCTCGGCGTGGCGCGGCTGGATGTCCTTGCAGGTCAGCGCGACGCGCAGCGCCTCCCCCGGGTACACCGGGCTCATGAACCGCAGGTTCTCAAGCCCATAGTTCGCCAGCACAGGTCCGGGATCCGGGTCGACGAACATCCCCGCCGCCCACGACACGATCAGGTAGCCGTGCGCGACGCGACCGTCGAAGAACGGATTCGCCTTCGCGGCCGCTTCGTCCATGTGCGCGTAGAAGGTGTCGCC
Source organism: Nitriliruptorales bacterium (assembly GCA_009377835.1). GTDB lineage: Bacteria > Actinomycetota > Nitriliruptoria > Euzebyales > Egibacteraceae > WHTG01. Next base: position 21,761 of record WHTG01000001.1, read on the forward strand.
GGTGCTGTGCGCGAACGCTTCGATGTCCTCCAGCCCCACTGTGCGCGGGCCGCCGAAGAACGTGTCTCCGACCTGCAGTTTGGACAGGTTCTTGCGGAACGGGTGGACGTCGCTGTGGCGCCGTTCGGCCCCGGGCATCCACCGGTCGGTCACCGCGGTCAGCGCATAGGGTGACCCCTGCACCGCCGTGCGTTGCATGTAGTGCAGGACGCCGCGGATACCGCCGAGTTCCTCGCCGCCGCCGGCGCGGCCGGGCCCGCCGTGCACCAGGTTGGGCAGGGGTGATCCGTGGCCCGTCTGCTCCTCGGCGCAGTCACGGTCCACCAGCAGAATGCGCCCGTGAAACGCCGCCGCGCCCAGCACGACGTCCCGCGCGAATCTTCGGTCGGCGGTGAACGCCGACGCGACGAGGCTCCCGCGGCCCCGCGCCGCGAGTTCCACAACCTCGTCGGCAGCGCCGTACGGCAGCACCGTGCAGACCGGACCGAACGCTTCGACGACGTGTGGTTGCTCGGCGGTGACGTCGTCTGCGTACAGCACCAGCGGGGGCAGGAACGCGCCGGTCTCGGCATCGGCCGCGACGACGTCGAAGTTGTCAGGATCCCCCACGACGATCTGTGCAGCTTCGGTGATGGCGTCGATGGCTCGACGGACTTCCTCACGCTGCTCCATGCTCACCAGTGCGCCCATCCGGACGCTTTCGTCCTCGGGGTTGCCGACCGGGATCTTCGACAGGCCCGCCCGGATGGCGTCGATGGTCGGTTCCACGTACTCCGCCGGCACCATCGCGCGACGGATCGCCGTGCAACGTTGTCCGGCCTTGATCGTCGTCTCCCGGACCACCTCGCGGACATACAGGTCGAACTCCACGCTGCCGGGCTTCGCGTCCGGCCCGAGTATCGACGCGTTGAGCGAGTCGGCCTCCGCATTGAAGCGCACGGACTCGCCCAGCATCGTCGGGTGGCTGCGCAGCTTGTTGGCCGTCGCCGCGCTGCCCGTGAACGCGACGGTGTCCTGACCCGTCAGGTGGTCGAGCAGGTCACCCGTGGTGCCAATGATCAGTTGGATGCTGCCCTCCGGCAGGAGCCCCGACTCGATGATGCTGCGCATCACCGACTCTGCCACGTACGACGTCTGCGTCGCCGGTTTGACGACCGTGGGGACCCCCGCGAGGAACGCCGGTGCGAACTTCTCCAGCATCCCCCAGCATGGGAAGTTGAAGGCATTGATCTGCAGCGCGACACCCCGCAGCGGCACCGCCACGTGCTGCCCGATGAACGTCCCCTCACGGCCCAGCAGTTCTGGCGCCCCGTCGAGGTAGACGCGTGCATTGGGCAGTTCCCGCCGGCCCTTGCTCGAGTACGCGAACAGCGTGCCGATGCCGCCGTCTATGTCGAACGACGAGTCGCGAGTTGTCGCGCCGGTGGCTCTGGATTCGGCGTAGAACTCGCCCTTGCGGTCCGTCAGGTGCTTCGCCAGTTCCTTCAGCGCCGCCGCGCGCTCGTGGAAGGTCAGTTTCCGGACTGCAGGCCCTCCCACTCTGCGGGCGTAGCGAAGAATCTCGGCGAAGTTCAACCCTTCCGACGACGCGACCGCGACCGGCTCGCCGGTGACGGCGTGGTGCAGCACGGTCCCGCTGTCGGGAGCCTCGTGCCATTCCCCCTGGGCGTAACTGGAGAGGTTGCGCATCTGGCGATCCTTGGTGGTGGACTCGGCGGCCAGCATCGCAGACCGCCACGGCGTGGACAGTGGCGGCAGGGGCGTCACTGCCCTGCGTCAAAGGGTCACCCGCCCCGGTGTGACGGTCCGACGATGCGGGAAACATCCGCTCACGTGGGCCATCCGCCTTGATCGCCTGGAGCACCCATGCCCGCCAGAGATCGCCTGCCCGACTGCACGGCCACCCTCGACGACGGCCGGACGGTGCGCCTGTCCGAACTGCTGGAGAGCGGTCCCGCCGTGTTCTTCTTCTACCCGAAGGCGTTCACGACCGGCTGCACCGCCGAGGCGTGCCACTTCCGCGACCTCGCGGCGGAGTTCGCGGCTGCCGGTGCGCAACGGTTCGGCGTCAGCCGCGACAGCGTCGAGACGCAGAGCGAGTTCCGCGAGAAGTACAACCTGGACTTCCCCCTCATTGCCGACCCGGACGGCCGGGTCGCCGCGGTCTTCGGCGCGAAGCGCCTCGGCCCGCTGCCCCGCAAACGGCAGACGTTCGTCGTCGACACGGACCATCGCATTCTCAAGGTGATCAGCTCCGAGCTGAACATGGACGTGCACGCCGACGAGGCGCTCGCGGCGCTCGCGGCGCGCGGCCGGGTCATCACGTTGCCCGAGGAGCAACCTGCCGCCCCCGAGTAGGCACGGCTTCCGGCGGCCGGTCCTGATGGCGCCGTTGCCCGTGCCGGGCGTCACCGGCGCGCCGAGAATCGTCCTATCTGGTGTGGGATCCCGTCGGCCAGATCCGCGAGAAGCCGCCCGACGGAGGGTACGAACTTGAACCCGTGCCCGGAGAACCCGCCGCCGATCACGACGCGTCCAACACGGTCCACGACGAAGTCCTCATCCGCAGTCATGTCATACAGGCAGCGTGAGATGCCCGAGGGATCGGGGTTCAATCCCGGCAGGTGCAGCCGGACGTAGTCGCTGAGCCGCTCTATGCGCACCGGATCAGGCGGCGGCCGTTCGCCGTCTGGGTCGATCTCTATACCAGTGCCGTGTTCACCGACCTTGACCCCGCCTTCGGCCGGTGACGGAACCCCGTAGGCCGCGAAGTCGGACGCGAGCTGGCCCTCGCCGACGTAGTGGATGAAGCTGGGCCACGTGGCGGCACCGTCAAGCGGTGCGAAGAATGCCGGCTGCTCCTGGGTGATGCGCATCGGCGGCACCTCGACGATGCCCGACAAGAGCTTCGGCAGCCAGGCATTAGCCGTCACCACGACCACGTCCGCCTCGACGGTATCGCCGCCCGTCTCCACGACGACGCCCTCGCCTCGCACATGCACCGAGCGGACGGGCGATGAGAAGCGCATCTCCGCCCCCAGAGCCGCGGCGCGTTGCTGCAGCGCGAACAGGGCTGCGTCGGCGTCCGTACGCCCCCCGTCGGGTGAGTAGAGCACCGGGCCGTCGAACCGGAACCCCGCCCAACGCCGCTCGGCCTCAGCTTGGCCGAGCAGCGCTGCCTCGAGTCCGTGCCGTGCAAATGCCGCGCCGATCCGGTCGAGCACCACCGAGCTGCCGTGGTCGATCGCACCACCCTGCACGAGGATCTCGACGCCCGCCTCGTCCTCCAGCGCACGCCACAGCGGCAGCGCCTCCACCGCCAGGCGCACGTAGTCGTCCTGCCCGTAAGCGAGCCGGAAGATTCGTGAACGGCCGTGCGATCCCCCCAGATCGTGGCCCGGCTCGAACTGCTCCAAGCCGACCACGCGGCGCCCGCGGCGGGCGAGGTGCCAGGCGACTGCCGATCCCATGGCACCGAGCCCGACTACGGCGACGTCCCAACGCGCCACGACTTCAGCGAACGAAGCGGAAGACGACGTCGGCGAGCATCCTCAACCCGGCCTTGAACCCCTCCACCGGGATCCGCTCGTCCGCTGCGTGGAACAGCTGGGCGAACGGTGGGTCGTGTGCTGCGAGTCGCACGGGACTGAACCCGTAGCACACGGCCCCCATTTTCGACCAGTAGTGGGAATCGGTGAACCCGGGCGTCACGCTGGGAACGGCGACCGCGCCGGGATGATGCTCGCCGACCACGTCGCCGATCGTCCGGAACAGCTCCGTGTCCGCCGGCGCCTCGTGGGGTTCGTGGGTGCGCACGATTTCCAGCTCGATGCTGTCGCCGGCCAGCGCCGCCACCTCGGCGACCAGTTCCTCGGCGGTCGAGCCGATCGCGATGCGCCCGTCAAGATGCGCCTCGGCGACCGACGGGATGACGTTGGTGACAGTGCCGCCGCCCAGCATCGTCGGGCTGACCGTGTTGCGGACAAGCGCCTCGAGAGTTCGGGCGACCGACCTGTCGGGGATCACACGCCCCACCAGCGGCGACACCCGATCGTTGAGCAACCACGGGAGGATGGTACGACCCGGCTGCGACTGTCTGTCGGCGACCGAGGCGATGAACCGATCGACGGCGCCCGACCGGTGCACCGGCAGCTTCCGGCGCCCGACCCGGTGCAGGAACCGGGCGAGCGTGACGATCGCGTTGTCCTCGCGTGGGATGCTGCCGTGCCCCGCCGGCCCGCGCGCCGTCGCCTTCAGCCAGCACACACCCTTTTCGGCGACCTGGACGGGATACACGACGCTGTTGCCGACCTGCATCGTGAACCCGCCGACCTCACCCAACGCGAAGCCGGCGCGGACCTTCTCGGCATGCTCGGCGACCATCCAGGCACTGCCGTTGGTGCAACCTGCCTCCTCGTCCGCGACACCTACGAAGATCACGTCCCGCCGGCGCGGGCCGCCGGCGTCGGCGAGCATCCTGAACACCGCGAGGCTCATTGCCGCCATGTTCTTCATGTCGACCGTGCCGCGCCCCCACACGTACCCGTCGGCGATCTGGGCGGCGAACGGCTGGTACGTCCACGCGTGTGGCTCGGCTGGCACGACGTCCAGGTGCGCGTTGAGCAGCAGGGGCGGCTCGTCGCCGTCGCCCCGCAGGCGCGCGACGACGTTCACATGGCCCGGGGCAGCTTCGAGGATCTCTGGTTCGCAACCGGCGGCGCGCAGCTGCTCGGCGGCGATGACCGCCGCGCCGGCCGTGTTGCCAGGCGGGTTGGAGGAATCCGCCTGAACAAGCGCGCGCAGCAGCTCGACCGCGGCGTCGCCCTCTGACACCCAGTTGATCTCCGGCAGCGTCATCGCAGTACCTTCCGCATCACACGCCGCCACGAGCGGCGGACCGGCCCCGGGAGTGGTAGCCCTCCCCCTCCGCTGCAGGCGAGGTGGGGGTCGAGCTGCACGCGCCGAAGGTAGCGCTCAGCGGCGGCCGACGAAGAGGCTTTGCAGCCCGCGGCCGATAACGGACCGCTCGTCGGAGATCGTGGAAGCGGCCAACCCGACACCGTCGTGGTCGATCGTCGTCACCGCGTCGAGGCAGACCCACTCTCCAACCGGCATCCGGTGCAGATGGACCGACAGGTCGGTATTGATCGAGTAGAAGCGGCGGAAACTCAGTTCACCGCTGACACCGTTACCGGAATCAGCGGCGATCAGGACGCGCGTCAAGGCGCTGGGCTCCTCGCCGACGACCAGCGGGTGGCGCATGCGAAGCCACGCTGTGGCCGGGCCGGCCGTCGTGAAGCTGCCGGCCACGAAGCGCCACTCCATGGCCATGTGGTAGCCGACGTCGGGCCAGCCGGGGAACTCGCCGGCGGGGCCTACTGTCGCGGGTCCCGGCGGTGCAGGAGTGGGACGGGTGCGCCGTGCCTCCCCGTCGGCGTAGCGGATGCGCCATGCCGCGGCGCGCATCACCTCGAGTCCGTCCGCCGCCAGCGATGCCTCGACCAGTTCGACGTTGCGTCCCGGGCGCCGCACCGACGCGGACACCTCGAACGTTGTGATCGGCACGGGGCGGAGGATGTCGAACACCACACGGGCGACCATCATCTCCATCTCCCCGCTGGACCCGCACCGCTCGATCGCCCGCCCGAGCAACGCGGCGGGCGGGCCCGCATGCTGCGCGTCGGCGCTCCACGGCCCGCGTGTGAGTTCAGTCGCGGTGAAACGTCCGTCCTGCTCCGGCGTGAAGAAGGCGGCGTCGTCACCTGGCTTGCTCGTGGATACGTGGTTGCCGCTCACCGGCGGACACCTTACTTGCGACATCGCCCCGGACACGTGACCGTACAGGTCGACCGCGCGGAGGCGGAGGCGTTGCTCCTTGACCTCGCCCGACAGACAGCCCACCGACTGGGCGGAACCCTGAACCTCGTCCACACAACGCCTCGGGGCACCAGGATCGAGGTGCGATTCACGTCGAGCGGCGCGGCGCGGCGCTGAGTTGCTCGACGGCTACCGAACGGGGTTCACCTGCGGCGCGTCACCCAGGCTGCCCTGGTCGCCGCTTGACGCTGGCGGCGCACCCGGCCGTCCCTGCGGGCCTGCTTGCGCGGTGCCGCCTTCGAAGCCGAGGTTTTGGCTGGTGCCCTGGACTTGGCGACGGACGCCGTCTTGGGCGGCGACGCCTGGACTCGGTGGGCGACCACCTTGGACGGCGCAGGCGACTTTCTAGGTGCGGCCGCCGTCGCGCGACGCGCGCTCTTGGCGGGCGACGACGACGTCACCTGCGTCTTGGCCGTGCTCTTCCCCGGCGTCTTGGCCGTGCTCTTGCCTGGTTTGGACGTCTCGCTCTTTGGGTCGGGATCCGGCTGCGGGTTGTTCGTGCCGGCGCTGCCGCGGCGGGGCGGGGCGGGCGTGGGCTCGGCGGGCGGCTTCGTGCGGTCTGTTGGCGTCGGCTCGGCGGGCCGTGGCCGCACGACGGTGGGGTCGGTCGGATCCGCCGGATCGGCGCCCGAGCCTGATGTCGGGAGTCGGCGGAGGATCGGGTCGAGCGGAGTCAGGACGTCCGGCACGAGGATGAGTTCCTCGTCGCCCGCGACTTCCTGATCGCCAGCCTCCTCGGATTCCTCCACCGCCTCGACCAGTCGCTTTGGCCCCCTCGAACCCGGCGGGTCGACGGTGACGACCTGGCGGGAGTCGCCGTTCTTCCCCGCGGGGGTGTTCGCGCCGTTGGACAGGAAGGGCGCCATCGAAATGGTCCCCGCGGCGATGACCGCGACGAGGACGACGGACGACAGGACCAGCGTCGCCAGTGTGCCCCGCGCCTGATGCGCGCCCATCTAGCCCTGCCTTCCCGCGTCGTGACGCCGATAGCGTTCCCCCACCCGTGATGGTACGCCCAATGCACAGTGTGCGTCCATGCTTACACAGAGTACCGGCGCATTCCGGGCACCCCGGTCCGCGCCGGAGCACCGGCCGACCGAGCCAGCGCGCGCCCGCGTCACAATGGCCCGCCGGCCGCCACGGGGCCGCGCGCCATGTTCGCGAAGCGGGAATGGTGGCCCAGGAAGGACAGCCGGATGGTCCTGAGCGGGCCATTGCGGTGCTTGGCCACGATCAATTCTGCCTCGCCCTTGGCCGGCGAGTCCGGGTCGTAAACCTCGTCGCGGTAGATGAAGGCCACCAGGTCGGCGTCCTGCTCGATGCTTCCACTCTCCCGCAGGTCGGCGAGCTGCGGGCGGCGGTCGTCGCGCGCCCGGTCCTCGGGCTTTCGTGACAGCTGTGACAAGGCCATGACAGGAACATCGAGCTCTTTCGCCAAAATCTTTAGCCCTCGGCTGAGCTCGGACACCTCCTGCACACGATTCTCGACCCGCCGGTGGGACTGCATCAGCTGCAGGTAGTCCACGATCACCAGGCTCAGGCCGTGTTTCTGCTTCAGGCGCCGGCACTTCGATCGGATCTCCATCAGGTTGATCCCGGCCGTGTCGTCGATGAACAACGGCGCCTCGGCCAGACGCCCCATCGCCTGTGACAGCTTGGCCCAGTCAGGATCTTCGAGTCGCCCTGTCCGCAGCTTCTCCAGGTTCACACGCGACTCGGCGGCGAGCAGCCGCATGACCAGTTCCTCGGCGGACATCTCAAGCGAGAACATCGCGACCGGCAGGCGGCTCTCCACCGTCACGTGCGAGGCCATGTTGGTGACGAGGGTGGATTTCCCCATCGCCGGGCGGGCGGCCACGATCACCAGATTGCCTGGCTGCAGCCCGGCGGTGAGGTCGTCGAAGTCGACAAACCCCGTGGGCAGCCCGGTGATGCCGGATTTGCTCTCGCTGAGCCGTTCGAGCAACTCGAAGCTGTCGTGCAAGAGCGGCTTGATCGGCTGGATGTCACCGGTGCGACCGCGCTGCGCCACATCGAAGACGACCTGTTCCGCCGCATCCAGTGCCTCGTCCACGCCCGACTCGGGCTGGTACCCGAGCCGTGTGACCACGGTGCCGGCGTCTATGAGCCTGCGCCGCAGTGAGTGCTCCGCGACGATCCGCGCGTAATACAGCGCGTTCGCCGCGGTCGGCACCTGCTGGACGATCCCCGTCAGCGAGACGACGCCACCGACGTCGTCGAGCGAGCCACGACGGTCCAGTTCGTCGGCGAGAGTCACGGTGTCCAGCGGTTCACCGCGGTTGTACAGATCCCGCGCAGCCTCGAAGATCGTGCGGTGCGCGCCGCGGTAGAAGTCCTCGGGCCCGACGATCTCGCTGATGTCCGCGACAGCGTTTCGCGAGAGCAGCATGCTGCCCAGGACACTGGTCTCAGCATTCAGGTTGTGCGGGGGAACCCGGTCGTAGGTTGTGGAACCGATGGTGCGCGCAGAGGGGGAAGGAGCGCTGGTGTCGGGCTGTGCAGCCACGCACGTCTCCTCGTCTTAGGTACCGCGCGCAACCTCCACGCGGATGGTTGCCGTAACTTCCGGATGAATCCGAACCTCCACCTCGTGGGTCCCGAGGTGCTTGAAGGGCTTGTCCATGGGAACCCGCCGCCGGTCGACTGGGACGCCGAGTTGCTCCTTGATGGCGGCGGCGACGACCGCGTTTCCGACCGACCCGTACAGCGTCCCGTCCTCGCCGGCCTTCGCGTTGACGGTGACGGACCGCGCCTCGAGGCGTTCCTTGAGTTCCTGCGCCTCGCCCAGCGTCTTTGCCTCACGCTTCACGCGCGCCTGGCGCATCGCCTCCGCGTCCTTGGCCGCGCCCTTGGACGCGAGCATCGCCAGGTTGCGGGGCACCAGGAAGTTGTTGCCATAGCCGTCCGCGACCTCCACGATCTCGCCCGCACCCCCCAGATTCGGGACGTCCTGCTTCAGGATGACCTTCATCGTGCGTCCTTATCGGCTGCTGTAGGGCAGCAGTGCCATCTCACGCGCATTCTTGATCGCCTGTGACAGCAGCTTCTGATGCTGCGGGGTGGTGCCGGTGACCCGCAGCGAGCGGATCTTGCCGCGGTCGCTCACGAATTTCTTGAGCAGTGCGACGTCTTTGTAGTCGATGTAGTCGATCTTGTTCTTACAGAAGTAGCAGTCTTTGCGCTTCGGGGGCTTCGTTGGCCGAGTGGCCATGGTTCGCTCCTTGGGGAAGTCGGCTGGAAGATGTCTAGAACGGGACGTCGTCAGGCGCCGGCGCCTGTGTCGGCGGAGGTGCCCCGCCCCAGCTGGTGTCGCCGCCGCCGGAACCCCCGCCGCCGCTCCGGGTGACTTTGTTGACCTTGGCGGTCGCCCAGCGCAGGCTCGGGCAGACCTCGTCGGCCTCGATCTCGGTCACCCAGCGGGTCTGTCCTTCCTTGTCCTCATAGGACCGGGAACGCAGGCGGCCGATCACGACGACCCGGTGGCCGCGCTTGAGGGACTCGGCGATGTTCTCGGCATGATCACGCCAGATGTTGACGTTGAAGAAGCCGTCGAGTTCCTCGTCCCACCCGTTCGTCTCGCGGTTGAACCTCCGCCGGTTCACGGCAACGCGCATGTTTGCAACGGCAGCGCCGGCCGGCGTGTACCGCAACTCAGGGTCGTCCGCGAGGTTGCCGACGATGGTGATGCTGTTCTCTGTTGATGTTGGCACGAGGCGTCCTTTCCGACGGACTGTGTCGCCGGCGTTCGGCGCCGGCACCGGGTGCGCAGCTGCGCAGTCGGATCAGGAAGCGCGCTTGATGCGCGGACCCGGGCGAACGACCTTGTGACGGACGACCTCGTCGGCAAGCCGCAGCTGCCGCTCGACCTCGAGCAGCCCGTCGGAGGACACCTGCGCGTCGATCACGGTGTAGTAGCCCTCGTTCATGTGCTGGATCTCGTAGGCGAACTGCCGCTTGCCCCAATGATCGACGCGCTCCACCGTGCCGCCCTGGTCGGCAATGAGCGTCGTGAAGCGCTCGATGGCCGCGGTGACGGCATTCTCGTCGAGAGAGCCGCGCGTGATGATCATGAGTTCGTACGAACGCATAGACCGTTCCTGTGGTCGTGGTGGCCCCCGCTGCCGAGCGCGTCGTCGCGCGCTCCGCCAGGAGCAGGACGGTGGGAAGAACCCAAAACGTTACCACCGCCGGTCACGCTGCTTCAATCCGAGTACCGACACCTTAGGCAGGGGATGTGACAGCTGGGGCAGCCGCGTCCGCGGGCCTGTGGGTCATCGGGGCAGTGCGGCTTCTTCACGCCGCCTGATTACTCCGTCGCCGCGTCCCAGCGCACATCAAGTCGGAGGGTGCGAAACCTCTTCTCCGGCGTGGGCTTCCCGGACTTCCCGGGCGGCCTCCGCCGAGGCGTCGCCCGTCTCCAGTTCGAGGGCGACATCCGAGGGATCGCCCGTCTGGGCGCCGTGCTGTTCGCGCACGGCCTTGATGGCTCCCTGCACGTCGTCAACCGATTCCAACAGCCGCGTCAGTTCCGGGTCGGCCAGCCCCTGCTCGACCATGCGCTCGAGGAGCGCGAGGAGCGGGTCCCAGTAGCCAGTTGGGTCGAGCAGGATGATCGGTCGGTCGTGGTAGCCGAGCTGCTTGAGGGTCAGGATCTCGACCACCTCCTCCAATGTCCCGATGCCGCCGGGGAGGACGAGAAACGCGTCACTTCCCTCATCCATCAGCGCCTTGCGCTCGCGCATCGTGTCCGTGCGGACCAGTCTGGACACTTCTTCCAGAGCAACCTCACGGTTTGCGAGGAGATGCGGGATCACGCCCGTGACGTGGGCCCCGGCGTCGAGAGCGGCCCGTGCCACCTCCCCCATGAGTCCGATGTTGCCGCCCCCGTACATGAGGGACCATCCCTCGCGCGCAATCGCGGTACCAAGCGCCCGGGCGGTCCCGCGGTGGTCAGACGCCACCGCGTCGCTCGACGCGCAGAACACACAGACGGTGGTCACGGCCATGAGACTCACAGGCTAGGCCGTGCCGCCCCGCGCGGCGGCGGCACCCACCCTGCGGCCCAGCGCTGCACGTTTGCCTCTTCACATCTGAGTCGTGTGAGTGGTGCCGCCCCAGGGTTAGGCTGCCTCCCGTCTGATGGACTACAAGTACGGGAGTAGCGGTGGCTGGAGTCGAGGGACGCGTCGCAGTTGTCACGGGCAGCGGCGGGGGGTTGGGACGGCAACACGCGCTGCTGTTCGCACAGCGTGGCGCGAAAGTCGTCGTCAACGACCTTGGGGGCTCGCGCGACGGGACGGGCGCCGGGTCGGAGATGGCGGACCGCGTCGTGGACGAGATCAACCGGGGCGGCGGCGATGCCGTGGCCAATTACGACAACGTCGCTACGCCTGAGGGCGGGAAGGCCATCGTGCAAAGTGCCGTCGAGGCGTTCGGGACACTCGACATCGTCGTGAACAACGCCGGGATCCTGCGCGATGTCACCTTCCACAAGATGGACGACGCCCAGTGGGACGCTGTGCTCAAGGTGCACCTGTACGGGTCGTACCACGTCACGCGCGCCGCGTGGCCTCTTCTGCGCGAGAAGAACTACGGCCGCGTGGTCGTCACGACCTCGACGTCCGGTCTGTACGGCAACTTCGGGCAGTCCAACTACGGCGCCGCCAAGCTTGGCGTCGTCGGCATGATCAACACCCTGGCGCTCGAAGGCCGCAAGTACAACGTCCACGCAAACGCGGTCGCGCCGATCGCCGCCACCCGCATGACCGAGGACATCATGCCGGAGGAGGTGCTGGCCACCCTCGACCCGGCCTTCGTCTCGCCGCTGGTGGTGCATCTGTCGTCCGAGGAGTGCTCGACCTCTGGCGAGGTCGTGCTCGCCGGCGGCGGCAACTACGCCCGCGTGCACTACATGCAGGCAAAGGGCGCGGCCTTCCCGGGTGTGCCCTCGGTTGACGACATTGCGTCCACCTGGGATCAGATCATGGACATGGACGGCGCCGAGTTGGGCCAGCCGCTCAGCGGCTGACCGCGCCGGCACCGCTCGCCGAAAGGAACCAGGCCATGACCGCGACGGAGCCGCTGTACAGCACGGATGCGTATCTGAAGACGTTCGAGGCGGCGGTCGTCGACGTGGACCCTGACCGTCGCCGCGTGGCGCTCAACCGCACCGCGTTCTACCCGGGGGGCGGGGGGCAGCCCAACGACGAGGGGCTGCTGCGTTGGCATGACGCGGTCAGCCGCGTCACGGCGGTGCGCAGTGAGGGTCCCCTGATCTGGCACACTCTGCCGGCCGAGGCGGCGCTGCCCGACCCCGGCGCTGAAGTTGAAGGGGCGATCGACTGGGAGCGGCGGCACCTGCTGATGCGCACGCACACCGCATTGCACGTGCTGTGCGGGGTCATCTACGCCGACCACGGCGTGGCGGTGACGGGCGGGAACATGAAGCCGGGCGAGGGGCGGCTGGACTTCGAGTTCGAGGCGATGTCCGTGGACCTGGGCGCGTGGGCGGAGCGTCGGGTCAACGAGGAGATCCAGCGCGCCCGTGACATCCTCGTCAGCTTCGTCGCCCGTTCGGAAGCTGCCAGCGACCCAGCGCTGATCCGCACCAAGGCCGACCTCATCCCGGCGTCGGTCGACCCCCTGCGCGTCATCGACATCGTGGGGCTGGACAAGCAGGCCGACGGCGGTACCCATGTGGCCAGCACCGCCGAGGTCGGAACGGTGACCGTCACCAAGACGGAATCGAAGGGGCGCCACAACAAACGGATCCGCATCAGCGTGTCCTGACGGACATGCCGCACGGAAATGTTCGGCTAAACACTGATTATTTCGCTTCGCGCTCGGGCATACGGTCAGTTGAGCACGTCCCACAACCAGGGTTTCCAGGAGGCGGTATGGACAGCGAACCGATTCGCAACGCATTGACTACCACGGCGGAATTCTTGCCGAAGCTGCTCGGCTTCCTCGCGATTCTGATCATCGGCTACTTCATCGCCAAGGTCATCGCGAAGGTGGTCGACAAGATTCTCGAGCGAGTCGGCTTCGACCGTGCCGTCGACCGTGGCGGCCTGCGCAAGGCGCTCGCCAAGAGCCAATACGACCCCAGCGACATTCTCGCCAAGGTGGTGTTCTACGCCCTCTTCCTGTTCGTGCTGACATTGGCGTTCAGCGTCTTTGGTGAGAACCCCATCAGCGAGCTGCTCACGAGTGTCATCGCCTACCTGCCCAAGGTCTTCGTCGCCGTCATCATCATCGTGGTCGCGTCGGCCGTGGCCACCGCGGTTCGCGAGATCATCGACGCCGCGCTCGGCGGGCTGTCGTACGGGAAGATGCTCGGCAACATCGCCGCCATCGCCATCCTCGCGATCGGTGTGTTCGCGGCACTCAACCAGCTCGAGATCGCCGAGCCCATCGTCAACGGTTTGTTCTACGCCCTGCTCGCCATCGTCGCCGGGTCCGCGATCATCGCCATTGGTGGTGGAGGGATCCAGCCCATGCGCAACCGCTGGGAGAACGTGATGGCCAAGTACGACGCGGAGAAGGACAACGTCCGCCGCGAGGTGCAGACCACCAGCAGCGACGACCTCAAGGCGCGCGCAGAGGAACGCAAGCACCAGGCACAGCCGACCGGCAGCGGTACCACGTCTGGCGCCGGCGCCACTGCGTCAGGCACGGCCGCCAGCCCCACTATCAACCTCCCGCATGAGGAGAGGACGCGGCCGTAGTCATCGCCCGAACTCCACGAAGGGGCGACCCTACGGGGCCGCCCCTTCGTCGTCGTCGTCGAGTTCCAACGCGTAGCCCTGGTAGCGCACTCCGGGCGCCGGCTCGTGGTCCAGCTTCGGTTCGCGCTGAAAACCCATGCTCTCTGTCAACTCCCGAAGGGCCGCCATCTCCTGCGTCGTGGTCAGGACGAGACGGGCTTTGCCAACTTCGCGAGCGCGTTCGACGCAGTGTTCCATCAGGGCACGGCCGACGCCGCAGCCCCGCTGCTCCGGAGGGACTGCCAGCAACCGCACGCCGGCTGTGCCCTCCCGAGCGCCTCGCCATCCGCTGAACATCGTGACGGACCCGACGAGCTCGCCGTGATGTTCCGCGACGATGAGCTCCGCATCGCCGAGACGGCCGCGAACATTGGCGATGTCGTTGGCGAACGTCGACCAGGCGTCGGGCGACATGTGCGCCGCGTATTCGGCGTACGCATCCACGATGAGCGACGCAACCGCGTCCAGCTCGTCGTCGCGGGCGACGCGCATCATGTAGTCGGTCATGCCAGCCGCCGCCGAGGGGCCGCGGGTGCGGGAGAATCTGATGTCGTGGTCACAATTCGAGTGTAGAGGCGATCGCGAAACGGACATTGGCGACGCATGGTAGAAACGGCGCGCGCCGAGACAGAAAGGCCGGCGATGCCGCGCAAAGTCGGCCCCCTCACGGGGTGGTTTGTGGTTGCGGCGATTGCGCTTGTCGCCTGGTCGCGGCTCGCGCAGGCGGACGCCGCGGACCAGGCTCTGACGGCCGAGCAACGCCAGACGGCGGAAACCATCTACGCCAACCAATGCGCCACCTGTCACGGCTCCGACGGCAACGGCCTGGTGATGGAGGGCACCGATCGCCGCGCCCCCGCGCTCAACGGGAACCCGGAGGTCACCGTGCCATACGTGGACCTGACGGTGCGGGTCGGCAGAATGCCGCCGCCCGAGAGCAAGCCGTTCGACAACCGCGCGCGGCACGTGCTGTACGACGACGAACAGCGTCGCGCACTCGTGCTCTACCTCGCTGAACGCTTTGATCTGGCGGGCGCGATCCCGGAGCCGCCAGAGGGGGACGCGGCCGAGGGTCGGCAGATCTACGCGGCCAACTGCGCGCAGTGCCACGGCTCCACCGGCGCGGGTGGGGTCGCCGGTGCGGGTGCGTGGACGCCGCCGGTGGTCACCCAGGGCCCCGTGGCCGTCGCGGAGGCGATCCGCGAGGGACCGTTCGAGATGCCGCGGTTCGGCCCGGAGCAGATCAGCGACAAGGAGATCGGGGACGTCGCCGCCTTCCTCCAAGAAGTCGCCGCAGAACAGGGAACCCTGCTCGGACTCGTCGAGTTGAATCCTGTCTACGCCTCCGGGTTCGCCTTTCTGATGGCACTGGTGGTCCTCGTCTCGGCCCTGTGGGTGGCGGGGCGCCCGACGCTGTTCCCCGACAGCGATCCGCCCAGGGACTCGGACGCCGGCGAACACCAGGGGGAGAACAGATGAACAGAGGTGAGAACCGGCCGCGGCCGCTGGAGATCATCGAGCGGCGCGATCCCCCCACGAGCTCGATCAACGACAGCATCGTGACGTTGACAGCCATCGGTGCCGGCGCCTTCGCGCTGCTGTTCGCGGTCAGCCTCCTCGCGGGCGGCCCGGTGCAGCTGTATGGAGGTGCGCTGGCCGCTGCGTTGATGCTGCTCGCAGTTGCGGTGCGGCGCTTCTTCACAGGGCGGTACCCGGACGTCACCGCGGTCGAGCCACGCGACGAGCCCGCTACGGGCGGTGCGGGGGTTTCCGTCGCCGATGTCGAGCCGGTGAGCCCGCGCCGGTCGTTTCTCACTCGAGCCCTCATCGCCGCAACGGGCTTGCTCGGATTGTCGCTCCTGGCCCCCGTCGCGTCATTGGGCCCGTCGCCGGGCGACACGCTCCGGCGCACGAAATGGGCACGTGGAGTCCGACTCGTCACGGGCGAGGGAGATCCGGTTCGACCGGCCGATGTGGCAACAGGCGGACTCGCCAGCATCTGGCCTGAGAAGGGGATCGGTCATGAGCGCTCCTCGGTGCTCCTCATTCGGCTGCAGCAACCCCCCGGCTCGCCGACGCGTATCGAGTGGGTCGTCGACGATCTCGTCGCGTACTCCAAGGTCTGCACGCACGCCGGGTGCCCGGTCGCGCTGTACCGGGAACGTGACAACGCCCTGTTCTGCCCTTGCCACCAGTCAACGTTCGATCCCGCGCGCGGGGCACAGCCGACGTTTGGTCCCGCTGCTCGCAGCCTGCCGCAGCTGCCGCTGGGCTTGGACGGCGAGGGCTACCTCGTGGCACTCGGTGACTTCGAGGCGCAGGTCGGCCCTGCGCTGCCGCGGGGTTGACATGCCGCCTCAAGCAGCGACAGCCGTAGGCGGCGGAACAGCACCGCCTCAAGCAGCGACAGCCGTAGGCGGTGACACGTGACGCCGTTGTTCGCCTGGCTGTTCGACACGCTCGACGAGCGTCTGGGCTTGCGCTCGCCAAGCCGCAAGGCCGCGAACAAGGTGTTTCCGCACAACTGGTCGTTCCTGCTCGGCGAGATAGCACTGTTCGCGCTCGTCGTGCTCGTGCTGACCGGCGTCTTCCTGACGATGTTCTACCGGCCGTCGATCGAAGCGGTGACCTACAACGGCTCGTTCGAGTTGTACCGCGGCACGACCCAACCGGCGGCGTTCGAATCGATCCTGCGGCTGTCGCACGACATTCCGGGGGGGCTGCTGTTCCGACGGATCCATCGGGTTGCCGCGCACCTGTTCGTGGCCGCGGGTGTCCTGCACATGCTGCGCATTCTGCTCACGGGCGCGTTCCGGCGACCGCGCGAGGTGAACTATCTGGTGGGCATAGGCCTGATCACCTTCGCCTTCGCCGCAGGATTCACCGGGTACTCGCTGCCGTACGACTCGCTGGCCGGAACGGGGATCCGGATCGCGTACTCCGAGCTGCTCAGCTTCCCGGTGGTCGGCGACAGCATCGCGTTCTGGGTCTTCGGCGGAGATTTTCCGACCGGAGACGTCATCCCGCGCTTCTTTGTGTTCCACGTCATGGTTCTGCCGGCCATCATCATCGGCACGCTCACCATCCACCTGCTGTTGGTCGTGCGTCAGCGCCACACGCAATTTCCGGCGCGTGGCGTCGACGGTCACCGCTTTGTCCTGGGCAAGCCCCTGTGGCCGGCGCAGTTCGCCGAGTCCGCAACGCTGATGCTGTGGGTAGGCGGTGTCCTCGCGCTGGCCTCGATTCTGGTGCCGTGGAGCGACATCACGCTCATAGGCCCGTACGTTCCCGGCGAGGTCGGCAACAACGCGCAGCCCGACTGGTACATGTTCTGGGTCGAGGGTGCGCTGCGGATCTTCCCCGCCGTCGAGTTCTCCGTGTTCAACCTGATGACGATCTCGGGACCGTTCATAGCCGGCATCCTCCTACCGGGCCTGGTCTTCACCGGGCTCGCCCTCTACCCGTTCATCGAGCGGCGGGTCTGCCGGCTCGAGGGCGAGTGGCACGTCCTGACGAATCCGCTGGAGATCCCGCTGCGCGCGGCATTCGTCGTTGGCACTTTCGGGTTCGTCCTCATCATTTCGGCCGCGGCGACCAACGACATTCTGTCGCGGCTGACGGGTGTGCCCATCGAAGCCGCCACGTGGTTTTTCCGGATCACCGCGGTCGTCGTCCCACCACTGGCCGCCGCGGCGGTGTACGTGTACTCCACCAGGCGCTTGCGGCGACGCGGCCGGACGGTGGCGACCAACGAACAGGACGCGATGCGGCCGTATCTGTTCTCCGCCGGTTCCAGCGACGACGAGTCCATGGCGCGCTCCGGCTCCGAGCCGGAGCCGGAGCCGGAGTAACGCGTCCTATTCGGACCCTGCGAGCGTCGTGTGATGTGAGTCTGTGTGGGCTGCTGCAACGGTGGGTAGTCCCGGCGGGGTCATAATCACCCGCCACCGCTGCTCTGACCGCGAAAGGCTCCGCCACCGTGCTTCCCGATCTTGTGCTGTACGGCGGCTTCGCCGTTGTGGTCACCGTCCTGCTGGCCATCGACCTCCTCGTGGTGCACCGCGACTCCCACGAGGTCTCGCTGAAGGAGGCTGGGACCTGGTCGGCCATCTGGATCGGGTGTGCGGTCCTGTTCGGATTGTTCGTCGCGCGCTTGCACGCAGGCGTCGAGGGCGAGGACGTCACCCTGGCGTACTTCACGGGGTACGTCATCGAGAAGTCGCTGTCGGTCGACAACGTCTTCCTGTTCGTCCTGATCTTCGGGGCGCTGGCGGTGCCCAAGCATTTGCAGCACCGGGTGCTCTTCTACGGGGTCTTGGGCGCGATTGTCATGCGGACGGTGCTGATCTTCACCGGTGCTGCGCTGATCGAACGCTTCGACTGGATCCTCTACCTGTTCGGCGCCTTCCTGCTCTACACCGGCATCCAGACATGGGTGCAGCGCAACGAGCACCCCGACATCACCGACTCGAAGATGCTCGCCCGCATCAAACGCACCTTCCCGACGACTCCGGACTACCACGGGCAGCACTTCTTCGTCCGTGTGCAGGGCCGCCTCCTGGCGACGCCGATGTTCATCGTGTTGGTGCTCGTCGAATTCACCGACCTGATCTTCGCGATGGACTCGATCCCGGCGGTGTTCGCCGTGACGCGCGACCCGTTCATCGTCCTGACGTCGAACATCTTCGCGATTCTGGGGCTGCGGGCGCTGTACTTCCTGCTGGCGGGGGTCGCCGACAAGCTCCGCTACCTCAAGGCGGGTCTTGCCATCATCCTTGCCTACGTCGGTGTGAAACTGATCTATGAGCGTCTGCACGACGACGTCGAGGGGATCCACGCCTGGCCTGCTGTCGACCCGCTCGTCAGCCTGGCGATCATCATGGGGATCCTCGGCGTCGCGGTCGTCGCGAGCTTGCGGCACCCGCTGGGACCAGGCGAAGAAGCACCCGCAGGTGTCGGTCCGTTCGAGCGGCATCGGGAGCGCGAGCACCGCTGATCCGGCGCGCGGCTCGTTACCATGCGCGCCGTGTCGACCACCCGTCGCGTCGTATTCCTGCTGGCTGCCGTCGTCGCGGTGGCGCTGATTGCGGCGTGGTGGACGAAAGGGCGGTGCCTGTTCGACGGCGGCTGGAGCGGCGGTGAGCAGTATCGCGGTTGGTGCTACAGCGACATCGTGCCGCTGTGGTTCGTCGAGGGGCTCGACCGCGGTGCGGTCCCCTACCTCGACCACCCGGTTGAGTACCCGGTGCTCATCGGCGCGCAGATGTGGCTCGCCGGGATCATCGTGCGCGGCGTGCTGCCAGGTGCCGGAGCGCCCGGCTTCTACACAGTCACAGTTCTGCTGAGCGCACCGCTGTACGCCACGGCGGCCGCCCTGCTGTACCGCATGGGGGTGACACCGCTGCGGGTCGCGTGGGCAGTCGCAGCACCTTCGTTCGTGGTGTACGCATTCATGAACTGGGACGCGCTGGCGGTCGCGCTGGCGGTGGTGGCGATCTACCTGCACTGGCGAGGCCGCGACGTGGGCGCCGGCATCGCGGCGGGGCTCGGCGCGGCCGCGAAGCTGTTCCCCGGCTTCCTCATTCCCATCGTCATCATCGCGCGGCTGCGGCAGGGACGGCGCAGGGACGCGGCGGGGCACTTGGGAGCCGCCGCGGCGGCGTGGCTCGTGGTCAACGTGCCCGTCATGATCGCGGCCCCGGAGGGGTGGGCACGGTTCCTCCGGCTGAACCGGACACGCCCCGCCGACTGGGACAGCATCTGGTACTTCCTGCAGCAGGTTCGGGGCGAGCAGTTCGGGGTGTCGTGGCTTAACGTCGTGACACTGGTGCTGTTCGTCACCGGCGCCGGGGTCATCCTGCTGCTCGGCACGCGCCGGCTGGATCCCGATGAGTACTGGCGAGTCCTCCTGCCCGTGCTGTGCTGGTTCCTGCTGACCAACAAGGTGTACTCGCCGCAATTCAGCATCTGGTTGCTGCCGCTGATGGCACTCGCCCTGCCGCGCGCCGCAACCTTTGCGGCATTCGCGGTCGCCGACCTCTACGTCTTCGTCATCAGATTTCCGTTCCTCGGCGGGCGGCAGGACATCACGCCTGCGCCGGGGTACGACCTGTTCGCAGTGGCCATTCTGGTTCGCGCGGTGGTGATGCTCTGGATCATCGCCGAGACCCTCACGGCGTCACCGCCGGCGCTGCGGCCGCAACCCGCGCCATTTCGTTCGCCGCGACGTATCGACCGCGAGATGGCGATGCCGTCCGCCTGACCCCGGCGATCATGGACGTTCGGCGCGCAGCCCGCCGTCAGCCCCCGTCGACGACGTCCTCCGTCGGTTCCTCGGGTGGTGGCTTGCTCGGTTTCGGCTTGGGGGGCTCGGTGGGCTCGGGCTCCGGTTCCTGCGGTGGCTCTGGCGGTGGTTTCGGCTTCTTCGTCGGCTTCGGTGACGGCGAGGGCGAGGGCGACGGGGAAGGTGACGGCGACTCGGTCTCCTCAGGGTCAGGAATGCAAAGACCCTCGCTGGATCCGTCGGACGGCTCGGAACGAATCTCGCCCTCGCCGCAGGGCTCCTCCGATGGCTGGGGGTTCACGACCTCAAGCCCGCCCGGCGGCGCCGGGAAGTCACGGACCTCCATCCCCTCCATCGCATCCCGCATGAAGGCGCCCCATGTGGCAGCAGGCACGCTGCCGCCCGTGAACTCACCTTCCATAGGTTGGTTGTTCTTGACGTTGCCCATCCACACGGTCGCCGTCAGCTGCGGCGTGTACCCCACGAACCACGCGTCGCCGTTGCTCTGCGTCGTGCCGGTCTTCCCCGCTGCCGGCCGGTCGATGATGCTCGCGGCGACGCCGGTGCCTTGCGTGAGCACGCCGCGCAGCACGTCGGTGACGTTCAGAGCAACTGACTCGGTCAGCGCGTCGTCACCCCTGCGCTTCGCCCGGTAGATCGCGTCGCCGTCGCGCCGGACCTCTTGCACCGTGTGCGCCTTGTGGCGGGTCCCGCCGGTGGCGAAGGTCGAGTACGCCTCAGTCATCTCGACGGGCGTGACCTCCTCGGTACCGAGCACGAGTGACGGAACCGCGTCGAGGTTCCGCTTGATTCCCGCGTCTTCGGCCATCTGGCGCATGTCCTCGGGGTCGACGTCCAGGACCAGTTGCGCGTAGACGGTGTTGACGGACTTCCACGTCGCTTCGCGCAGGCTCAGGTCGCCGTAGTCCGCCAGCTCGTAGTTACTGACCTTCCACGACTCGGTCGTCTGGCGCCGCCCGAGCTTGTCGTTGATCTCGCTCGCACTGAACTCGATCTGCGACGGGCCCTCGAAGTAGCTCTCGGGAGATTTGTTCTCTGCGATCCACGCCGCGAGAGCGAACGGCTTGAACGTGGACCCAGGCTGCCGGCCGCGGCCGACGGCCAGGTTGAGCTGGCTCCTGCCGTAGTTCTTGCCACCGACCAGCGCGCGGATCCCCCCGGAGGCGTTGTCGACGGCGACGAGAGCCGCCGAAGGCTTGATCCCGCTGTCGATGAAGCTCTCTCTGTAGGCCGCCTCGGCCTTGTCCTGCATCCGGACGTCGAGGGTGGTCGTCACGACAAGGCCCTGGTAGATGTCATCGGCGGAGAAGTTCTTCCTGCGTGCGATGTCGTTCTCCAGCTCCTTCTTGACCATCTGCAGGAAGAACGGCGCACGTTTGAACACCACACCCTTGGCGCGACGGGTTCGCGGCGGCCGCGCCGACAGCGATCCTGCCTTGGCGGGGTCGATCCAGCCTTTGTCCACCATCTGGTTCAGCACATAGCCGTACCGCTGGCGTGCAGCCTGGGGATTGTCCGCGGGGTCGTACGCCGAGGGCGCCGCAATGACACCTGCCAACAGGGCTGCCTGGCCCCGCGTCAGCTTGTTGGCGGGTTTGTCGAAGTACGCCTTGGCGGCAGCCTCGATGCCGTACGCGCCACGACCCCAGTAGATGGAGTTCAGATAGAACTCCATGATCTGGTCCTTTGAGAAGTTCTGTTCCAACTTGACCGCCAGCGCCGCCTCACGGACCTTGCGCAGGACCGACCTCTCCTTGTCCGTCGTGATGTTCTTTACGTACTGCTGACTGATCG
Organism: Nitriliruptorales bacterium; assembly: GCA_009377835.1. Classification (GTDB taxonomy): domain Bacteria; phylum Actinomycetota; class Nitriliruptoria; order Euzebyales; family Egibacteraceae; genus WHTG01. Next base: position 43,523 of record WHTG01000001.1, read on the forward strand.
TCGAACCACCCTGGCTGATCTCGCCCGCAGTGACGTTTCGCAGAGCAGCCCGGAAGATGCCGACGAAACTGACGCCCCTGTGCTCGTAGAACGCTGCGTCCTCGGCAGCGAGCACCGCCTGGACGACATGCTCTGGGAGGTTGTCGAGTTCGATGTCCTCGCGGCTGGCGTCGGCCTGCAGGGTGCCGACCTCCACGCCATTGGTGTCGAGAATCACAGTCGGTGTCGCACCGATCGCGTCGGGCAGCGGCACGGATGTGAAGAAGTAGAAGAACAGCACCAGGCCGCCGAACCCCAGGAGCAGGACGGGCAGCGCGAGCAGCGCCGCGACGGGCCTGCGGTACCAGCGTTTGCGCGCCGGGCGCCGTGGCCGCCGGGTCTTCGCGGGCGCGCGACGGGACGACCCGCCGGAGCGGGTTGCGGCCGACCGCGAGCCCGCGGCGCCCCCGCGTGCCAGACGCCGTTTGGGAGCGGGACGTCTGGATGAGGAGCGGGAGGCAGCGGCACGAGCGCGTGCCGGCTTGCGACCACGAGATCCCGGAGAGGGCCGCCGGGGAGGCGGTGTCCTACCGGTCATTCCCCCGATTGTGCCACTGCGCGCGGGTAGTCACCCACATACGCCTTCGGTCACGTGCCGACGACAGGCGGAACCGCGCTCGCGGGCGCGTCGTCGCCGTGACCGCCGCGCCGCGGCAGCTCCGAGCGGAATTGCACAGCGAGGTCGGAGTCCATCAGGTCGCGCACGGCGGTGACGATTTCGTCGTACCGCTCCCGCCCGGCTCGCGCGCCCAGGACGTAGCCGGCGCTGAACGCGAGGAGAAATCGAATGTTCATCGGGTGAATTCACTTTCGCAGGAGGATTGGCACGGACTCCCATTGCCGCCGAAGGCGCGCTTTACACCCGCTCAGCCCGCGTGTGCACGTCCCAGCAGGTAGCTCTCCACCAGGTGGTTCCACCCGCACACGAGACAGCACTCCACGACGTAGGTCGTGAAGGAGCGATGCCGCGCCGCCAGCCCGTCCAGCTCTTCCCGTGTCCACACGACATGTCCGGACAGCCGACGAAGATCGTCTCCGTAGACGTACGTGACCAGGCGCAGGCAATTCGTCTCGTCCGTCGGGACGTCCGCCCGGTCATCAGCCAGACGGCAGATCGGACAGCTGCGCGACGTGGACTGACCGATGTTGCGCGCCGCGCGCAGCAACTCCGGGTGGGCGTCGCAGACCGCCGCGGGTGGCAGGGCTCCGATCGTCACCTGGCGCACCACCGCCCGCTTCGCAAGCCGGTAGTCGGTCCGTCCTCTCATAGACGGCGTCAGTGTAGGCGGGGCCCCGCTCCCGCAGCCGCCGTCCGGTGATTGAACCGGCTCCCCCGGGGATGTATCATGACGCTATATCGCCGCGATACATCGCGGCGATAGTAATTGTCCACACGATCCGCGCGAGGAATCTCCCTCCATGCTCGAACTGGCCATTTTGGGGCTGCTCAAAGAGCGCGCCATGCACGGATACGAGTTGCGCAAGCAACTTGGCCAGAAGCTGGGGTTTTTCTGGACGGTCTCGTTCGGCTCCCTGTACCCGACCCTGAAGAAGCTGGAGCGGCGCGGCGTCGTGGAGAAGTTCTTCCCCGGGGACCAGACGTCCCGCCGGAAGCAGGTGTACCGCATCACGGCGGCGGGTGAGGCTGCGTTCCTGGAGCTTCTCACCGAGGGTGCCCACTCCACCTGGGAGGAAGACAAGTTTCCCCTGAGGTTGGCATTCTTCCGTTACCTGGGGCCCGAAACGCGCGTGCGCCTGCTGGAACGCCGCAAGACCTACCTTGAGGACAAGCTCGAGGAGGGCCGCCGGTCGCTCGGGCGCGCGGCGCGGGGCGTCGCGGATCCGTACACACTGTCGCTGATGCGCCACGGGGTCGAGACCACGGAGCACGACATCGCATGGCTCGACACGATGATCGTGGCCGAGCGGGCAGGGCTCGAGGACCCACCATCCGCCCCGGCGACCACCGGGAAGGCCTCGCAACCCGAATTGCAGACGAAGTGAGCAAGGAGACAGCCATGGGCACGACCAGTCGCGGCACCGTACGTGTGGCGATTGTCGGTGTGGGCAATTGCGCCAGTTCGCTGGTACAGGGCGTGCACTACTACCGTGACGCTGATCCGGCGGAGCGTGTTCCCGGCCTGATGCACGTGGAGCTCGCCGGCTATCACGTGAGCGACCTGGAGTTCGTCGCGGCGTTTGACGTCGACGCCAAGAAAGTGGGGCGCGACCTGGCGGAGGCGATCGTCGCCGCGCCGAATAACACCGTCCAGTTCGCAGAGGTTCCCCCGGTCGGCGTCGAGGTGCTGCGTGGCCCGACGCTGGACGGGTTCGGCGAGTACTACCGCCAGGTCTCCGAGGAGAGCGACGCCGCGCCCATAGACGTCGCGGAGGAACTGCGTCGTGCGGAGGCGGACGTCCTCGTGTGCTACCTCCCCGTGGGGTCGGAGGAAGCCGCTCGCTACTACGCCGCCGAGTGCATACGGGCGGGCGTGGCATTTATCAACTGTCTGCCGGTGTTCATCGCCAGCGATCCCGAGTGGGCGGACAAGTTCACGGCGGCCGGCGTCCCGATCATCGGGGACGACATCAAGAGCCAGGTTGGCGCCACGATCACGCACCGTATCCTGACCCGTCTGTTCGAGGACCGCGGCGTCACGATCGATCGCACGTACCAGCTGAACTTCGGCGGGAACATGGACTTCATGAACATGCTGGAACGGTCGCGGCTGTCGTCGAAGAAGGTTTCCAAGACCCAGTCCGTGACCAGCCAGATGGATACGCCGATCGCGAGGGACAACATCCACATCGGACCATCGGACCACGTGCCGTGGCTCGAGGACCGCAAGTGGGCGTACATTCGCATGGAGGGCCGCAACTTCGGGGACGTCCCCCTCAATGTCGAGCTCAAGCTCGAGGTATGGGACTCCCCCAACTCTGCCGGCGTGGTGATCGACGCCGTCCGGTGCGCGAAACTCGCCCTGGACCGCGGTGTCGGCGGCCCGCTGCTCGCCCCGGCCAGCTACTTCATGAAGTCGCCGCCGGCGCAGTACCCGGACGACGTCTGTCACCGCATGGTGGAGGAGTTCATCGCGCAGTCGCTGTCGGACGACACCATCATCGGGCTGGCAGCCGAAGACGAGGTCGGAGCGCAGCAGTAGGCAGCCCGCCGTGCCACCCGGGCGTGAGCGCCGCCCCGTGGCCGGTCCTTCGACCTTCGGCGGGTGAACGGAGCCGGGGATCTACAGCCGGCCGGCGCGCGGCGCGGGCGCGTAGCGGTACCAGACCCGTCCGTGCACGTCCTCAGCCGGGACGGTTCCATAAGAACGGCTGTCCGTGCTGAGGCCGGGATTGTCACCCAGCACGATGAGTCCCTCTCCCGCGTGCAGCATCCGGCCGTCCACGCCGACGGACTCCCCTGGCAGGGCCGCCACGCGTTTGACGACCCAGCGCTGTTCCGCCTCGGGATCGCGCACGACCACCATGTCGCCCCGCCGCACCCGCCGCACCGGCCGCACCAGAAGGTGATCGCCCGGCAGCAGCGTCGGTGCCATCGAGAGGCCCTTGACGGACACCCGGCACGGACCCCTCCACCACATGCACGACAGCATGACCAACACACCTGCAACTCCGCCAGGTACAGCGGCCGCTCCCGGCTGAGCACCGCTCGTGACCATGGGGGCTAGAGTAAGAACCCGCCTGCCCGAAACCCGTGAAGTTGCGCAAAAGGAGTGTTCGATGTCGCTCGTTTCCCGTCTGCTCACCATGGTCGACCGCGTGGCCGCGCCGCTCGAGGTCCACGCGCACTGCGACATCCCTTGCGGTGTGTACGACCCGGAGCAGGCGCGCATCGAGGCGGAGTCCTGCCTCAAGATCATTCAGAAGTACCACGATTCCGACGACGAGGTCTTCCGCGCGCGCTGCATCGGCGTCAAGGAAGAACGGGCCGACCTCGCCAAGCACCACATCTATGTGTTGTGGAGCGATTACTTCAAGCCCCCGCACGTCGAGCAGTTCTCGGACCTGCACGACGTCTGCTGGCAGGCCGCCAAGCAGTGCTCGGCCGTGAAGCACACGACGGACGCCGACGCCGCGCAGAAGTTGTTGGACATGATCGACCGCATCGACGAGATGTGGAAGGCAACCGGCGGTCTGGACACCACCCGCGCCAACGGCCGGCCTGGTTGATAGGTCACTGACGGCGACCCAGCCCCGCCCGTGAACGGCGGGGTTCTGCTGTGCCCGGCGGGCGGGGGGCAGCCGCATGCCACCTGAAGCCGTAACCGGCCCGCTCGCCGAGCTCGCTGCCGCCATGGGTGTCGCGGTGCGCTATCGGGACTATCTTCGGCGCCCTGTCGATGTTGACGCCGAATCCGTGCGCCTCGCGTTGGCAGCGATGGGCGTCGTGGCTGAGGACGAGCCGTCGGCTGCGGCGTCATTGGAGCAACTGCGCCGGCAGCGCCGCCGCCGCCTCCCGCCGTCGGTGGTGGTGCGCGCCGGCGGCATGACGTCGATCGACCTCGGCCCCGACAGCAGGAGCGTCACTCTGACGCTGGAGGGCGGCGCGGATCATCCGATCGCCGCGACGGGGAGCACGCTGCGTCTGCCCACATCGGTGCCCTCGGGCTATCACCGCCTGGTCGTGGAAGGGCGCGATCACACCAGCGCCTCGCATCTCATCGTCGCGCCACAGCGGTGTCCGCTTCCGCTCCAGCGGCGCGGGTTCGGGTGGATGGCGCAGCTGTACGCGGTGCGCAGCCACGAGTCCTGGGGGATCGGCGACTATCGTGACCTCGCCACCCTCGCCTCGTGGAGCGGCGGGATGGGCGCGGCGATGATCCTGGTCAACCCGTTGCATGCACCGGCACCCGTCCTGCCGCAGGAGAACTCTCCCTACTCCCCAACCAGCCGCCGGTACCGCAACCCGCTGTATCTGCGGGTCGAGGACGTACCCGAGTTCCATGGCCTCCCGCCACGGCAGCGTGACGAGGTGCTGGGCCTCGCCGAGCAAGCGCGTCGTAGTGATCCTGCCCGTATCGACCGCGACCTGGTGTTCGACGCGAAGACGCGAGCGCTGGCGATCCTCGCCGCCGCGCCACGCTCGGTCGCGCGCGAGGCCGAGTTGCGACGCTGGATCGAGCGTGAGGGGCAGGACCTGGTCGACTTCGCGACGTTCTGCGCACTCGCCGAGCGTCACGGTGTGCCGTGGCAGGAGTGGCCCGCCGGGCTGCGACACCCGTCCGGTTCACAGGTGGCCGCGGCCCGCGACGAGCTCCACGACCAGGTCGGTTTCCACATGTGGCTGCAGTGGCTGTCCGACGCGCAACTACGCGACGCTCAGGACGCGGCGACGGCGTCGGGCATGGGTGTCGGCATCGTCCACGACTTGGCCGTCGGGGTGGAGCCCGGTGGCGCGGACGCCTGGGCGCTGCAGGATTCGCTGGCCACCGGTATGACCATCGGCGCGCCCCCTGACGGCTTCAACCAGCGGGGTCAGGACTGGGGGCTGCCGCCGCTGCTCCCCGGACAACTGGCCGAAACCGGCTTCAAAGTGTTCCGGGACATGCTGCGCTCCGTGCTCCGCCACGCCGGCGGCCTCCGCATCGACCACATCATGGGACTGTGGCGCCTGTGGTGGGTCCCCCAGGGGCACCCGCCCGCCGAGGGAACCTATGTGCGCTATCCCGTCCATGAGCTGCTGGGTGTTCTGGCCCTGGAAGCCGAGCGCGCAGGCGCAATGGTCGTCGGCGAGGATCTCGGCACGGTCGAGAAGGGTGTGCGGGAGACCTTGGCCGGGCAGCGCATCCTCTCGTCTCGGGTGCTGTACTTCGAACGCGACGACGACGACCCGGCACATCCGAGGGCGCCGTCCGACGCGTACCCGTCAATGGCGCTGACGTCCGTTTCGACGCACGACCTGCCGACGGCGGCGGGGTGGTGGGCGGACGAGGATGTGCGGATCCAGGGCGAGTTGGGATTGTTCGGCGACACCACGACGCCCCAGATCGAGGCGCGACGCAAAGCCCGCGAGCGTGCCGACATGCTGGCCCTGCTGCGTGCGGAAGGACTCGTGGGGCACCACCCGTCCCGGACCGAGCTCGTGCTGGCGATGCACAAGTTCCTGGCGAGGACACCGTCGCTGCTGGTGGCCACGGGCCTGGGCGACGCGGCGGGGGATCTGCGGCAGCCCAACCTCCCGGGCACGGCTGACGAGTACCCGAACTGGCGTCTGCCGCTGGCCCGGCCGAGCGCTGACGACCACACCCCGATGTGGTTGGAGGAACTGCTGCAAGACACAGGGGTGCGCAATGTCGCGGCGATCCTGCGCAATCGTCCCCCGTCCTGATGACCCACGCCGGGATCCCGCCTGCAGAGCGCATCACATGAAGGGGTCGGAACTACTCTCTGCGAGTGGTGGGTGACTAGTTGTCTCCCCAGAGGTACAACAGAGCCTCCAAGTTGGACGTGAGGAGATGTCGTGGACGGTGGGGGCAGCCGCGTGCTGGTTGTCGACGACGACATCGTTCTGGCCGAGATGTTCGTCGAGGCACTGAGCCTGGCCGGGTTCCAGACCACGATGGCGAACACCGGTCAGGCCGCTCTCGACGTGCTCCAACGCCAGCAGGTGGACGCGGTACTGCTGGACAGTCAGATGCCGGACATCGGCGGTCACGAGGTGCTGCGCCGCATCCGCGGCGACACGCAGACCAGGACGCTGCCCGTCATCCTGGTCACGGGCCAAGGGGAGATCGCCCGACGCGTGGAGGGGCTTGAAGCCGGTGCCAGCGACTATGTCGTCAAGCCGGTCGCGGTGGACGAGTTGGTCGCCAGGATCCGCGCGCAGTTGCGTGGCCAGGCGGTGTGGACACGGCTCCTGGAGAGCCAACTGCGGGAACGTGCGACAGTCACCGAGGCCCTGTGCCGGCTGCGCCCCGGGAACAGTCCGGAGCAGACGGCCGACCGTATCTGCAGTGAGCTGGTGACCGTGCGCAACCTGGACGGTGCCGTGCTCGTGATGCTGACCAACGACGACGATGCCATCCCCCTGGGGCGTCACGGCAACGTCGACGCCGCGATCCGCGTGGGTGAGGCTCTGCCGGCGGTGACGGCGCGCCACCTGCTGCAGCGCGCGCGCCAGAACGCCTGGACCGAACTCCGTGTCGACCAGCCGCCCGGAGCCACGGGCCCGCCGCTGCTCGGTCCGTCCGCGCCAGCCGCGGCCTACGCACCGCTGCGCAGTCAGGGCAGATTGCTGGGGGTGCTGGCCATCGCGGCCGGTCAGGCCGCGACGGACGCTCCCACCGACGAGGTCGCGCAGGCGCTGTCCGCCGCGATCGACTTCGCTGCAGTCTCCACCGCGCTGCTCGGCCCTGCATTGCAGCGCCAATCCGCGATGTCACTGACCCAATCGGCGCTGTCGCAGGTGCTGCAGGCAGGCAGCTTCACGCCCGTCTTCCAGCCAATAATCGATTTGACCAGTGGCGACATCGTGGGCTACGAGACGCTCACGCGGTTCAACGACGGCTCCAACCCACAGGCGCGGTTCGCGGAGGCGGCGGCAGTGGGCATGGGGCTGGACCTTGAGCGAGCGACGATGGCCACCGCGCTGCAAGCCGCGGATGGACGTCTGGGCAACCGCTGGCTAAGCGTCAATGTCTCACCGCAGTTCCTCGCGTCCGGCGAAGCCGTCCCGCTGATCCGCGACGCGGGGTGCGACATCGTGCTCGAGCTCACCGAGCACGACCCCATCGACGACTACGGCGACATCATGCGAGCCGTGCGAGCGTTCGAGGGGCCGGTGCGTCTGAGCATCGACGACGCCGGCGCCGGCTACGCCTGCTTGACGCACGTGCTCTGGCTGCAGCCGGACTTCGTCAAACTCGACCGCGGGTGGGTCAAGGGCATCAACGCCGATCCGGCGAGGCAAGCTCTGGTGGCGGGGCTGGAATCCTTCGCCAGTCGTACCGGGGCCACCCTCATCGCTGAAGGGGTGGAAACCGCGGCCGAACTGGAGAAGCTACGAGAACTTCGGGTGGACCTGGCGCAGGGTTACCTGCTCGGGCGCCCCGAGGCCGCCGTCACGCTGAGCAGTTGACGCCGCTAAACCCACTTGGCAAGCCACAACTGCTCACCCAACTGCTCGAGGTTGGCCAGCTGGGATTCGGCTTCGTCGACGTGGTGCTCCTCGTCTTTGAGGAATTCCTCCAGGAACGCTCTCGATCCGGGGTCGTCCTCTGCCGCGCAGACGCTTGTCCCGCGCCGGTACCGCTCTACGGCCGCTTTCTCCATCTCGTAGTTCAGTCTGTACTGCTCGATAACGGATTCGCCCACCGCGACCGTGAACAGGCGCTGGAGGTTCGGTGTCCCCTCCAGAAACAGGATGCGCTCGATCAGGGACTCCGCGTGGCGCATCTCCGCGATGGACTCGTCGTAGAAGTCCTTCGCGAGCTTGCCGTAACCCCAATCCGCGGCCATCTTCGACGCGATGAAGTACTGATTGACCGCGGTCAACTCCGCCGTCAGGGCTTCGTTGAGAACGTCGATGACCTTGGAGCTGCCCCGCATCGGGTGACCTTTCCGCAAGCGCGAGTCGGAAGCCTCAGCCTACGGCGACCGGCGCGGCGGGGTCCACGAACACAGCCGCCGGGCGCCGCGGGCACTGCACGCACTCGTCGAGCAACCGGTTCACCGCCGGCAGGCACCCCCCGCACTGAGTGCCGGCGCCGCACGCCAGAGCGATGTCGACTTCGTCGCGCGCACCCCGCTCGATTTCGGCGCGAATGCGGCGATCGTTGACTACCTGGCAATGACAGACGAGCACTCGGTCCTCCGGCCGGAAGGTAAGGCTGCCCTTAGAAGATACCCGTCCGGACGCCGTGCGCGCAAAGCGAACCTTGCGGTGGCGTTCACGCGAGCTTCGTCGCGAGCAGCAGCAGTTCGGGGTGGTTCAGAGCCGGGGCGGTCCGCCTGTACGCGCCAGGTTCCACACCGTGGAGTGCGTCCACCGCCAGCCCCATCTGCTCGGCGAGGAGTCGTAGATGCCCTGCGCTGTAGCACTGCGTCCACAGGTCGAACCGGCGTTGCTGCCCGTCACGTCCGCGAACGTCGGCTGCGCTGTGGAGCAGCTCCCGCTCCACGTCAATGGCATCACCGGTAACCAGCCACCGCGCCGCGAACACCAACGAGAACGCGGTCAACGCCAGACGGCCACCCGGCCGCAGCACACGGACCATCTCCCGCAGCACTCGCACGTCACCGCCGGCCGTGATCCCGAAACCGCCCTGGCACAGCGACCACACGATGTCCGCGCAGCCCGCACGCAGCGGCAGGTGCCGAGCATCGGCCTGCACCCAGTCTCCCGGCCGTCGCTGCGCGGCGGCCCGCAGCAATCCACCGCTCAAGTCGACGCCGACGACGCGGACGCCGTCACCGGCCAGCGCCCGGACGTGGCGACCTGTGCCGCATCCCACGTCAACCACCAGCGCGCCGTTGTCCAGCGAAAGCTCCTCGCGCAGGAAGGCCGCTTCCTGCGCCGTCCCGGCGGTGAAGGCGTTCCGCTCGTATTCCTCGCCCTGCCAGTCCCCGATCGGGCCGTAGAAGGAGCCCTGCTCTGGCGGCTCGGGGGCTTGAACCGGACGGCCTTCGAAGTCACACCACCGGCTCACGCGCGCTCGATGCCGTTGGCGTCCGCCCACTCGTCGAGCAGAGCGTACGCCTCCTCAGACGACATCGGTCCGCGGTCGAGTCGTGCCTCGAGCAGCATCTGTCTCGCCTTTCCAACCAGCGGGCCGGGAGAGAGCCCGAGATAGGTCATGATCAGACGCCCGTCCAGGGGTGGCCTGATACGTGCGATCTCCTCCTCGGCCTGCAGCGCGTCGATGCGCGACTCGAGTGCATCCATGGCCTGCGCGAGCCGCCCCGCCTTGACCGTGTTGCGTGTCGTGACGTCGGCGCGCGTCAGGGCATTGAGCCGCCGCAGCTGATCATCGCTGCCCGCGTCGCGGACATAGCGGCGGACGGCAGAGTCGGTCCAGGAGTGCTCGCCGTATCCGTGGAAACGCAGGTGCAGGTAGATCAGGCCGCATACGTCGGAGATAAGCGCCTTCGGATAACGCAGTTCCTCCAGCCGCTGGCGTGCCATCCGTGCCCCGACGTGATCGTGTCCGTGAAACGTCACCCTGCCATCGGTGTGGAACTCGCGGGTTGCCGGCTTGCCGATGTCGTGCAGCAGCGCTGCCAGGCGCAGGGTGAGGTCTGAGGGGTCACAGCGCTGCACGACCGCCAGCGTGTGTGCGTACACGTCCTTGTGGTGGTGGAGCGGGTCGTGCTGCATCCGAAGGGCCGGGATCTCGGGCAGGAACCGTTCCGCCAAGCCGGTGTCACACAGCAGGTTGACGCCCCGCTCGGGCGCGGCCGCACAGATCAGGCGGCTCAATTCGTCGCGGATGCGTTCGCGACTGATGGTGTCGATCTGCTCGGCCATCGCGGCAGCGGCCTTGCGGGCCGTGTCGTCCACCTCGGCATCGAGAACCGCCGAGAAACGGGCAAGCCGCACCATGCGGAGCGGGTCGTCGCCGAAACTGGTCTCCGGTTTGATCGGCGTGCGCAGGACACGTTCGTGGAGGTCTCGCAGGCCGGCGAACGGGTCGACGAAGCGATGCTCCGGGACCCGCACCGCCATCGCGTTGATGGTGAAATCGCGGCGCGCAAGGTCCGCGGCGATGTCCGTGCCGTAGGTGACCTGTGGATGCCGCGAACCCGCGGTGTAGTTGTCGGCGCGGTAGGTCGTGATCTCCAGTTTCCAGTCGTCCTTGGTGGCGCTGACGGTGCCGAACCTCGCGCCCGTCAGCCACAGGCCGTCAACCCAGTCGCGCAGCAGCGCCTCTGTGTCCTTCGGCACCGCCGACGTGGCGAAGTCGAGGTCGGTCTGCTTGCGTCCGAGGAAGGCGTCGCGAACTGTCCCGCCGACGAGGTACAGCTCGTGCCCCGCGGCGGTGAAGCGGTGGCCCAGTTCGTCGGCGACGGGATAGTCGGCCGCGATCAGCGCACCGAGTTGTCGTTCCTGGTCGGAGAAGTCCTCAGCCACGCCCTGATGCTAGGCGTTTACCCTTCCAGACCCGCTGCGCGGACGGAGATTCGGAAGTCGTGGGGGCTCGTCGCAGCGGCGAGCGCGTCGCGCATCGTAATGCGGCCTTCGCGGTATAGCGCCAGCAAGTGCTGGTCGAAGGTCTGCATCCCGTAGTACGCGCCGTCGGCGATCGCATCCTCGATCAGCGAGGTCTTCTCGGGTTCAACGAGGAACTCGTGCAGCCGGGTCGTCATTACCATGGCTTCGATCGCTGCGATCCGTCCACCCCCGACCTGCGGCAGCAGTCGTTGGCAGACGATGCCCTGCAGCGAATTGGCCAGAGACATGCGAGCCTGGTGCTGCTGGTGCGGCGGGAACAAGTCGATGATTCGGTTGACGGTCTCGGTCGCATTGGTGGTGTGCAGCGTCGAGATGACGAGGTGACCCGTCTCGGCCGCCTGCAACGCGGCGTTCACCGTCTCCGTGTCACGCATCTCGCCGATGAAGATCACATCCGGGTCCTGCCGCGCGACCGACCGCAGCGCGGTGGAGAAGTTCACGGTATCCACGCCGATCTCGCGCTGGTCGACCACGGCCAGGTTGTCAGCGTGCAGGATCTCGATCGGGTCTTCGATCGTGACGATGTGGCAGCGCCGCGTGGCGTTGATGTGGCTGATGATCGCGGCGGTCGTCGTCGTCTTCCCGCTACCGGTCGGGCCCGTCACCAAGACCAGGCCACGGTGCTCTTCGGCGAGTTTGCGGACCGCGGCGGGAAGGTGCAGTTCCTCGAACGTCTGGTTGCCGGGAAGCACGCGCCGCAGCACCATGCCGACGGAGCCGCGCTGGTGGAACACCGCCACACGGAATCGCCCCAGGTCAGGAACGGAGTAGGCGAGGTCGGCCTCCTCCCCCGCCTCGAAACGCACCCACAACTCGTCCGACATCGCGTCGTGCGCGAACCGTCGTGTGTCGTCGGGACCGAGGTGCGGTAGGTCGTGGATCTCGGAGAGCTCGCCGTCGATGCGGATGAATGCGGGCCCGCCCGCCTTCAGGTGCAGGTCGGAGCCTCCCTTGTCGACCAGCAGTCGAAGGTAGTCATGGAAGTTCACAGGGATTCGATCTCCTACGCGGTTGGAGGGCCTTCGGGAGTTGTTTCGGCCGAAGTTCGCCTCTCCTTGACCGCTACCATTGCCCCACTATGGCCCGATACCCCACCAAACAGGCCGTCTCGGCTGGGGGACTGGTGTTCGAGGACCGGCCGGACGGGCGCTGGGTCGTGCTCATTTCCCGCCGGAGCGCCGCCGGACAGCTGCAGTGGACGCTGCCCAAGGGTGGCTTGGAACAGGGCGAGGATCTCGAGGCCGCCGCGGTCCGGGAGGTTCGGGAGGAGACCGGCCTGCGGTCACAGATCACCGAAAAGTTGGGCGTCGTCGACTACTGGTTCGTGTGGCGACCCGACGAGGTGCGGTATCACAAGTACGTCCACTACTACCTCATGGCCTTCGTCGAGGGTGACACGCAGGTGCACGACGACGAAGCCGAGGACGTCGCCTGGATGCCGATCGCCGAAGCGGTCCGCCGCATGACCCACACGAACGAGCGGCGCCTGGTCAGCGCGGCGGATCCCGCCGCGGTCACCGCCGCTTCCGGCGCCGCGGAGAACGCGCAGCCGGAAGGGGGCGCTGCCGGTACCCAGGCGCCCACGCATCGCGCATGACGGCGCCTGGCCAGGCTGCCACCGCTGTCTGGACTACACTCTGCCGCAACGTGTTTACCCGCAGGGACGGTGCGCATCGCGGCAGGCGGCACGACCCGACGCACCGGCACCGTAACGGATGGAGGCGGGGAACGTGACCGATCCCGCCGAACACACCGAAGCCATGGGCGGCGCCGCGATCACCGAACATCTCCGACGCAAACACACCGTCGTGCTCGGCGGCCGGTACGAGCTGACCGAGCGCATCGCCAGCGGCGGCATGGCGTCGGTGTGGCGGGCGCATGACGATGTCCTGGCCCGCACAGTTGCGGTAAAGCTCCTTCATGACCACCTCGCCGCCGACGAGGACTTCCGAGAACGATTCCGGCGGGAAGCCATCGCGGCCGCGAAACTCACACACCCGCACGTCGTCAGCCTGTACGACACGGGCGCCGACGGCGACCGCGTCTACCTGGTCATGGAATTCGTCGAGGGTGCGACGCTGCGCGAAGTGATGGCGAACCTCGGCACCCTGGAGCCCGGTCAGGCGGCGAGCATCGGAGAACGCATCGCGCGGGCGCTGGATTACGCACACGACCGCGGCCTGGTGCACCGTGACGTCAAGCCGGCGAACATCCTGATCGGCGATGACGGCAGCGTGAAGGTCGCCGACTTCGGCATCGCCAAGGCCGAGGAGCATGACGGGGATCTCACGCGGACGGGGATGGTCCTGGGCACGGCGGCATATGTGGCGCCCGAGCAGATCACGGGCTCCCATCCCGTCGACGGCAGGGCAGACCAGTACGCACTTGGCTGCATGCTCTACGAGGCGCTCGCAGGGCGTCAGCCGTTCAAGGGCGACACGGCGGTGGCGACTGCGGCGCAGCGCTTGGAAAGCAACGCCACCCCGCTGCGCGCTCTCCGGCCGGACGTCCCCCGCGGCCTTGAATCCATCGTCGGACGCGCGATGGCCCGCCATCCTGAGGACCGGTTCGTTTCCACCGCTGCGCTCGCGGACGCGCTGGCGGCCTTCGCCGACCGCGACCCGGCTCACACCGCAGCTCTTCCGCTGGCGACTGCGCACCGCGTCGCCCGGCGGCAGTCCGAGGTGGGCGCACCGCCCGAGGACCAGGGGCCGCCGGAGCAGGAATCGTTCGCTCGCAGCGAAGGGCGGTGGCTGCTGGGGGTCCTCGCCCTGATCATCGTTGCGGGAGCGCTCGTCGGGGCGGCCCTTGTCACGGGTGCGCTCGACAGCGACCGTTTGCCTCGTGTCGGCGGAGCCGAGGAAGAGGATCCCGGTGACCAGGGCGATACGGCCGAGGCCGAACCGATCACGATCGCCGCGCTGGCGTCCTTCGATCCGGCAGGCGGCGACGGCGAGAACGACGAATCCCTGCCGGCCCTTCTGGACGAGGACCGGTCCTCGACCTGGCGCACCGACATCTACAACAGCGCCGAATTCGGTGGTCTCAAGGACGGCGTCGGTTTCTCGGTTGATCTGGGCGAAAGCCGAGATGTCTCGCGTGTCGAACTCGACGTCGAGACCCCCGGCGTGAACCTGGAATTGCACGTCGCTGACCAGATCTCCCAGGACTTGGAGGAGTGGGACCGTGTCGCCACTGCCGACGACGCACCAGCCGGGGTCGCGATCGATCTCGAGGAGTCGGTGACCACACGCCACCTCTTGATCTGGATCACGCCGCCACTGCCGAACAGTGGCGGCTACAAGGCCGAGTTCAGCGAGATCCGTGTGATGGGCCTGCCGACGGGGCGCGACAACTGAGGGCGCAGCCCCCCGACGAGGACCTTGTGGCGGCCTTTGTCGCCGGGAACGACGCGGCGTTCGACGAACTGGTTCTGCGGTACCGCCGGCGGGTGTTCGGCATCTGCCTGCGCTACTTTCGCGACGCGGGGGACGCCGAGGACGCCGCCCAGGATGCCTTCATCTCCCTGTACCGCCGCGCGTCGACATACTCCGGCACCGCGGCCTTCTCGACCTGGATGTACCGCGTCGCGACCAACGCGTGCAACGACGTCGCGCGCAAACGCGCGCGCCGGCCCGTCGCAGGAGGTGATGTGGAACGGCTGTCCGAAACCGCGAGCACCGACGACCTGCTGGCCAACCGCGAACTGGGAGTGGAACTGGAATCCGCGCTGGCAACACTGTCGCCCGAATACCGTGAGGTGATCGTGCTCCACGACGTCGTCGGACTGCCATACGAGGAGATCGCGGCGCGGACAACGCTTCCCGTAGGCACTGTGAAGTCGCGCATCCATCGCGGCCACGCGCGCCTCGCGGCGGAACTCACGCATCTGCGGGAACCATCGCGTCCATCCGTGCCTCCAACTGTGCAGCCATGAATCACCCTCACGTGCCCAACCCGGACGAAGGATCGCTGTCCTCGTACCTGGCGGGAGAGATGCCCGACGAGCAGGTTGCGGCATTCGAGGAACAACTCGCTGCGGATCCCGGGATGCGCGCGCGCCTTGACGCCCTGGCCCAGGCGCTGGCGTCGCTCGGCGGCGTCGACGACGTCGACCCTCCGGTGGGATTCGATCAGCGCCTGCGCGAGCGCTTGAGCGCGGA
>WHTG01000069.1 GCA_009377835.1 Nitriliruptorales bacterium
CGCCGTCTGCGCCGCGTCGACGTGCAACAGGGCGTCGTAGCGCCGGCACAACGCCGCCACATCCGCCAGCGGCTGGATCGAGCCGACCTCATGGCTGGCGTGCAGGCAGTTGACGAGCACGGCCCCGCGACGCAGTTCGTCCTCCAGCGCGTCCAGCCGCACGACGCCCCGCCCGTCGACCGGCACACGGACGTGCTCGACGCCGGCGGCGTCCGCCGCCGCCAACACCGCCGAGTGCTCGATCGCCGTGCTGACCACCCGCGCCGGACGGGTCCGGTTCCCCGCGACCGTTCCCAGGACGGCCAGATGCACTGCCTCGGTGGCGCCGGAGGTCATCACCAGCCGGTCGGGGTCGCCGCCGAACGCACGTGCGATTGCGGCTCGCGCGGACTCCAGCAGGTCGCGAGCCCGGCGCCCCTGCACGTGGCGCCGCGTCGGGTCGCCGAAAAGCGTCTCGGCGACCCGCAGATAGGTGGTCAGGGCGGCCGGATGCCATGGCGCGGCGCTGGCGTGATCCAGGTAGACGATGCCGCCGATTATGAACCTGCTGTCATCTTCCGGAGAGGTACTACCATTGCTGTTCACAGCACGACCAGCCACAGTGGGGCGGTATGGGTACAAAGACGGTCCAGAAGCTGGATACCGTCACGATCCGGTTCGCAGGGGATTCCGGCGACGGCATGCAGCTGACGGGCGACCGGTTCACCAGTGTCACGGCGCAGATGGGCAACGACCTCGCGACGCTGCCTGACTTCCCGGCTGAGATCCGCGCACCCGCCGGCTCGCTGCCGGGTGTGTCCGGATTCCAGCTGCACTTCGCCGACCACGACATCCTGACACCGGGCGACGCCCCGGACGTCCTGGTGGCGATGAACCCGGCCGCGTTGCGCACGAACATCGACGATCTGGCGCCCGGCGGAACATTGGTCGTCAACGCCGACGCCTTCACACGCGGGAACCTGAAGAAGGCCCACTACGAGCAGAACCCGCTGGAGGACGACAGCCTGTCCAACTACCGCGTGTTCCGCGTGCCCATCACGACCCTGACGGTCGGGGCGCTGGAGGACCATCCGCTGTCGTCCAAGGACAAGCAGCGGGCGAAGAACATGTTCGCCCTGGGCCTCATGTCGTTCATGTACTCGCGCCCGATCGAGCCGACGCAGCGGTGGATCGAGTCCAAGTTCGGGCGCAGCCCGGACATCGCCACGGCAAACATCACGGCGCTGCAGGCGGGCTGGTCGTTCGGCGAGACCACCGAGATGTTCGCGCACACCTACGAGGTGGCACCGGCCGTTCTGCCGGCGGGCCGCTACCGCCAGGTCACCGGCAACCAGGCGCTGGCCATGGGGCTGATCGCCGCGGCCGACCGCAGCGGCCTGCCGTTGTTCCTCGGCAGCTACCCGATCACACCCGCGTCGGACATCCTCCACGAGCTGTCCAAGCACAAGAATTTCGGGGTGAGGACGTTCCAGGCCGAGGACGAGATCAGTGCGGTCGGTGCAGCCCTGGGTGCCGCATTTGCCGGCAACCTGGCGGTCACGACCACGTCGGGACCGGGCGTGGCGCTCAAGGGCGAGACGATCGGCCTCGCGGTCAGCGTCGAACTCCCGCTGCTCGTCGTGAACATCCAGCGAGGCGGACCTTCGACGGGCCTGCCGACCAAGACCGAGCAGAGCGACCTCCTCCAGGCGATGTACGGCCGCAACGGCGAGGCGCCCATCCCGATCGTGGCGGCCAGCGCGCCGGGGGAGTGCTTCCACGCGGCGCTGGAGGCGGCGCGGATCGCCCTGCGTTACCGGACGCCGGTGATGCTGCTGTCCGACGGATACCTCGCCAATGGCGCGGAACCATGGCGCATCCCGGACGTCGCCTCGCTGCCGGACCTGCGGTCACACGCGGAATTCGCCACCGAGCCGAACGCCGACGGTGAGTTCTGGCCGTTCCAGCGGGACCCGGAGACACTGGCACGCCCGTGGGCGGTGCCCGGAACACCCGGTCTGGAGCACCGCATCGGCGGCCTGGAGAAGTCCGACGGCCGCGGCTCGATCTCGTACGACCCGGACAACCACCACCGGATGACGGAGCTGCGTGCCGCGAAAGTCGCCGGGATCGCCAAGGACATTCCGCCGCTGGAGCTCGACGACGACGAAGGCGCTGAGTTGCTGGTGATCGGCTGGGGCTCGACCTATGGCCCGGTCCGCGCCGCAGTCCGCCGTGCGCGTCGCATGGGGCACAAGGTCGCCCGGGCGCATCTGCACTATCTCAACCCCTTCCCCGCGAACACGGGCGAGGTGGTGTTGCGCTATCCGCGTGTGCTCGTCCCGGAGATGAACATGGGCCAGCTGCGGCTGCTGTTGCGCGGCACGTACCTGGTCGACGCGAGGGGGTACAACAGGGTGTCCGGTCTGCCCTTCACGACGGGTGAACTGGTGGACGCCATCGTCGAACACATCGAGACGCCGCGTGTGCCCAACGGCGCCAACACGGGAGCCACGACATGAGCACACTGACGCGGAAGGACTTCGCCACCGACCAGGAGGTCAGGTGGTGCCCCGGGTGCGGCGACTACGCGATCCTGGCCAATGTCCAGGGTGTCATGCCCGACCTGGGCGTCGACCGCGAGAACATCGTTTTCGTGTCCGGCATCGGGTGCTCGAGCCGGTTCCCGTACTACATGAACACCTACGGCTTCCATTCGATCCACGGTCGTGCGCCGGCGATCGCGACCGGGATCAGCGCGACCCGACCGGACCTGAAGGTGTTCGTCATCACCGGCGACGGCGACGGCCTGTCGATCGGCGGCAACCACCTCATCCATGCGATGCGCCGCAACGCCAACCTCACGATCGTGTTGTTCAACAACCAGATCTACGGACTCACAAAGGGTCAGTACAGCCCGACGTCGGAGGTCGGCAAGATCACCAAGTCCACGCCCGCCGGGTCGCTGGACTATCCTTTCAACCCCGTCAGCGTCGCATTGGGGGCGGAGGCGACGTTCGTCGCGCGGTCCATCGACACCGAGCGCGAGCACCTCAGCGGGACGGTCGAGCTGGCGGCCCGCCACGAAGGGACCGCGTTCGTCGAGGTCTATCAGAACTGCAACATCTTCAACGACGGTGCCTTCGACCTCCTCAAGGAGTCTCCGGAGGACAACCAGATCCGCCTGGAGCACGGGCAGCCGATCCGTTTCGGCGCGGACCACCAGCGTGGTGTGGTGCTGCGCCCTGACGGGATGCTGGAACTCCGCGACGTCGCCGACGTGGGTGAGGAGAACATCCTCGTCCACGACGCGCACCGCGAGGATCCGGGGCTGGCGTTCATGCTCTCGCGGCTCGCGCACCAACCCGACGGTCCGACCCCCATCGGCTTGTTCCGCCAGGTGCGGCGGCCGGTGTACGGCGAGCAGATGCAGCACCAGCTCGACGACGCGGTCGACCGCAGGGGCGAGGGGGACCTGGAGACCCTGCTGGCCGGCCCGGACCCGTGGGTGGTGGAAGACGCTGTGACGGGGTAGTGGGGCCTCAGCACCCGCTGCCTTGGGAAACCCCCGATTGGTTCTCGCCGCTCTCGACACGCACAGCCTGACGTACGCGGTCGCCGGCATAGCCGCGTTGGCCGGAGCAGTGTTACCGCGGCTCGTGCGTGACGCGCCGGTCACCACGCCGCTGGCATGTCTTGGCATGGGACTGATTCTCTTCAGCCTCCCACTGCCGCTGGACGCCCCTGACCCGCTGGCGTATCCGCACGTCACCGAGTACCTCACGGAGGTCGGTGTGATCGTGTCCCTGATGGGTGCGGGGCTGAAGCTGGACCGTCCTGTGGGGTGGAAGCCGTGGGCGTCGACGTGGCGATTGCTGGCGGTCACGATGCCCCTGACGATCGCAGGGACGGCGCTGCTCGGCTGGTGGATGGTGGGCCTGGCGCCTGCGGCGGCGTTGCTGCTGGGTGCTGTTGTGGCTCCGACCGATCCTGTGCTCGCGTCCGATGTCCAGGTCGGTCCACCCGGTGCCGCGATGGAGGACGTGGACCACCCGCACGACGCCGAGGAGGAGGTCAGATTCGCGTTGACCTCCGAGGCGGGGTTGAACGACTCCCTGGCTTTTCCCTTCACGAACCTCGCGATCGCTGTGTCCGTGGCGGGCGTCGCGCCGGACGGCTGGTTCGGCGAATGGCTCGCGGTGGACGTGGTCTACCGGCTGGCGGTCGGTCTCGTGCTGGGAGTCGTGCTCGGGCGGATGCTCGGACGTCTGGTGTTCGGAACGCGTGGTGAGCTGCAACTGGCGAAGGCCGGCGAGGGGTTCGTGGCACTGGCCGCCACCTTCCTGGCCTACGGCCTGACGGAACTGGTGGGCGGTTACGGGTTTCTCGCCGTGTTCGTCACCGCGGTGACCCTGCGCCACTACGAGCGCGGCCACGAATACCACACGACGCTGCACGACTTCGCGGAGCAGACCGAGCGGCTGCTGATGATCGCGTTGCTCCTGCTGCTGGGGGAAGCAGTCGGCGGCGGGCTGTTGCACGCACTGACGTGGCAGGCGGTCGTGGCGACCCTGGTCATCATCCTGGTCGTGCGGCCGGGCGCGACGTGGCTGTTCCTGCCACGCGACTGCCTCAACCCGGCGGAGCGGACCGTCGTCGCCTTCTTCGGCATCCGCGGCATCGGCTCGCTGTTCTATCTCGCCCACGGCCTGAACCGGGCGGAGTTTGCCCAGGCGGAACGGCTGTGGGCAGTCGTGGGCCTGATAGTGGTCGTGTCGGTCGTGCTGCACGGGATCTCGGTCACTCCTGCGATGCGGCTGCTCGATCGACGCCGGGGACGTGCCGCCGCGCAATGAGGCGGTTGTCCGATCGGCCGGCCGCGGTGGCATCATGCCCGGCGCTGGCACCGACGTCCTGGAGCACGTAGTGCGCATCCTTCTCGTGTCCGACAACCCGAAGCTCTCGATGGGTGTTGCTTCGGCTGCGCTCGGCGACTCCGACAGCGACCTCGTCGAGGTTCGCACGCCGCAACGCGCGGTCGCGCTGCTCGATGACGGGGAGCGGTTCGACGTCGTGGTCGGTGACGCCGACACCGCCCCGAGTGGCGGGTTCTTCCTGGCGCGCGAGATCAAGGCGCGCGGCCAGATGGGGCGGGACATGCCTCCGGTGGTGCTGTTGCTGGCGCGCGACCAGGACCGGTTCCTGTCGAACTGGTCCCAGGCGGACGCCTACGTCGGTAAGCCGGTCGACCCCTTCAACCTGCGGGAGGTCCTGCAGTCCCTGGCCGCCGGTGAAGGCGTGCCGGAACTGCCAGGGGTGGGCGGCGAGCCGACGCCGTCGTTGCTCGACATCCCCGGTGGCGACTCCGAAGCGGACGCCAACTACAGCGCCGGTGGTCTCCCGGCGGGCCCAGGTTGAGCACTGTCGACTGGCCCGACGTCCTGACCCGACTGGTCCGCGGGCAGGATCTCGACGACGGCATCACCGCCGCCGTCATGACGGCGGTGATGTCCGGTGATGCCACGGCGGTGCAGATCGCGGGCTTCCTGATGTCGTTGCGCGCGAAGGGGGAGACGGCGGGGGAGATCGCCGGCCTGGTTCGTGGCATGCGGGAGTTTGCGTTGCCCCTCGATGCGCCGGCCCACGTGGTGGACACCTGCGGCACCGGCGGTGACCGCGCCGGGACGTTCAACGTGTCCACGGTGTCCGCCGTCGTCGCGGCGGCGGCCGGCGCCACGGTCGCGAAGCACGGCAACCGTGCCGCCAGCGGGCGTTGTGGGTCGGCGGACCTCCTCGAGGCCTGGGGCGTCGTGATCGATCTCCCGCCCGCGGGCGTCTCGCGGTGCATCGACGAGATCGGCATCGGGTTCTGCTTCGCACCGACGTTCCACCCGGCCATGCGCTACGCGGGGCCGGCGCGCAGAGAACTCGGCGTGCCGACGGTGTTCAACTTCCTCGGACCGCTGACGAATCCCGCGGGGGCGCGGCACCAGACCATCGGCGTCAGCGACCCGGGTATGGCGCCGAAGATGGCACAGGTCCTCGCGCAGCTGGGAACGGCGCACGCGTTCGTCTTCCACGGGGAGGATGGCCTGGACGAACTCACCACCACGTCGGGTTCGACCTTGTGGGAGGTCCGCGACGGCGACGTCGAGCGCCGGCGGTTCGACCCCGCCGACCTGGGTATCCCGCGTGCCACACTCGACCAGCTCAAGGGCGGCGGCGTCGAGGACAACGTCCGCATCGCGAATGCCGTGTTGGACGGGCAGCCGGGGGCACCGCGGGACATCGTCGTCCTCGGCGCGGCGGCCGCGCTCGTGGCCGCGGACCGCGTCGGCGACTGGGACGCCGGGCTCGCAGCCTCGCGTGAGGCGATCGATTCCGGCCGCGGACGTGACCTGGTCGGCCGCTGGGTCGCGATGTCACAAACGATGGCGCGATGACTGCGCGCGTGTCAGTCGCGCGACCGCCGGGGTAGTAGCTGGCGCAAGTTGCGCGGCGCTCCTACGCGGGCGCCGCCGCCGCACCCATCATCGGAGCACCATGACGCCGCTGACCGAGCATCAGCTCCTCGTCTTCTGGCTGCAGCTGCTCGTGCTCGTCGTGGTCGCGCGCGGGCTGGGCGGTGTGATGCGCCGCGTCGGCCAGCCGGCCGTGGTGGGTGAGCTCACCGCCGGTCTGCTGCTGGGACCCACCGTGCTGGGGCGCATTGCCCCCGATTTCTTCGACTTCCTGTTCCCCGGGGAGGCGGTGCACGGCGGGCTGCTGCTGTCCGTGGCGTGGATCGGCGTTGCGCTGCTCCTGGTCGTGACGGGATTCGAGACCGACCTGGCGCTGTTGGCGCGTCTTGGCAGATCCTCGCTCACGGTGTCGACGGGCAGCCTGCTGGTCCCGCTGGCGATGGGGTTCGCAATCGGTGGCGCGCTGCCGCCCGTGTTTCACGGCCCCCAGGCGACCGGCCTGACATTCGCCGCGTTCATCGGTGTCGCACTGTCGATCTCGGCCCTCCCGGTGATCGCCAAGATCCTGATGGACATGAATCTGATGCGTCGCAACATCGGCCAGGTCATCGTCGCCGCCGGGATGGCCAACGACGTCGTCGGATGGGTGCTGCTCGGGACGATCGCCGGCGTGGTCACCAGCGGTGAGGTGGCCGTCGGCGGGTTCGTACTCACGGTTGCTGCGATGGCGGTGTTCATCGTCGTGATGCTCACCGTCGGCCAGCGCGCGGTCGACGCCGCGTTGCGCCGCGCGCGCCAGGGCACGGGTGGTGCAGAGTCGGGATTCACCGTCGCGATGGTCGCCGTGTTCGCCGCCGGAGCGATGACGCAGGCGCTGGGCGTGGAAGCGGTGCTGGGGGCCTTCGTCGCCGGCATCGTCCTGGGACGGTCACGCTACCGGTCCGAGGAGGTGACGCACACGCTCGAGATGATCACGCATTCCTTCTTCGCACCGGTGTTCTTCGCCACGGCCGGGTTGTTCGTCGACCTGGGATTGCTCGCAGACCCCGTCACACTGGGATGGGCGGCGGCCGTCGTCGCCGTCGCCGCGATTGCCAAGCTGGTGGGTTCGTACATCGGGGCGCGAGCAGGAGGGATGTCGGGGACCGAAGGCCTTGCCATCGGGGTCGGTCTCAACGCCCGCGGTGCGATCGAGATCGTGATCGCAACCGTGGGTTTGGGCCTGGGCGTGCTCAATCAACGGTCGTACACCGTCGTCGTGGTCTTGGCGCTGGCCACGTCCATCATGGCGCCGCCGCTGCTGCGCATCGCGTTGCGGCACGTCCGCACAGGGGGTGAAGAGGAGGCGCGCCTCGAGCGTGAGGCGGTCATGCACTCCAGTGTCATCGCGAGAGCCGCCAGAGCTCTGTTGCCGACCCGAGGCGGCGCCAACTCCGTGGTTGCGGCGCGGCTGCTCGAGGCGTCCCTGCAGGCGGACACCGCCGTCACAGTTCTGACGGTCCACGGGGCCGACGAGGACGACGTCCCCCGACGGGCCGAGAACGCCGCACGTGAGGCAGGAGCACATCTGGGCGGCCGCAAGACCGACCGACACGACGTGGTGTCGGACGATCCTGCCGCGTCCATCTGCGCCGAAGCGCAGCTGGGATACGGACTGGTCGCCATCGGGATGACCGAGGGGTACACCGGTGGCCACGCGATCTCGAATGTCCTCCAGCGCGTTCTCTCGCAGTGCACCGTGCCGATTGTGCTCGTCAAGGCCGGCGCCGACCTCGACGCGCACGCGCGCCGGCTGCCGTTCCGCCGGATCATGGTCCCAGCCATCGGTACGACGGTCGGGCAGGCGGCGCAGGAACTCGCCTACACCATCGCCACGCGGCTCGACGCCCAGGTCGATGTGGTCCACGTGGTGACGCGTCCCGACCGCATGCCGGCGCCTGCCCCGTCGGTGAGCACCAGCAGCGCTCCGGTGTCCGGGATGCTGCGCGAGGCGGAGTCATTGGCACACAAGTTCGGTTGTGAGGTCAGCACCATGACGCGCAACGGCCCCTCGGTCGGCATGGAACTGGCGATCGCCGCAGACCAGACCGGCGCAGACCTGCTCGTGCTGGGCGCGAAGGTCCGGTCGTATTCGGGTCAACCATTCCTGGGCCACGGCATCGAGTACCTGCTGGAGCACACGCCGCAGACGGTCATGGTCGTGGTGTTCCCCGCGCAACTCGCGCACGGGGCGTAGCGCCCGGTCACGAAAAGCGGGACGCGGCCACGACTCCGTCCCGCTGCTGCGCCGGCTGCGCGATCCTTCTACGGCGCTTCTGGGACAGCTCCGCCGCAGCGCGACCTGTTGTCCGGTGCGCTCGTACGAGCCGGTGGTACAGCTCTTCGGTTGCGCGCCCGCCCGCGACCGGCGACGTGTGTGTCCCGTCACAGTAGTGCACCCGCACACCGTCCCCGTGCAACCACGAAGTGACCACGGCGACCTCCTCGCCGGGGCCCTGCGGATCGGATGCGGCCGGTGCCGCCTCGGCCGCGGCGCGGAACTGATCGGCGACGGTCGGCACATCTGCCGCCGCGACCCGGCGAGAGGCGACGAGCACGCCGTCGCGCAGTGCCACGACATCCGCGTGTTCCCGGGCGGGCCGCACCACCACGAGCACGCCGGCAGCGATGCTGGAGGCGACCTGCCGCGTCGCCCGTATGGCCGCCACCAGCGCCCGCAGACGGTCCCGGCCCTCGGCTGCCTCCTCGAATCGTCCTGCTGCCGCCAACCGCCGCATGCGCGCCAGCGCCGCATCGCCGATGCCGCTCACGTCGCCTGCGAACGCCGTGGCGACGGACGCCACCACCGCGCCGTAGGCGTCCACGCTGACCGCGCCCTCGCAGGGCGCCGGACAGCGACCCATTGCCGCCAGCGCACACGCGGGAAATCTCGTGGTGAGTCCGATGCGCGGGGTGCATCTGCGCAGCGGGACGACGTCGTGCACGGCGGCGATCAGCCGCTCTGCGGCCCTGCGCGACGAGACTGGCCCGACCCAGGGTGACCCGTCGGTTGGCGGAGATCGGACGATCGACAGGCGCGGGAAGCGCTCTCTTGTCAGCCGGACGTACACGCGCCGTTCCGGCTGTTTGGAACGGTGGTTGAAGCGGGGGCGGTGCTGCTGGATCAGGCGCACCTCGCGAACCGCCGCCTCGACCGGCGTGGGGCAAACGCGGTGATCGATGCGGTCGGTCTCCTTCATCATGGACATCACGGAACGTCGGGTGTCGTTACCGAAGTACCCGCGGACCCGCGACCGCAGGTCGGTTGCCTTCCCGACGTACAGCACCTCCCCGCTGGCGGACCGGAAGGCGTACACCCCGGGGGCGGAGGGCAGACCGTCGGCCAGACGGCGGCGGCTGGCGAACAACGGGGCGCTGCCGGCGCGGCACAGCCCGACGAGGTCCTCCAGCGTCAGCACGCCGAACGAGCCGGCCCGCTCCAACAGCCCGTGGAACACCTCGACGGTCGCCCTTGCGTCCGCCAACGCCCGGTGGACCGGTACCGTCCGGCAGGAGAAGAACTGCGCCAGCGTCGCGAGCTTGCAGTTGCGGACCTCGTCGCGCACCAGCCGGCGCGCCAGCTGCGCAGTGCACACCACGGGGTTCGTCAACGTCGGATACGACAACCGCGCCAGTCCGGCGTTGAGGAACCCGACGTCGAAGCCGGCGTTGTGTGCCACCAGCGCGGTCCCCCGGCAGAACTCGAGGAATGTGGGGAGCACCGCCTCGACAGGGGGGCGCCGCGCGACCATTCCGTCGGTGATGCCGGTCAGGGCGCTGATATCGGCTGGGATGCTCTGGCCCGGGTGGACGAGCGACTGGAACTCTCCGAGGACTTCGCCGCCCCGGATCTTGACCGCACCGAACTCGGTGATTCGACAGTCCCGCGGCGAGCCGCCCGTCGTCTCCAGGTCGACGACGACGAACGTCACCTCGTGCAGCGGCGTCCCGAGGTCGTCAAACGACGGCTGGTGGGGTGCGCGCGCTGCCGGCATGGCCGGACACTGTACCGAACATATGTTCGTAACTGTGGGACGTGGTCGAAGGCCGAACCAGGCAGTGGGGCCGCCGCGTCAGGCCGCGCGCTGCTCTCGCCGGCGCCGGCGATCCTCCCGGCGGAACAACCGGCGGCGGTAGTGGCCCGGAATGCCGCCCCATACCCCGAAGAACTCGCGTTCCGCCATCGCGATCTCCCGGCAGGCGTCCCGCACGGGGCATGTGCCGCAGATGCGCAGGGCCGCCAGCACATCCTCGCGCTCTTCGGAGTAGAACAGCTCCACGTCGTGGTCACGGCACGCTGCGTCCCGATACAAGTCGCCCAACGCCTGTCACCTCCTACCTGGACATCCAACGGGAGAGCGGTCGTGTGAGTTCCATACCCGTAGGATCCTCGCGCCGCGCTGCGTCGATGCGCGGGGTCGGTGACGAAAGGGCATCAATCGTGGCGGACCTGACCCGCATCGGCGACCCTGGACCTGGTTCGTGCCTTCACGGACCTCGAGAAAGGTGATGCAAATGACAGCCGCCCAGCCCGCCGCGTCGCAGTACCCGGACCGGGACCGCAACGCCGAGGGGCGCGCCGAGAATGCGCGGCCGCGGGACCGCTACGGCGCCCCCTTGCCACGCGACGCAGCCGACGAGCTGGCACACCGGCGGGAGCCGGAAGAGGTCGTGGACAACGTCGCCGACGCCTTCGAGGAGGCCGTCGCGCTGTTCAACGAGCAGCGGTTCTTCGAGTCGCACGAGTTCCTCGAGTACATCTGGAAGTCCGACGAGATCCCCGAGGCAGATCGCGACTTCTGGAAGGGCGTGACGCAGGTGGCGGTGGGGTGCGTGCACACGCAGCGCGGCAACAACAAGGGGGCCGTGACGTTGCTGGAACGCGCGGCGCGTTACATGGCGCCGTACGGGTCGCCGTACCAGGGAGTCGCCGCCGACGCACTGGCCGGCGCCGCCCTCAGGCTGGCGTCGCAGGTCCGGGATCACGGCGCGTCCGAACAGCGGCGTTTCTTCGAATTCCCGCGCGCATGAGCGACGACGAGGTCGACGCACGGGTCACGTCACCGCCGGGCCTGCAACCCGGCACCCGCTGGCGCTGCGACGCCTGCGGCAACCTCACGAGATTCGACGTCGACACGTCGGAGCGGGTGCGACGGTTCTGGCATCTGGACCTGGCAGGACGGGGCGAGCCGGAGCAGGAAGAGTTCCTCGACGTCACCGTCGACTCCGTCATATGCCGCTGGTGCGGGTCGCGCGACGCGATTCGAGTCGTGGAAGCGCCCGGTGCACCCTGATGGGACCCACTCGCGAAATGGCGTCCTGCGGCTAGGGACTCAGTACGACCTTCACGCAGTCATCCTGCTTCTTGAGGAACGTGTCGTACGCGGCGGGTCAACGAGCGGTTCCTCATCGAGCCCAGCGGGAACTTGTCGGCGAATCCGGCGTACACACCGACAACGGATACGGTGCCACCGTGCAGGCGTAGGGCCCACGGCCACCGGTCATTTCCCTGAGCGCATCCGGCACGTCCACCTCGTGGTTCCGAGAGGGGGTCGGGTGGCCGCCGGACGGCGTGTTGCCGGTGGACTTGGCGCTGACGCTCGTCACAGCCTCCGCGTGAACCCTGTGGTCTCAGCTGCGGGGGACCTGAGTTCCTAACTGATGTCAAGCCGCTCTCACCGCTTTTTCGGTACGGTTGGTGGTGGACGGGCTGGGCGCCGGAGCGGCCGTGTCGGTCGACTTCTTTTCGCGCCGGTCCGTCCGCTTTTTGTGCTGTTTGGCGGCGCTGGTCTTGCGTCGCGCGGCGCGCACCTGCGGCGGGACCGTGTAGCGCTGGGCGCAGATCTTGCGCCCGTCCGTCTCGGTGATCTTCGTGCCGTCGACGTCGCGCAGGACGTAGCGTTCGCCGTTGCGCCAGCACGCCGCGATGCGGGTCGCCAGCATCGGGGCGAGGGTGCAGATCGCCGAGACGTGGTGCTTGCCCTGGTCGATGATGAGGCGGTGGTATTTGGCCGCGAACGTCGGGTCGACCTTGCGGACCTGTTCGGCGGCCAGATACAGCGCTTCGCGCAGGCCGGGGTCGCCGGCTTTGGTGGGCGGCCCGTGGCGGTGGCGGTTGCCGGACTGGTCCACGCCGGGCACCAGCCCCGTGAAGGCGCGCACCCCGGCCAGGTCGGCGAAGCGGTGGGGGTCGCCCAGACGTCCCAGGATCCCCGCGGCCAGGGTGATCTGCAGGCCGGGGACGGACACCACGATGCCGGCGGGGTCGGCGTCGCCGTACAACGCCGTGATGCGCTCGTCGGCGGCCGCGATCTCTTCGGTGAGCTGGCGGGCCAGGCGAGCTTCGCCGGCCAGGTCCTCGGCGAGTTCGGCGAAGTCCAGCGCTGCGCCGTGCTGCCACAGCGCAAGGGTCTCGTCGGCGGCGGCCAGCAGCGCGTCGGCCTTGTCCTCGCGCCACGCGCCACGGCTGTGGCGGACCAGCAGTGCGGTCAACCGGCGACGGCCCAGCCGTTTGAGCGCCCGCGGGTCCGCGCAGCGCTCGAGCACCGCCAAGACGGTCTTGCCGTGTTCGCCGCTGCCCAGCACGTCGGCCCACACCGGTCCCAGCAGTTCCAGCAGCGCGTCGATGCGCAGAAACGTCGCGCTGCGGCGCTTGATCAGGCTGGAGCGGCGCCGCACCGCCCGCTTGAGCGGCTCGGCCGGGCCGAGACTGTCGATTGGCTGCAGCCCCTCAGGGTGCAGCAACGGCAGCCGGGCCAGCACCCGTGAGTCCAGCCGGTCGGTCTTGGTGTGCTTGTTGTAGTAGTCGCGCAGGTCCGCGGACTGCTCTGGCGGGACCAGCACCACGTCGGCGCCGTGCGCCTGCAGCCAGGCGGCCAGCGGCACCCAGGCGTTGCGGGTGGGCTCCATCACCACCGTCACCGCCGCGTCGTCAGGGATCGCCTCCCACAACGCGTCCAGATCCGGCGGGGTGGTGCCAAACCGTCGCCCAGTCCACACGAACTGCCCGGCCTCGTCGGCCAGGCTGGCCCGGTGCTTGGACCGGCACGCCACGTCAATACCGAGCCGAACAGTCCTGCTGGTCATCGGCGGTTCCTTCTGTCGCCATGGTCCACGAACGCGGACGGCTCCTCATCGCCGGCGCGCACGTTCCGCAGGGGTGTGTCCATCCGGACATTCTCAAAGCAGGGGTCCGACACCACGGCCGGCCACCGAGTTCCCAAAAGGGATGCACATGCGCCGAGGGGTTCGTCTGATCGACGATCAGGCGTAAGAAGTCGAGCACGAAGCCCGCTCCGGTCACAGACCCAGCCGAACCAGAAGAACCGGCCTCGGCGCACCCTACGCAAATCCCCCCCAACCACAAGGGGACTGCGACGACAGACCCTAAATGTCACAGGGTCGGCGTACTGTCACCCCCGAGAGCACTGACTGGGGAGGCCAAATGCTCATCGACTGTGGCGACTGCGCGATGAAGGACACCGCGACCTGCGACGACTGCGTGGTCACGTTCCTGCTGGACCGGCCGCCTGGTGCGGTCGTCTTCGACGTCGCCGAAGAGCGGGCGTTGCGCGTCCTGCACGACAACGGACTCGCGCCGGCGAACCGCTTCGAACCCCTAACGGGTGCGGGATAGGTTCCAGATGCTTGCCGCTCCGCCGCCGCCAAGTCCACAATGCCGCCATCCCGGCTGGGCGGAGAATCGTGATCGAGTTGCAGCTGGTCGGCTACACCGCCGATCTTCAACACCTGGTGTTCTGTGACGCGGCGGAGGGCGCGTCACGATTCAAGGCGCCCGTCGACGAGGATCTGTTGGTCACGCTGGCTGAGGTCGTCGAACGGGCCGATCCTGAGCAGCGCCGGCGCCTGGGGGCCGAGCCGCGCGCCCAGCCGCCACCGCCATCACCACCTCCGCCACCACCTCCACCGCCTCCGCTACCGCCGGCGCCCGCGGGTGCTCGGCCGGGAGAAGGACCGTTGGCCACCCTGGCGGTGCTGGACGGTGGCGCACCGGCCGCGGACGCCACCGGCGGATACCCCGTGGCCGACGGTGCGCGGCGCCTGCCGCCGCGCGACATCCAGGCGCTGCTGCGGTCCGGCAAGACGCCGCGCGCCGTCGCGAAGCGGGCGGGGGCGGACGAAGCCTGGGTGCGGCGCTGGCTGCCGCCCATCGAGGCGGAACGGCAGCGAGTCATCGCGGCCGTTCGGGACGCACGGATCGCAAAGCCGCGGTTGGGACCCAGCCATGATCCGGTGGGCCGCGCCGTCGACGCCGCCCTGGCAGCGAGGGGTGTGCGAGACAGCGACGACGTCGAGTGGTCGGCCACACGTCGTGACGGTTCGCCGTACTGGGTGGTGTCGGTGAAGTACCGCAGCCGAGGAAGAAAGCGCACGGCGCAGTACCGCTACCACTCCGAGTCGCACGAAGTCGACGCCCAGGATCAGCACGCAACGGACCTCGCATGGACGCGCCCCTCAGGACGCGCCACGGCTCCTGCCAAGCAGGTCGTGGCCAGGAAGGCAACGCCGACCTCAGCCCCAGCCCCCACGGCGAAGAAGGTCACGCCACCAGCGGCCGTGGCGCCACGGCCGCAGGAGCCGACGGACGCGGCATCTCCCGGAGCTCCTGGGCCACCGCCGGCCGAGGAAGGGTCTGAAAACGATCGTGGCGGTGAAGCCTGACACACCCGGCGCCGGCGGCTGGCTCCTCAACATCCTGGCCGTCGCCGTGGCCGTCGTGGGAGTTGGGGCGCAGCTGATCCGCCCGCTCGCACCTGACCTCGGATCGCCGCCGCCGCCGAGCAGCGCCTTCGAGGGGGCGTTC
>WHTG01000030.1 GCA_009377835.1 Nitriliruptorales bacterium
GAGCATGTGCGTGGCGGGGGCGCTGTCGGACCCGGGACCAACGGGACGCACCGCGACCACCAGGCCCAGGTCCTCGGTCGCAGCCGCCAGGTCCGTCTCCACAGCGGCGGCGTCGACTGCGGTGTCGACAAGCAGGACGATGGCGAACTGCCCACCCAGGATGGTCATGGTCGAGTCCTGGAGGTTCCCGCCGTGATCGAGCAGGACTTTGGTGACCCGGGCGATGATCCCCGGCCGGTCGGCGCCGACGGCAGTGACGGCCAGCAGGGCCATGGCGTCTCCTTCTCGGTCTACGTCGCCTCCCCGGCCGTGAAGTCAACGGCGCCGGTGACGATAGGCGACCGCCGCCCGGCGCTCATCCACGTGCATCGGCGGAGCCTACGTGTCCGTATGGCCGGCACGGCTCTTCCCGCCGCAGGGCAAATCGCCGCCAATGGTAAAGAAGACCGACATTTGCGCCGAGAACCTGGGAATGAGTCGCCGCCCCCCCGCACTGCTGCTCGCCCTCACCCTCGTGGCCGTCACCTTCGCCGGGGTCTCTGCTGTCGCCTCCGCCGGCGGCCCGTGCGGCCAGGGTGTCGACGCAGTCCGTGTGAGCGGCGGGTGGCTGTGCACCCACGGCAACGACGAGCCGCCGCCGGGTGTCGACACGACCGAACGCCCCACGACCGCTGAGCTGCTCGAAGCCCGGTTCGGCGCTCCATCCATGAAGCAGGTCGTGGCCTCCACCGACGGTGGCGAGGACTCGCTCGTCGCGGCCGCAGGCGTGGCGTGCGCCGGCGACGGGGTCTCCGGACCCCGTGTGCAGCTCGTGTACGCCCGCGCCTCCGACGTCGCCAGTCGCTACCAGTCCGTCCTGCCGCTGTTGCGCCAGTACGCCGCGGACGCCGACGACGTGGTGAACGTCAGCGCCGGCCGCGTCGGCGACGGTCGCCGGATCCGCTACGTCACGAACAGCAACTGCCAGCCCGAGGTCATGAACGTGACCCTGTCCAAGACGGGCGACGACGGCTTCGCCAGCATGGTCTCCGAGCTTCAGGCGAAGGGGCTCACCAGCGCCGACCGCAAGTACATGGTCTTCGCCGACGCCGCGGTGGGAATCTGCGGGCTGGGCCAGATGTACCTCGACGACCGCGGTGAACAGCTCAACGCGAACAACACCGGGCATGCGATGTACGCCCGCGTGGACACCTCATGCTGGCAGCACGCGGTCGCCCACGAGATCCTCCACACGCTGGGCGCCGTTCAGAAATCGGCACCGAACACCAGTGGCGCAGGACACTGCACCGACGAGGTCGACGTCATGTGCTACCAGGACACGAAGACGACGGTCATGCGCCAGGTGTGCAACCGCGCCGGCCAGGTCGACTGCAACAACGACGACTACTTCCACCCGAACCCCAAGGCCAACAGCTATCTCGACAGGCAGTGGAACGTCGCGCGCAGCCGCTACCTGATGAGCACCGCGCCTCCGCCTCCTCCGGCAGCGACCAGCGTGACCATCCCGGCCAGCGGGTACGCGGGTGTCGCCTGGCCGGTCGGCGCAGACAGCGCGACCTCCGGTGCCACGGTGGTGTGGTCTTCCACCCGCAAAGAGTGCTGGTTCCGCGATCCCTACGCGGCGCACACGACGTGGACCTGCCCGGCCGACACCACAGGCGGCGGGCAACTCAATGTCATGGTGACCGAGGGAGACGTCACGACGCCGTACAGCAAAGAGGTGTCGCTGGTGGTCCCGTCGACACCGGTGCCGACCGTGATGTCCGCGAAGCTGTCGAAGTCGCCGATCGTCACCGGCCAGAACGCAACGCTGAAGGGCGTCGCGGCCCAGGCCGCCACGATGGCACCGATCGCCGGTCTGAGGGTCCGCGCCTGGTCCCGCCCGAAGGGTTCGAGAACCTGGACCCGGATCGACGAGGCGCGGACCAACCGCAATGGCCGGGTCCGGTTCACCGTCGTCCCCACCCGCAACACCTACTTCCGCCTCACCACGGTCTCGACCAAGGTGTGGGGCTCGTCGAACAGCGGTGGCCGGCTGCTCCGTGTTCGCACAAAGTTGAGTACGAAGCTGAATTCCCAGTCTGTCGCCAGTCTGTACACCGCGACGCGGACCACGACCCGCATCGCCGGTGCGGTCAGCCCCGACAAGGCCGGGAAGGTCATCAAGCTCCAGCGGTACGTCGGCGGCAAGTGGCAGGTCATCCGGAGGAAACTCGTCAACGACAGGTCCCGGTACCTCTTCAAGTTCACGCCCCGGAGCTCAGGCAAGTTCCGACTGCGTGTTGTGAAGCCGCGTGACCGCCAGAACCTCCGCGCGGTGCGGCGGGCGACGATCACCGCGAGCTGATCCGCACCTGTCAGACTCGGCAGCCCTGCCGGCGGCCCAGCGACAGGAGAGAGATGCACACCGCGCGACGGTGGTTGCTGGGCGCGGTGCTGCTGTGCGCCGCGTGCGGCTCCGGCGCGCCTCCCGGCGTGGTCACGGACAGCCCCGCGACGGCCGGTGCGACTGCGCCGGGGGAGGAGGCGGTCGAGCGGGGACCGCGCATCGAGGTCCGTCTCCGGCCCCCTGACGGGGCCCGGGCCGTCACAGTCCGCGTCGAGGACGCCCACGATCAGCCGACGCGGAGGGTGGGGTTGATGCACCGCCGACGGATCCCGCCGCGCGGCGGCATGGTGTTCCGGTTCCCGGACGACCGGCAGGGAGGGTTCTGGATGAAGGACACGCTCGTCCCGCTGTCGATCGCCTTCTTCGACGGGGATGGCGAGGTCCTGGCGGTCCTCGACATGCAGCCCTGTCAGGCTGATCCATGCCCCTCGTACGACCCGGAGGTCCCGTACCGCGGCGCGTTGGAGGTCAACCAGGGCTTCTTCGATCGGGTCGGCCTGCAGCCCGGATGGAGGGTGGAGCTTCCCGGGAGCTTGCCGGCTGCGAGCTGAAGGGGCGCCCCGCGCTAGGCTCGCCACGGGCCGGCAGGGAGAGGCGCCCGTCATGTCGTTGTGGATGGTGATCATCACGGTGGTGGTCCTCGTGCTGCCGCTGGTGCTGATGTTCACGATGAACGGCATGGACGAGGCTGACAGCCGCGGCCGGCGCATCTCCCGGCGGTGGCGCGCCCGGCGCTAACCGGCGAAATTGAGTGTCAGACGCTCAGATTGGTTGTCACCACCACCTATAGACGCTACAGTCGCCGATGAGAATCCGGCAGTGACTCAGCGACGCCTGCGGGCGTGGAGGTGGCAACGAATATGGCCAAGGCAGTGGGCATCGACCTGGGCACCACGAACTCCGTGGTGGCCGTCCTCGAAGGCGGCGAATCCACGGTCATCGCCAACGCCGAGGGTACGCGCACGACGCCCTCGGTCGTGGGTTTTTCCAAGTCCGGCGAGGTCCTCGTCGGGGAGGTCGCAAAGCGCCAGGCGGTGACGAACCCCGACCGCACGGTCCAGTCCGTCAAGCGCCAGATGGGCACGGACTGGAAGACGGAGGTCGATGGCAAGACCTATACGGCGCAGGAGATCTCGGCACGGATCCTGATGAAGCTCAAGCGCGACGCGGAGTCGTACCTGGGCGACTCCGTATCGCAGGCCGTCATCACCGTCCCGGCCTACTTCGGGGACGCCGAGCGACAGGCCACCAAGGAAGCCGGGCAGATCGCCGGCCTCGAGGTCCTGCGGATCATCAACGAGCCGACAGCGGCCGCGCTGGCCTACGGGCTGGACAAGGAGGACGAGCAGACGGTCCTCGTCTACGACCTCGGCGGTGGCACATTCGACGTGTCCGTGCTGGAGATCGCCGAGGGCGTGTTCGACGTGAAGTCCACCTCGGGTGACACACACCTGGGCGGCGACGACTGGGACCAAGCCGTCATGGACTGGATGGTCAAGTCGTTCAAGGACAAGCACGGCGTCGACCTGTCCAAGGACAAGATGGCGACGCAGCGCCTGAAGGAGGCGGCGGAGAAGGCGAAGAAGGAGCTGTCCACGACCGCTGAGACCTCCATCAACCTGCCGTTCATCACGGCAACCGCCGACGGTCCGCTGCACCTGGAAGAGACGCTCACGCGGGCGCAGTTCAACCAGATGACCGCCGACCTGCTGGAGCGGACGAAGGCGCCGTTCCACGCCGCGATCAAGGATGCGGGGATCTCCACGTCCGACATCGACCAGGTCATCCTGGTGGGCGGGTCGACGCGCATGCCCGCGGTCGTCGACGTCGTCAAGGCGCTGACCGGCGGCAAGGAGCCGCACAAGGGTGTGAATCCCGACGAGGTCGTCGCTGTCGGCGCCGCCCTGCAGGCCGGGGTGCTCAAGGGCGACGTCAAGGACGTGCTGCTGCTCGACGTCACCCCGCTGTCACTGGGGATCGAGACCAAGGGCGGCGTCATGACCAAGCTCATCGAGCGCAACACGACCATCCCGACCCGCAAGTCCGAGGTCTTCACGACCGCCGACGACAACCAGCCACAGGTCGAGATCCACGTGCTGCAGGGTGAGCGCGAGATGGCGGCGTACAACAACACGCTCGGCAAGTTCCAGCTCGTCGACATCCCGCCTGCCCCCCGTGGCGTGCCGCAGATCGAGGTGACGTTCGACATCGACGCGAACGGCATCGTCCACGTGTCCGCCAAGGACCGCGGCACGGGCAAGGAACAGTCGATGACGATCACCGGTCAGTCGGCGTTGCCGAAGGATCAGATCGACCAGATGATCCGCGACGCCGAGGCCCACGCGGAGGAGGACCGTCGCCGCAAGGCAGAGGCGGACGCCCGCAACAACGCCGACAACCTGCTGTACCAGACGGAGAAGCTGGTCAAGGACAACGACGACAAGATCTCCGCCGAGCACAAGGCGCAGCTGGAAGAGGCGCAGGGCAAGGTCCGTGATGCGCTCAATGGCAACGACGCCGACGTGATCACCAAGGCGGCCGAGGATCTCATGCGCATCAGCCAGGAGATCGGCCAGGCGATGTACGCGGCAGGCAGCGCCGACCAGTCGGCGCAGGGGACGACCGGCGGTTTCGCCGGTGGGGACGCCGCCGGCGAGGACGAGGACATCGTCGACGCCGAGGTCGTGGACGAAGGCGACGACCAGGGCGCTGCATAGGCATGGTCCTCAAGCAGCGAAGCGGTAGGACAGTCTCAATGGTCCTCAAGCAGCGAAGCGGTGGGACCGTCTCATGACCGATCCCGCAGAGATCGCTGGATCCGGGCGCGAGGAACAGGTGGAGTCCGTCGACGTGGCGGACTCCTCCGTTCCGGTCGAGCCTGAAGAGCAGATCGCCGACGAGGCCGCGGCCGCGGATGAGGCACCTGAGGCACCCGAGCCTGACCCGGTCGCGGAAGCGCAGCGCGAGCGTGACGAGTACCTCGACCACCTGCGCCGAGAGCGCGCGGAGTTCGAGAACTTCCGTAAACGGGCGACGAAGGAACGGATGGACGCGCTGGATCGCGGCGCCGAACAGGTT
Organism: Nitriliruptorales bacterium; assembly: GCA_009377835.1. Lineage (GTDB taxonomy): Bacteria > Actinomycetota > Nitriliruptoria > Euzebyales > Egibacteraceae > WHTG01. The sequence continues at coordinate 5,468 of WHTG01000030.1, forward strand.
GTGTCCAGTCTGCTGCACGTACTCGACACGTTCGGCTTCGCGTTGGCCGCCGCGCGGGAGGAGGACGCCGACAACCAACTCGCCAAGGGCGTGGAGATGGTCTACGCCGAGCTGGTCAGCGTGCTGAAGCAGTCCGGTCTGGAGGACATCGAGGGCGTGGGATCACACTTCGACCCGATGCACCATGAGGCCATGATGCAGGTCGAGGCGCACCCGCCGGTCCAGGAACCGACGGTCGTCGAGGTTCTGCGCCCGGGCTATCGGTTCAAAGGAAGGGTGTTGCGGCCGGCGTCGGTGAAGGTCGCCAAATGAGTCAGAGGGACTACTTCGAGAAGGACTACTACGCCGTCCTTGGTGTCACCAAGGACGCGTCGCAGGCTGACATCTCGAAGGCGTACCGGAAGCTGGCTCGTGACCTCCACCCGGATTCGCGCCCCAACGACGCCGAGGCGGAGTCGCGGTTCAAGGAGGTCAGCGAGGCGTACTCCGTGCTGAGCAACGCCGAGAAGCGCAAGGAGTACGACCAGGTCCGAGACATGGTCGGCGCAGGCGCATTCGGCGGCGGCGGTCCCGGCTTCGGGGGGTTCGGCGGCGGTGCGCAGAACATCAACATCGAGGACCTGTTCGGCGGGCTGTTCGGTGCGGGCACCCAGGGCGGCGGTTCGTTCACCAGTTCCCGCCGGGCGGCTTCGACGGCTCGGCGGGGCCGGGACGTCGAGACGGATCTTCGGCTGTCCTTCAACGACGCCATGGCCGGGGTGACGACCACGCTGCGCGTGGCCGGACGGGCGGCTTGCACCGTCTGCGGCGGGTCGGGTGCCCAGCCGGGAACAGTACCGGTCACGTGTCCGACCTGCGGCGGGGCCGGTGTGACGTCGAGCAACCAGGGGCTGTTCAGCTTCTCCGAACCGTGCACGACGTGCGGCGGCAGCGGGCGCAAGATCACGGACCCCTGCACGAACTGCCGCGGCTCCGGTGTCGAGACCCGCACCCGTGACGTGCGCACGCGGATCCCCGCGGGCGTGCGCAACGGCGCACGGATCCGTCTCAAGGGCAAGGGCGAGGCCGGTGCATTCGGCGGACCGCCGGGTGATCTGTTCGTCAACGTCCATGTCGAGCCGCACGAACTGTTCGGACAGCGCGGGGACAACCTCACACTGCGGATGCCGGTCACGTTCGGGGAGGCGGCTCTGGGCACGAAACTGACCATCCCGACGCTGAGCGAGCCGGTGACGCTGAAGGTCCCGGCGGGGACCGAGTCCGGCAAGACGTTCCGCGTGAAGGGCAAGGGTGCCCCCCGCAGCGGCGGGGGTCGTGGAGACCTGCTGGTGACGGTGGACGTCGCGGTCCCCCGCAAGCTGACGAAGACGCAACGCAAACTGCTGGAGGACTTCGCTGCGACGGATGACCCGTCGGCACTGCGGGCGCATCTTGACCGCGTCGCAGCCAACGGTCAGGAGGGGTAGACGATGAGCGCCTCACCGCTGCGCTACACCAGCGTGAAGGCCGTCTACATCATCTCGGTGGCGGCGGAGTTGGCCGGTGTGCATCCGCAGACGCTGCGTACCTACGAGCGGAAGGGCCTGATCAAGCCCGCCCGCACGGCCGGCGGGACGCGTCGCTACTCGGCCAAGGACGTCGACCGAGTGCGGCTGATCCAGGAGCTGACGCAGGGCGACGGGGTCAACCTGGCCGGTGTGTTGCGCATTCTGGCGATGCAGGACGAGATCGAACGTCTCAACGACCAACTGGAAAAGGCACACCGGCAGGTCGAGGACGTGCGGGCCGAGGCACGTGAGATGGTCAGCGACGCGATGCGCCGCACCGGCACGGAGATCGTGTTGTACCGGCCGTCGGCAATCGAGCCTCATCCGTACGCCTCACGTCGGCGCGCCCGGAGCTGACGATCATGTATCTCGCGCTGAAGCTCGTCCATATCCTCGCGGCGATCGTCGCAGTGGGAACGAACGTGACGTACTTCTTCTGGCTCCGCCAGGCCAAGACGCCGGGCGCTCACGCGACGACGGCCCTCGATGGCATCAAGGCACTCGACCGCTGGCTTGCCAACCCGGCGTACGTCGTGCTGCCCGTCACCGGCGTGATCATGGTGTTGATCAGCGCCCTGGAGTTCTCGACGTTCTGGGTCGCAACCGCCATCGTCCTGTTCATCGTCATGGGGGCCTTTGCGGGCATCTTCTTCGCTCCCGCGCTCCGTCGGCAGGTGGAGTTGGCGCGTACCGACGGGGGTTCGGACGCCTACTCGGCGGCGGCGAGACGTACCACGGTCACAGGGGCGGCCACGATGGTGCTCGTCTTCGCCATTGTCACGCTGATGGTGACGAAGCCCAACTAGACCGGAGGTACGGCGACCGCCGGGACGTCCACCGGTTCCGACTGCCGCTGCGACGTTCGTTCCTCCTGCAGATCCCGCAGGACGACGCCGATTCCGACGCCCGCCATGGTGATCAACGCCAGGGGCTTGCCGGACGCGGCCATCGCCGCAACCGCGCCAGGGCATGTTCCCGCAATCGCCCAGCCAGTCCCGAAGATCAGCCCGCCGCTCACGTGTTTGCGCTGAACGGCTTCGCGCGTGACCGCGACCGGTCCGTTCACCGCCGAACGCCAGGCGCCACGGCCCAGGAGCCACAACAGCGGGATCCCCACGCCGAGCGTGGCCACCATCATCAGATACAGGTGTGCGTGGCGGAACAGCAGGCCGTCGTGGATCACGTCGTAGTCCGCCATTCCCGTCAGGAACAGGGCCGCGCCGAACACCACTCCGACGCTCATGGCGGCAGCGTTCACAGTGCACCGCCGGAGAACAGGTGGAGCAGCCACGTGACGACGACCGCCGTCGAGAAGAACACCGCGGTCGTGACGAAGCTGCCGCCCGACAGTGACGAGCAGCCGGAGATCCCGTGGCTGGAGGTGCAGCCACCTGCGAACCGCGCGCCGTACCCGATCAGCATGCCGCCAACGAGCAGGACCGGTACCAGTGCTGACATCGGCAGCACCTCGGCCAGGTGCCCGTACCCGCCCTCGGCGAACACCCCGTTGGCGGCGGCTGCCCCGCCCGCGCCGAGCAGCACGCCGGCGAAGAACCAGATGCGCCACGCCTGTGCGCCGGGGCGGCGCATCACGATCTTGCTGATGTGCAGATACGACCCGGAGACGCCCAGCCGCTGGTTGGTCAACCAGTACAGGGCAACCACGCACAGCGCGAACAGCGGCCCCCCGATGTACCACGGCACGTACGGTTGCATCGAAGGCTCCCCCGCTGGTCAGGCGCGCCTGCGGCACGGCGCGACCGAGTGTCCGAGGATATCCGCAACCGCGGAGTGACGAGCCGTGCCGTCCGCAGTGGGAGCACGGAGTGATACCCGACAGCCACCTGCCGACGTACAGTGCTCGCCATGACGGCGGATGACGCGCCCGATGTCGCCCTCCGGGCCGAGGCCATCGGATACTCGTATGGCGACCGTGTGGCTGCCGAGGACGTCACGTTCGACATCGCGTCGGGCGAGATCCTCGGTTTCCTGGGGCCCAACGGCGCGGGCAAGTCGACGACGATGAAGATGCTCACCGGGCAGCTGGTGCCCCGCACTGGCGTCATCGACATTCTCGGGATGCGGATGCCGAAACAGCGCGAGGAGATCCAAGCGCGCATCGGCGTGTGCTTCGAGGAGAAGAACCTCTACCCGAGCCTGACCGCGCGGGAGAACCTGAAGTTCTTCGCGCAGCTGTTCGGGGTCGAGGGCTTCGGTGCGGACGCGCTGTTGGAGCGGGTCGGCCTGAAGGGCCGCGGCGGTGAGCGGGTGTCCGGGTTCTCAAAGGGGATGCAGCAGCGCCTGATGGTCGGCCGCGCGCTGGTGAACCGGCCGGACGTTCTGTTCCTGGACGAGCCGACAGACGGCCTTGACCCCGTGTCGGCGCGTGCGGTCCGCGCCATCATCAAGGAGGAGGCCGAGCGCGGCGCAGCGGTGTTGCTGACCACCCATGACATGCATGAGGCCGACGCGCTGTCGGATCGCGTGGCCTTCATCAACGACGGCAGGATTCTCGCGCTCGACTCGCCCGAGTCGCTCAAGCTCCGCCACGGGCGGCGCGCCGTGAAGCTGCGATTCCGAAACGGTGACGCCGTCGAGGAGGAGGTCGTGGCGCTCGACGCCGCCGCAGGCGAGCAGCTGCGTTCGCTCGTGTCACGCGACGGGCTGCTCACCATTCACACCGAGGAGGCGACGCTCGAGGACGTGTTCGTCGAGTTCGCCGGCCGGCGGCTCGAGTAGTACGTGCGCGACCGTCTCGACGTCGTCGCCGCGATCGTCGCCAAGGACCTGCGGGTGTACGCGCGGGATCGTTTCTACGTGCTGGTGACGGTGCTCGGGCTCGCCTTCTACATCGCGCTGTTCTGGGTCCTGCCGGCGACCGCGACGCAGGTCGTGCGCCTCGGCGTGCACCTGCCCGGCGGCGAGGCGCTGCTCGAAGAGGGGGGTGGCGACAGCGGGACCGGCTTCGAGCTGGTGCCCTTCTCGTCGGCCCAGGAGCTTGAGTCGTCGATCGCGCAGGGCGACGCCGCCGCCGGCATGGACTTCCCGGAGGAGTTCCTGCAGCAGGCCTCGACCGGGCAGGCGACGTCGGTGCGCGTGCTGCTCGGGGGCGAGACGCCGGAGCAGCTCCGTCCGTTACTGGTCGGCGGGGTCCGCGAGATCGTCGCGACGATCGGACGGCAGGAGCCGCCGGTGACGCTGCCGGAGATGGAGGAGATCGTCGTCGGACCCGACCGCATCGGCCAGCAGCTGTCGATGCGCGAGCGGTTCCGGCCGTTGCTGGTGTTCCTGGTGCTGGTCGTCGAGATGATCGCGCTGGCGTCGCTGGTCGCCTCCGAGATCGCGCAGCGCACCGTCACCGCCGTTCTGGTGTCGCCGGCACGCGTGTCGGATCTGCTGGCGGCCAAGGCGGCTCTGGGGACGCTGCTCGCCTTCAGTCAGGCCCTGCTGCTCGCGATCGCGACGCAGACGCTCAACGCGAACCCACTGCTGCTGATCGTGGTGCTGCTGCTCGGCGCGCTGCTGGTGACCGGCTTCGGGCTGATCGCCGGCTCCACCGGCAAGGACTTCATCGGCATCGTCTTCTGGAGCATGCTCATCCTGATCCCGCTGGTCGTCCCGGCGCTGGCGACGCTGTTCCCCGGCGCCGCGGCGGGGTGGATCAGGGGGTTGCCGACGTACCCGCTGGTCCAGACGATCGTGAACACCACGGCATACGGCGAGGGCTGGGCGCAGGCGTGGCCACACCTCGCGATGCTCGCGGCGTGGTGTGTGGTCGCGTTCGGCGTCGGCGTGTTCGCGCTGGGGCGGCGGGCGGAGCGGGTGTGAGGAGAGCGGGATGAGCGCGACGCGCGTGTGGCGGCTGCTCGCCAAGGACCTTCGCCTGGGGCCGCGCTCCCCGCTGGTGCTGTGGGCGCTGGTGCTGCCGGTCGCGCTGACGTTGCTGCTCAAAGGCGTCTTCGGCGGGCTGCTCGATCCGAAGCCGAGGCTCGGGTTCGTCCACCAGCCCTCCTACGAGGTGACGCGCTTCGACGGTTTGGACGGCATCGAGGTCACCCGGGTCGGAACCGAGGACGAGCTGATGCGACTGCTGCGTGACGGCCGCCTCGACGCCGGCGTCGTGGTGTCGGAGGAGTTCCTGCGCCAGCTGCAGGCGGGCGAGCAGCCGCGGCTGGACCTGCGCATCAGCGGCGCCAGCGCCGGCCAGAACCGCGGGATCATCATCGCCGGGCTGCTCGGCGCGGTCCGCGAGCTCGCCGGTGGGGGTCCCGACGTCGAGGTCGACGTCGTCACGATCGGCGAGGCCGGATTGCCCATCGACGTCCGCCTGCTGCCGCTGGTCGTGATCATGGCCGTCGCGATCGCCGGCGCGATGGTGCCGGCGTCCAGCCTTGTGGAGGAGAAGGAGCGGCGGACCCTGCAGGCACTGTTCGTGTCCCCCGCGTCGCCGGCGGAGGTGTTCCTGGCCAAGGGCCTGCTCGGCGGGCTGCTCGCGATGGCGGCCGGGCTCGTGACCCTGGCGCTGAACGACGCGTTCGGCACGCAGCCTGCGGCGACGGTGCTCGGCGTGGCGATCGGCGCGGTGATGATGGCGGAGATCGGCCTGCTGCTCGGCGCCTGGGCACCGGACACGAACACCCTGTTCGCGGCGTGGAAGGGCGGGGCGCTGCTCCTGCTGTTCCCCGTTGTGGTGTTCATCTGGCCGGACCTGCCGACGTGGATCGCGCGCCTTGGGCCGACCTACTACTTCCTGCGCCCCATCTACGCGGTGAGCGTCGAGCAGGCGAACCTGGCGGACGTGTGGCTCGACCTCGCTGTCGGCGTGCTCATCTGCGTCGCGCTGGTCCCTGCTGTCCTCGCCGCCGGGCGCTGGCTGGAGCGCCGCCTCGCCGAGGGCCGCATGGGCAAGCCCTCGGCCAAGTCCGAAGCCGCCGCTCCCGCCTGACTACGGCAGGATCGGAGCGGGAACCGGATACGGCAGCAACTGGCCGTTCGCCAGCGGCGCGCGGACAGCGGTCGTGCGGGTGCCACCCATGATCCCGAGACCGTCGCGCATCAGCGGATCGATCCACAGGTGCGTCATGATCCCGGCGGCTTCCATGTTGGCCCCGACGGTGTCGCCGGTGAGGGTGTTGGCGCCCGAGCCCGAGTCGCCAGGTGAGATCGCGCCGAAGAACATGTAGTGCGTCGCGCCCCAGTGGATGGTGCTCCCGGCGCGTGGCGTTCCACCCGTGCCGACCCCTGCGCCGTGACCGTAGTGGACGATCGCCTGCGCCAGGAACGGGTCAGGATTGGCGGTTACGCTCGGGATGAGGCTGTTGCTGGGGAAGTCGACTCCCACGGTCGCGCCGGTCTTGGTGTACGTGCCACGCGGGCCTCCCCAGAAAGCCATCGTCGGCGTGACCAGATCCTGGTACCGCGACTGGATGTCGATCAGCGCCCAGTCCTTGCCCAGGCCGCCGTCACCGGTGGAGGACGCGAACTTGCCGAAGTCGAGCAGGATCGGGTTGAGGACACCATTCTGGTTGCCGAAGGCGGCGATCACCGTCGCGGCCTGGCCGGTGTTCGCGCAGTGCCCCGCAGTGCTGATGTCGTACGAGCCCGGCGCTCCGAAGACGTGGGCCATGCTGCACCAGCCGATCCCCTGGCTGTCGATGATCAGCAGGAATGCGCCCGGCCGGATCCCGAAGAAACCGGCGCCGGCGAACGTGGCGACGGCGGGCAGCTCCACCTCCGTGGCGTTGCCGTCGCGGTCGATCATCGTTGGGGTCTCGTAGCGCCGCGACTGCAGCACCTTCGCGGGGGGCAGTCCCATCAGCGCCAGGTGCCTGTCCGACAGCTGCATCTTCATCGGCGCCCAGCTTCCGGGCGGGTGCTTCGCGCGGAGTTGATCCACCCACTCCGACCGCAGCGTGTCCATCGTCGCGTCCGCGAGCTTGTACTCCTGGATCGTCACGCTCTGCGGTGCCGCAGGAGCCGCGCCGGCGCCTGATGCCGCCAGGGTGAGGACGGCCGTCAGGACGGCCAGCACGCGACGACGGTACGACAGCATGGGAGAACCTCCGGTTCGGCGGCGTCCACGACCTGCTTCGACGTCGACCGGGCCGGTTCCTTCCGCCCGGATTCTCCGCCTGTCTCGTGGACCGCAGCCGCGACGGGGTGCGGTCGGGACCGCAGCAGGTGAAAGTTTATAGCAACACGCTTAGATTTCCTGCCGACTCGCTCCTATACTGTCGGGCATGGACGTCGAACGCTTCACCCACAAGGCCCAGGAGGCGTTGCAGAACGCCGTTGGCTTCGCCGATCAGCGGGGCAACCCCGAGGTTGTCAGCCTCCACCTGTTGCTCGCCCTGCTCGGACAGTCCGAGGGCCTGGTCTACCCGGTGCTGGAGAAGGTGGGGACGTCACCGGCGGCGCTGCGTCAGGCGACCACCAGCGCGCTGGGGGCGCTCCCGGCTGCGCGTGGCGCGCGATCGCAGCCCGGACTGTCGCGCCAACTGGTGTCCCTGCTCGACGACGCCCAGGCCACCGCGACCACGTTGGGCGACGACTACACGTCGACGGAGCACCTCCTGCTCGCGCTGGCAGAGGATAAAGGCGGCGCGGGCAAGGTGCTGCGCGACGCGGGCGTGCACGGTGAGCCACTGCTCGCGGCGCTGCGGGACCTGCGGGGCACGCAGCGCGTGACCAGCCAGACGCCCGAGGACACGTTCCAGGCACTGGAGAAGTACGCGCAGGACCTGACGGCGATGGCCCGCGACGGGAAGCTCGACCCGGTGATCGGTCGCGACGACGAGATCCGTCGTGTCATCCAGGTTCTGTCGCGGCGGACCAAGAACAACCCGGTGCTCATCGGCGACCCCGGCGTCGGAAAGACCGCGATCGTCGAGGGCCTGGCGCAGAGGGTCGTCGCGGGGGACGTACCTGAGGGCCTGAAGGACAAGCGGCTCGTGGCGCTGGATCTCAGCGCGATGATCGCCGGCGCGAAGTACCGCGGCGAGTTCGAGGAGAGGCTCAAGGCCGTCCTTGCCGAGATCGAGGCGTCCGAGGGGCAACTGATCACCTTCGTCGACGAGCTGCACACCATCGTCGGGGCCGGTAAGGCCGAGGGCGCCATGGATGCCGGCAACATGCTCAAGCCGATGCTCGCCCGTGGGCAGCTGCGCATGATCGGCGCGACGACGCTCGAGGAGTACCGCGACGTGGAGAAGGACAAGGCGCTGGAGCGACGGTTCCAGCCGATCCATGTCGGCGAGCCCAGCATCGAGGACACCGTTGCGATCCTGCGGGGACTGAAGGAACGCTATGAGGTGCACCACGGAGTACGGATCACGGATTCGGCCCTGGTCGCGGCCGCCCGTCTGTCGGACCGCTACCTGACGGAACGCTTTCTGCCCGACAAGGCCATCGATTTGATCGACGAGGCGACGTCACGGCTGCACATCGAGCGGGAGTCCAAGCCGACCGAGATCGACGTCCTCGAACGCCGCATCAAACAGCTGGAGATCGAGAAGGCGGCCTTGGAAGACGACGAGTCCGCCGCGCAGCGGCTCTCCGAGATCGCCTCCGAGCTGGAGCGCCTGCGGGGCGAGAAGGCCGTCCTGGATCGGCAGTGGGGGGCTGAGAACGCGGCCATCGCGCGCCTGAACGAGGTGCGCCGGCACCACGAGGAGGCACGCGCCGAGGCAGAGCGCGCCGAGCGTGAGGGGAACCTGCAGCGCGCCGCGGAGCTGCGCTACGGCCGCATCCCCGAGCTTGAGCGCGAGCTCGACCAAGCCGTCGAGGCCGTCCAGGCGGAGACGCGGATGGTCAAGGATGCCGTCGACGCCGAGGACGTCGCTCAGGTTGTCGCCAGCTGGACCGGCGTCCCGGTGTCACGGCTTCTGGAGGGCGAGCGCGACAAGCTCGTGCGCCTCGAGGATGTCCTGCGCGAGCGGGTGATCGGCCAGGAAGAAGCCACCAGGGCGGTCGCCGACGCCGTCCGCCGGTCGCGCGCGGGACTTGCCGACCCCGACCGGCCGCTGGGTTCATTCCTGTTCCTCGGACCGACCGGGGTCGGCAAGACGGAACTGGCACGCGCGCTGGCGGAGTTCCTGTTCGACGACGAACGGGCGATGCTCCGCCTGGACATGGGCGAGTACGGCGAGAAGCACACCGTCTCACGGCTCATCGGTGCCCCGCCCGGCTACGTCGGCTACGAGGAGGGCGGCCAGCTGACCGAACCCGTCCGTCGTCGCCCCTACTCCGTGGTGCTGCTCGACGAGGTCGAGAAGGCGCACGCCGATGTCTTCAACGCGCTGCTGCAGGTGCTCGACGTCGGTCGGCTGACTGACGGGCAGGGCCACACCGTGGACTTCCGCAACACCGTCGTGATCATGACCTCAAACCTCGGCAGCCAGTGGATCCTGGACCCCACCGAGTCCGAGGAGGTCATCGGTGAACGGGTGATGGCTGCCGTCCGCGAGCACTTCCGTCCGGAGTTCCTCAACCGGCTCGACGAGATTCTCATGTTCCACCGTCTGGGCCGCGAACAGCTGCGCCGCATCGTGGACGTGCAGCTCGGTAGGGTCCGCCAGCGCTTCGCGCAGCGAGATCTCGATCTGGAACTGACGGACGCCGCACGAGACTGGCTCGCGGACCGCGGCTACGACCCCGCGTACGGTGCTCGGCCGCTCAAGCGGGTGCTGCGTCGCGAGCTGGAGGACAAGGTCGCGCTGGCGCTGCTGGATGGCCGCATCTCCGAGGGTGACACCGTGAAAGTTGACGCCGGAGCGGACGGGCTGGTGATCACATAGTGCCCGCGGCGTAGGCTCGCGTCTTCGCAGTTCCTGGCGTGCCGCGCACCCGACGCGAGGGCCGCGGATCATCGGGGCGCGACCATGGGAAAAGGAGCCGACATGGCCCAGCCGCAGTTCCAACAGCACACGCACGACGCCGTGGTGCACTCGCACGACCACTGGCACGTGACGCACAACTTCAGCGAGATGTCGCGCACCTTCGAGCACCTTGCCTCACAGCACTCGCACGCACACGACCACGCCGCGCTGGATCACGCCCACTGGCCCCATCGCGATTTCGAGTCCGAGCACCACGGGGAGGCCCACGACCACTATCACGCCGACCCGGTCGGGGACGACCAGGGTGCCGACGCGGCGAAGAAGCCGGTGGCGAAAAAGTCGACCATCGGGAAGTCTGCGGCCAAGAAGACGGCCGCGAAGAAGTCCACGGGGAAGAAGACGTCGGCGAAGAAGGCTTAGTCCGCCCGGGGGCGGTACTGGTCCTCGAGGTTGTCCGACTGCGTCATCAACAGCCCCGCGTCCAGTCCGAGCGCGCGCAGATCGTCCGCGTGCGCGATCGGGTCTATCTGATCGGGGAGGTCTCTGTCGACCTGCTCGGCTTTGTCGAGTTCGCCGGCCGCAATGAACTGCTCGATCAGGTGCGCCTTGGGGATGTGCATGGTGTGGCGCGTACCCATACGTCGCCAAGTGCAACCCGGGCGACCGTAGGATCCCCACCCCATGACCTCCGAGTTCGACGCCGACACCGCGATCTCGCGCGTGGCTGCGGGCGCCTACAGGGCAGAGGTTTCCTCGCGTTGGAACGTCGCGGACAAGCCGAACGGCGGATATCTCCTGGCGCTGGCGCTGCGTGCCGCGACAGCAGAATTGCCGTTGCCGCACCCATTCACCGCCACTGCGCACTACCTCCGTGCACCCGTCCCCGGCCCGGCGCTACTCGACGTGGAGGTGGTGCGCGCGGGGCGCACCCATGCCACCGCCGAGGTGCGGCTGCTGCAGGAGGACACGGAGGTGCTGCGGGCGCTCACCACGTTCGGCGACCTTGGCACACTGTCCGGCCCGACCCATGTCGCGGCCGGGCCGCCTGACTTTCCACCTGTCGAGGAGTGCCTCACCGGTCGGGCGGCGGCGATGCCCGACGGGACGCCCGTGGCGATAGCGGAGCGGTTCGACATGGCAGTTCACCCCGACACCCTGGGATGGCCGCGCGGGCAGCCGACCGGCAGCGCGCAAGTCGGGGCCTGGGTGCGGCTGGTGGACGGGCGTGACCCCGATCCGCTGATGCTGGCGATGGTCGTCGACGCACTGCCGCCGCCCGTGTTCGACATCGGCGCGGCGGGCTGGGTGCCGACCATCGAGTTGACCACTCACATCCGCGCGCTGCCGGCCCCCGGATGGCTGCGCGTGTGGGTCACGACGCGATTCCTGCAAGGGGGCTACCTGGAGGAAGACGCGGAGGTCTGGGACAGCGAGGGAATCCTGGTGGCGCAGTCGCGCCAGCTTGCGCGCCTGACCGGCTGGACACAGCAGCAGCACTAGCATCGCGGCGTGCCTGCAGACGACCTGCAAGAACTGCATCCGGGGACGCGAGCCATCGTCGCCGGGCGCGACGCGGTGCTGCCAGGTGATCCCCTCGAGGCCGCATGACGATCCTCGCGTGGCAGCGCGGAGGGGCCGCACGGGGTCCGGCTGTGGCGCTGTTGCACGACTGGGGCGCTGATGGTGTCGTGTGGCAGGGCAGCGGCTGGATTCCCGCCCTCGAGCGTGCGGGCCTGGTGGCGTACGTGCCGGATCTGCCGGGCCACGGAGAGTCCGCGGACGTGCTGATCCCGCCGGACGCCGAACCGGCGGCGTGGACTTCAGCCGCGATTCTGACGGACCTCGATCGCCTGGGTGTCGAGGACTTCACGGCCGTGGGCCACATCAACGGTTGCATCGTCGCGAGTCACCTGGCCGTCCGGGCGCCGCAGCGCGTACGGCGTGTCGTGCTCATCGGGTGCGACGACCGGCCGCTGATCCCGCGCGCGCAGGACGTCGCGGCCGCACTGCGCGATCCGACTGCCGCGTTGTGGGATCCAGAGGCTTCTGCGGCGGTCGCACAGGCGCGCCGGGATCGCAGGCACCACCTGCCGACGTTGGCGCAGTGGGCGCAGCAGGGCGCGTGGCCGGCCGCCCCGCGACTGGGTGCGCTCCGGACACCCGTGATGCTCGCCGTCGGGCGCGACGATCCTCGTCGGGAACGCGCCCCGCGTCTCGCGGCGTTGTTCCACGACGGGCACCTGGTGACGGTCCCCGGAGACCAGGAGACGGCCGTGATGGCGAAGGAGCTGATCCAGACAGCCATCCGTTTCGTCCGCGGCTCCGAGCCCCCCGCGTGACGACGGTGGCGGTTCGCTGAGATGCGGGTCGGACGCGTCCTCGGCGCCGTCGCCGCGCTGCCGATCGCCTTCGCCGCGTTGCTGGGGGTCGAGGCCGCGGTCGCGTCCCGACGCGAGTACGTGCCCGATGACCCTGGTTACCTCGTGCAGGCGCGTGTCGAGCCGAGGGGTTCGTCGCATGACGGCGCGCCCCTGCGCCTGGTCATGCTCGGCGACTCCACGGTGGCGGGTCTGGGATCGCCCACCGCCGAATCGTCGCTCGCAGTCCTGACGGCGCAGCGCGTCGCGGATCGCCTCGGACGGTCGGTGGAGGTCCGCGGCCTTGGAGTGTCAGGGGCGCGCACGGCGGACGTTCGTGACGAACAGCTGCCGCAGGTGTCCCCAGGCGAGGTCGACGTGCTTGTCGTGGTCGTGGGTTCCAACGACGTCACGCACCTGACGCCGCCATGGCATTTCGACGACGTCACCCGGTCGATGCTCGAGCGGGCCCGCGCGGCCGGCGCCCCCGTGATCCTCGGCGGCATTCCGCTGTTCGGCGGCGTCACCGCGCTCGACCAGCCGCTGCGCTGGGCCGTCGACCGCAGCGCCTGTGTGCTGCGCGGCATCCAGGTGCGCACGGCGCAGCGGGTTCGCGGCGTGACATTCGTAGACATCGCGGCGCAGGCGAGCCCGCGCTTCGTCGGCGTGCCCGACGCGATGTCGTCCGACGGCTTCCATCCCGCGCCCACCGGGTATGGATTCTGGGCTGATGCCCTGGCGCCCGCGGCTGCGGACGCGGCTGGTTAGAGTTAGAACAGGCCCTCCGCCCGGTGCAGGTCCGCGGCGAAGTCGACCTCGACGCAGCCGAACGCCGAGATGTCGATCGGGCGGAACCGCATCTTGTCGGTCGTGATCGCCAGCTCCATGCCACGCTCGAAGTAGTCGGTGTCGTCGCAGGCCTCGAGGTGATCGATGAGGGCGGGCTTGTCCGTGCTCGAAACAAAGTTGATGCCGACGGCTTCTCCCAGCGCATCGACGACGGCCTTGGAGAGCTCGGCGATGAACCCTTCCTCGTCGACGGTGTACTTCACCTCCTCCTCGCCCACCGCAGCATGGTCGACGCAGACAGCGCTTTGATCGTCTTCCACCAGTGGCCTGATCAGTTCGAGGACCCCCCGCTCGAACACGACATCGCCGTTGAGCCAGAGAACACCGCCCGGCGGGCTCATGCGCAGCGCCTTGAGCAGGCTCTTGGAGGTGTTCGTGTCGGCGTAGTCCTCGTTGTAGACGTACAGCGAGTTCGGGAACGACTCCATGATGAGGTCCTTCTTGAAGCCGACCACGACGCACGGGGTGATCCCCGGAAAGACGGCTCCCAGGTGGTCGATCTGCTGCTGCATGATGCTCGTGCCCGTGCCATGCAGCGGCGTGAGCGGCTTGGGGAAGGGCTTGGCGAGTCGCGATCCGAGGCCCGCGGCCAGAATGACGACGTTCGGCGGCATCATCCCGCAGAGGCCATTCCCAATGCCGGCGGCGCGGCCGCGTGTTCGGTGTCGTCGCGCCTGCTCACGGCATCGTCGCGCAGGGCGATGGCGTCCTCGACCGCCTCGAGAAAGCGCTCGGTGCTCTGGCCCGGCTGGAGATCACCGAAGTAGTAGTCCCGAATGCGACGGCGCTCGTCGCGCTTCGAATCCTCCGCCAGCGCGCCGGCAAGGATCGCCGGGAAGGTGTCGACCGTGGACGAATCGATGACGTAGCTGCCGGCCGCCAGCGGAGCGGAATGCAGCAGCGCCTCGCGATTGTCGTGCCGATCCGTCAGGAACAGCGGCTTGTCCGTCGCCTTGTAGAGGAAGTCCAGCGCGACGCTGGACACGTCAGAGACCATGGCGTCGCAGTCCTGGATGACGCTCAGAATCGATGCGTCCATCTCGACGACGTGGCGGACCTCGGGTTCGGTCGTCGTGGCCTTCTTGATGGTGGCGACGATGGCGGAATGCGCCTGCTGCGTCGACGAACCGAGGTCCGCGACTCGCGGGTGGGGCTTGTAGACAAGCCGGTACGTCCCGGCGGCCAGGAGCTGGCGAACGATCTGGACGCCGTAGTGGTCCAGCGATGTGTAGTTCATCTCGTCGCGGTCGCCTTCCCACGTCGGGGCGTAAAGGATCGTCGGGCGCGGCGACCGATCGACCGTGTGTGGGTAGTCGACATCGAGCTGCGGACGGCCGACCTGGACGAGGTTGGCTCCGTTGAAGTTGATCAGGTTGCGCATGTAGCGGTCGATCGCTGCTTGACCGGCGACGAACACCTGGTCGTACGCCTTTGCCTGGTTGCTGGCCATGGAGATCTTGTCGCTCTCGCCATGGTTGAGATGCACGTGCAGCAGCGTCGGGAACATCAGTGGGTGGAAATTGAGCGCCGAGTTGTTCACGTACAGGGCGACCTTGAAGTCGTTGGAGTACATCACGGAGTTCAGCTCACGCAGTTGGCGCAGGAACAGCACGGACATCGACGTCAGGCGCCGCACTGCATGGAAGGCCGGCTGCGAGCGGCAGATGATGAGGACCTTGTGGCGCTGGTTGAGCATTTCGAGGATCGGCATCCACTGTTCGATCTGGTACAGCCGTGAGACGTCGTCAGCGAAATACACGACGATCTCGGCAGCGATCTGTACGTTGCTGAACTCCGCTGTCGTGCCGCTCTTGGGTGACAGGTTGAAATACGACGCCGCTCCCCTGCGGAGGCGTCGATAGGCGCGCAGCTTCACGTCACCCAGTCGGGCGCCGACTGTCACCGCACTGGATTGGCTGGCGGTCATCCGGTGCACCTCCTGTGGGTTCGTCGCTTGGAACAGGGCGTTGCTTCGCGGGCACCACCATGGGTGTTCGCCGAGACCGCTACTCGGCCTGGCGCCAGACCTCGATGAAGCGGGTGTAGTTCTCGGCCACCTTCGCCGCTGCCGCCTCACGATCCAGGTCGCCTGTCATATACGCCTTGAGCGGATCGGACCAGATGCTGCGCCCGATCGCGAAGCCGACGAAGCCGTCGACCTCGCCGGCCTGGTACAGCCAGTGGTCGACCTTGTCGTTGTCGGCGCCGCGTCCAAGGAGCACGCACGCGACTCCGTCGCGGCCGCCGGCGCGGGTCTGCTCCGCGACCTTCACACAGTCGGACCGGTCGTCAAGCCCCTCGATCTTCCAGATGTCAGGCTCCACGCCCGCCTCCTGGATCTCCCGGATCGTCTGGATCATCAGCCCAGGCCGGATCTGGGCGTCGTACCGCGCGGTGTCGCCGCCGACCGCCTCGAGCTGGTCGGGTTCTGCGGGTACGAGCAGCTCGAACAGGAACTTGCGGTCGTTGTCGTGCAGCCAGTCGGAGAGCCGCTTGAGGCGCTGGAGCTGCAGGACGTTCGTCTCCTTGTCCGGCGAGTCCGGGTTGTAGCGCACCAGGACCTTGCTGAAGTCGGGGTCGAACTGCTCGATGTGCTTTCCGAAGTCGTCGCCGTACTCGAAGTCGAAGACATCCTGCCCGGACTTCTCGACCGGCATGGCGAGCTTCAGGCCGTGTGCCTTGGCCTGCTCTGGAATCGTCCCGCCGAATTCCTCGTCGACCAGGACGCCCATCGCTGAGGACAGCTCGCCCGCTTCGGCCGCCACGACCATGCCGTCGAAGATGAGGCTCTTGGCGTCCTTGATCTTTTCGATCTGCTCCCCGGTGACGTCACCGCTCGTGCCGACGACAGCCTTCTTGAACGAGCCCCGGTGGTCGAAGGCCAGGATGTACAGCTTGTCGGAGTAGCCGAGTGACATTGCGGTTCCCCCAAAGGTCGACAGTGGGAAGCGTGCGGTCGCACTCTACCCAACGCTGCTAACGGCCTTCCGTGGCGTAAGCTCCTGTCCGGTAGGACGACAGCGATGTCGTTTGTCCGGATGATGGAGTGGAAACAGCTGCCAGCAACACAGCAAAATATCGGTGGTCCGACCGCCTCGTCATGGGGCAGAGGGAGTGTTCGATGGGCATTATCGCGTTTCTCATTCTGGGGCTGATCGCGGGGGCGATTGCCAAGGCGATCCTTCCCGGTGACGATCCTGGTGGGATCATCGTCACGATGATCATCGGCGTCGTCGGTGCACTGCTCGGCGGGTTCCTCGCCGGGCAGCTGTTCGGGATCAACGTCAACGAGAAATTCTTCGACCTGGCGACATGGGTTTCCGCCATCGTGGGCGCGATCATCTTGTTGCTCATCTACCGCCTGGTTGCCGGCAGAGGGCGCTCGCGCGTGTAGCGGGCCACAGCGTCTCGACGGCACGGCCCATCTGGGCC
>WHTG01000048.1 GCA_009377835.1 Nitriliruptorales bacterium
GGCCGCGAACGCGAGCCCCTGCCCGGCCCCGAGCCGCGGGCCGCCTGGGCGGCGACGGCGAGCGAAACCGAGCGCGTACGCGGCAGCAGCGACGGTGAGCGACGCGAGCGCCGAGGGCTCTGGGCTCCACGAGCCCGAGGCGGCGGCAGCGTGCGCGAGGATCATGGGGTCGTCTGGCAGGCGGGAAGCACCAGCGGGGGTATGTAGCCGAGCAGGATGATCCCGGTGAACAGCGCCCCCTCAACCACGCCGGCGAACGCCATCCAGCGGGCGCGCTCGGCGCGTTCCGGCTCGCCGTCCTTCGGTCGCCGCAGGCACGCGAACGCGACAACGCCGGCGGTGACCGCGACGGCGAGCATCGTCGAGTTGAACAGGACCGAAAAGGTGCCGACCGGGACGCCGAGGATATTGCCCGGGTCCGGCGCCGATGGGGAGCAGGCGAACCACTCCTCGAGCGCGTAGTTCACCCCGAGGTGTCCGGCCCACGCCCCTGGGCTGCCGAGCACCGCCAACCACAGCGCGACCGACCCGGCGGTCTCCTCGCGGGTGGCCGCCCGCGCGGCCGCTTCCGCCTCCTGCTCGACTCTCCTCGTGATCTCGTCCACTCGTCGTCCCTCACAGGTGCGGTGACAGGTAGATGGTTGCGAGCACGAACGCCCACACGGTGTCGACGAAGTGCCAGTACATGGCGAAGTTCTGCACGCTGAGGTGCCGCCGCTCGTCGAAGGCCCCGCGCCACGCCCACACCTGCGTCCACAGGCTCACGAGCAGGCCGACGAGGACGTGGGCGGCGTGGAACCCGGTGATGGTGAAGAACAGCGACCCGTAGACGTTCGTGGCCGGGGTGAACTCCCGCAGCTTCTCCGGCCACTCGACTCCGACGGTCATGAATAGGAAGACCGCCCCGAGCATGGAGCCGGCAGCCAGCCCCCACCGCAGGCGCCCCTGGTCGCCCTTGCGGATGCCGGCGTCGGCGATGTGGACTGGGATGCTCGACGACCACAGGATCGCCGTCATCACGAGCGGGAGGACGAGGTCCGGCTTTGAGATCCCCTCGGGCGGCCAGATGGGGCCGTAGCGGAAGCGCAGGTAGAAGTAGCTGCCAAACAGCAGGCTGAACAGCGTTGCCTCGGTCGCGATGAGCCACACCATCCCCCACCAGCCGAAGGCCCGCGGCCCCTCGGAGTGCTCGGGCAGCACCTCGCCGGGTAGCCCGGTCTCGGCGACTGTCAGTTCCTTGCGTGCCTGCACCTCACGTCTCCTGCGTCTGGCCGCGCGGCCAGAACCAGCCCGCGACGGCGGCGGCGGAGGCGAGGACGGCGACCACCGCGACGACCCAGACCTGAAGCAGCAGGGCGTAGAAGAAGGCCATGAGCGTCAGGGACAGGATGAACGGCCACGGGGAGGCCTGCGGCATGTGAACGACCGCCTGCGGCCGCCCGTCGAGCAGGCTTGTCGACAGCGTCAGGTGCCCGCCCGTCAGCGTCCGACCCCCCTCCTCGGGCGGCTGCGCGCCACCGCGGAGCTCTAGTTGGTCCCACATCGGCTCACGCGCGCGGACCGTTGGGATAGTCGTGAAGTTGTAGTGAGCGGGAGGAGAAGTTGAGTACCACTCCAGGGTTTCCCCCAGCCAGGGGTCGTCACCTGCGGGCACTCCCCGCGCCTTGCTCCAGTACCAGTTCACCAAGGTCACGAGGATGCCGAGGCCGAGCAGGTACGCGCCGATCGTCGAGGCGAGGTTGTGGCTCTCCCAGCCGAGGCCCGCCTCGTACGTGTAGACCCGCCGTGGCATCCCGAGCAGGCCGAGGGTGTGCTGCGGGAAGAACGCGACGTTGAAGCCGACGAACATCAGCCAGAAGCTGACCTTGCCGAGCCGGGCGTCGAGCAACCGGCCGGTCATCTTCGGACCCCAGTGGTACAGCGCCCCAAAGATTGGGAACACGGCGCTGCCGACCAGCACGTAGTGCAGGTGCGCCACCACGAAGTACGAGTCGGTGGTCGCCTGGTCGAACGGCACCGAGGCGAACATGACCCCGGTGACCCCGCCGACGACGAAGATGATGATGAACCCGAGCACGAACAGCAGCGGAGTGGCGAGCCTCGGCCGCCCGGCGACGAGCGTGGCGAGCCAGGCGAAGACCTGGATCGCGCTCGGGATCGCCACCATGAAGCTGGCCAGCGCGATGAAGCTGTAGGTGATGTTGGGCAGGCCGACGGCGAACATGTGGTGCACCCACACGCCGAACCCGACGAGCGCGACCGCGAGCTCGCCGATCACGATGTAGGTGTAGCCGATCATCGGCCGCCGTACCCACGTCGGGATGATCGCAGAGGCGATCCCGAAGCCCGGGAGCGCGACGATGTAGACCTCCGGGTGGCCGAAGATCCAGAACAGGTGCTGCCACAGCAGCGGGTCGCCTCCGGCCGCGGCGTCGTAGAAGTTGAAGCCGAACGTGCGGTCGAGGAACAGCAGGACCGCAGCGAGCGACAGTGCGGGGAGGGCGAAGATGATTTGCAGCGCCATTGCGAGCTCGCCCCACACGAAGATCGGGATGCGGATGAGGGTCATGCCGGGCGCGCGGAGCTTCAGAATAGTCACGATGAAGTTAATCGCTCCGCCGGTCGACGAGATCCCGAGGAAGATGAGCCCCAGCACGTAGAAGTCGATATTGATTCCCGGGGTGAACTCCCTGTTCGCGAGCGGCACGTAGTTGAACCAGCCGTCGTTCGGCGCGTTGCCGACGAGGAACGACGAGTACAGGAAGATGCCAGCGGCAAGCAGAGTCCAGTACCCGAAGGCGTTCAGACGCGGGAACGCCATGTCACGCGCACCGATCATCAGCGGCACGAAGTAGTTCCCGAAGCCCGACAGGGCCGGCATCGCGAACAGGAACATCATCGTGATGCCGTGCATGGAGAAGAGCTGGTTGTAGGTCTCCGGGTCGAGGAGCTCCAGTCGTGCGTCAGCGAGCTGGGTGCGCATCAGCAGGGCCTGCAGCCCGCCGAGCGCGAAGAACGCCATCGCGGTGTACAGGTAGCGCATGCCGATGCGTTTGTGGTCCGCCGTGGCGATCCAGCTGCCAAGCCCGGGCGCCTCGCCCCAGATCGCTTCGAGCCGCTCCTTGACCTCGGCCCGCCAGTCGCCCTCTGGGATCGCTGTCATGGTTCTGCGCTCACTCCAACTGCATCAGGTAGTCCACGACCGCGTCCAGCTCCTCGTCGCTGAGCTCGGTCGGCGGCATCGTCACGCCGAGCTTGTCGTCCTGCGGGTTGTCGATGAAGTCGCGCAGGTTCTCGCGAGTAGGGGGAAAAGGCCGGCCGCGATCTTCTCGCGGCTGGCGAGGTGGGTGAGGTCAGGGCCGAGCTCGCCGCGCGCGGGGGTGCCGCGGATGGTGTGGCAGCTGACGCACGACGAGCCCAGGAAGACGTCGCGGCCGCGCTGCGCGCCGGGCCCGGTCGGTTCGGCCGCCCGGGCGGCCTGCTCGATGACCCACGCCTGGAAGTCGTCGGGAGGATCGGCGACCACGTAGAAGACCATGTTCGCGTGCTGGAGCCCGCAGTACTCGGCGCACTGGCCCCGGTAGCGACCAGGCTCGTCCGCCTGGAGCCACAGCCGGTTGACGACCCCTGGCACGTGGTCCTTCTTGACCTGCAGCTGCGGGACCCAGAAGCTATGGATGACGTCCCCGGTGGGCAGGGCGACCTCCACAGGCACGCCCACCGGGACGTGGATCTCGTTGGCGGTCACCGCGCCATTGGGGTAGCGGACCTCCCACCACCAGGTACGCGCGACCACCTCGATCTCCAGCTGCGGCTCGCCGGGCGGGGACCCGAGCGCGTTCAGGTCGATCACCGACACGACGAAGGTCCCAGCGAGGACCAGACCCGAGACGACGAGCCCCGCCACGACGACAAACGGCTCTCCCCAGGGGACCATTCGCCGGTCCACCTCCTCGGCGGCGGCAGGAGGCCTCAACGTCGCGGCGGCGATGAACCCCGCTACGACCACGACGACGACCGCAGAGATCCAGAACAGGAGCCACCACAGCCGCTCGACGAGCCGCGCCGCCTCCGAGGCCGGTTCGAGAAGCGAGGGGGCGTCGCCGCCGCACGCCGATAGGGTCAGGGCCAGCGCGGCGAGGGCCGCCCGCGTACTGTCGCACCAACCGGCGCCTACGGGCCCCTTCACCGCGACGCCGCGTTGGGGCCTTCCACATGCAGCTTTGGTCACAGCATGCCCAGCGCGAGCACGACAGCACGAGCACGCGCGAGTCTAGTAACCCGAGCCGGCCCTCGCTACCCCTGGAGGCGCTGCCGACGGCGGCGCGCCGACCTCTGGTGGAGTCCACGCGATCGTGCAGGCGCCGGATGGGAGGCTCGTTGGCACGGGCGGTAAATCACGGACAATCATGAGACCTGAAAAGTGGGCCTGACCTGCGGTTTTGCCTTCTGACCTGCAGTGTTGGACCGGCCTTTTCAAGCCGACAGCGCGGGTTCGAATCCCGTCGGGAGCACCAACGAAATAGCTCTTTAGAGAGCCGTTGTCGGACTCACACTGCGATAGCGGTAACACCGCATGTGGGGATCCGTGCCATCTACGTGCCATCGACGGTCTAAAAACTTGATGATGTGAGCGATGCGGCGCCATGATGCGGCGCCATCACGGCGGCACCATCCGGCAACTCCGCATCAGGGCGCTGGCAGGTGCGTCCCGGTGTACAACCACGCGACACGTCTCCGCCGGCATGTTCTACTTGAAGGCGGGGGCCCGCGTGGCGCTGACGAACGTGGCTGGCCGATCAGGAGATGCTCGGCCGTCGCCTCCGCCGGCCGCTCCCAGGTCCTGGTGCTCACGAACCCATGGTCATCGTCATGCTCACTGCCATGTCGCACATGGTCGAGAACAAGCGGCTCAACATCGGCATCTATGCCGTGAGCGCGCTCGTGTTCGTCGGTGCGTTCGCTGCCATCCGCGTCCAGGCGTTCGTCGGCGACGAGCAGCTGTCCCTGTCGATGATCCCTCACCACTCCATTGCCATCAAGAACGGCGAGCGCGCCACCCTTCGACGACCCGGAGACCGTCGAACTCTGCGACCAGATTGTCGAGGCGCAGCGCGAGGAGATCGCACAGATGCAGGACATCCTCCAGCGCTCAATGCCTGAGCTTCTGTGCGCTCTGTCACCCGACCCTGATGCCGAGCCCCATCGTCCTGGCAAACTGACCGGCATGGACAGTGCCGGCGTGAAGGCGTTCTTCGAGCGGGTCTCTACTGAGTGGGAGATGCGGTCGAGCTTCTATAACGAGGAAGTCATCGACGTCCGCGACGACCGGGCAGAGGTCGAGCGGTCGGCCGCCGTCATCGACGTGGGGACCGGCACCGGGTTCGTCGCCGCCGGCCTTGCACCACGCGCCGCGTCAATGGTCGGCCTCGACTCCTCAACCGCCATTAGACATCCTGTTGGGAATCCGGCCGCCGACGGTCGAGTGGAAGGGCATCCTCGCCAGCAGCGAGCCGCCTCGGCTGGGACGGTGTTCCGGCCACGGAACGGGCTCACCGCTGTCTACCGCGTCGGACCAGTTCGCGGAACCTCGCGGGAACGGACGAGTTCAAGGGCGTCTCCAAACGCGAGTCGGCGCCGGAGCGGCAGAACCCGTTGGTCTCGTCCCAATGCCACGCCGAGTGGCTTCACGGTGTCAGGTCGCGCTCGTCGGCGCCGCGTAGCGCTCCTTCATGGACTTGCAGTGTTCCATCAATGACACCGGCTGCCACGTCGTGGATGTTGATGCGATTGCTGCGCGAGTAAGTGCGGAGTAGTTCGAATGCCATGTCGACATCCAGCCCGAGAGTTGCCGAGAGAAATCCCTTGGCTTGCTCGATCAGCACCCGGCTGTCGAGCGCGTGCTGCAGTTGGGCGGCCAACTCCGTGGCGCGCCCGAGATCCCGGACATTGACTATGTACCCGGTGGCCACATCTGCCAGGACCTGCGCTGCAGCAACTTGCTCGTCGCTGAAGTCCCCCGACCTTTTCTCATAGACGTTCAGCGCACCGATTGCCTCGCCATCCACCGACATCGGGACGCCCATCACGGCGTTCACACCCGCAGCGGTCGCCTGGTTGACCAGTCTCGGCCACCGGTCCGCCAAAGCCTGAAGATCTCCTACAACAACGGGAAACCCACTGTCATACGCCTCTCTGCATGGGCCCCGGTCGACGTCGTCCTCAAGGGCCTGCAACCTCTCGACTACGTCATCCGTTGCCGAGACGAACCGCAGCTGACCCTTGTCGTCTGCTAGCGAGACCCCAGCGCCCCACACCCCAAGGACATTGACGACACCGTCCATGAGCCTGCGCAGGACGTCCTCGACCTCGTGGGAACGGATGAGCGTGCGAACGAAGTCGATCAGCACGTCGTTGAGATCTTGCTGGTTGGGCACTGGGCCGCCTTGCTTGAGGGTCGCAAAGAGAGAGATGGAGCGATCGGTCCGAGCCCCGCGGTTCGTACGCTACCGGACAAACTGGCGTGGGCCAACACCGCGAGTCGCGGCGACCGCCGGGATCGTGCGACACAGGGGCGGGTATGTCAGCGGCAGACAACAACCAGGAGAATCACCCAGGATGAGCGTCAGCGATCGGCGGCCAGACACCAACTGGCTTCTCGCTGCGCTTCCTGACGCCGATCGTGAACGCCTCCTGCAACGCGGGGAGCGAGTTTCGCTGTCACACGATCAGCGTGTGATGCACGCGCAGGAGCCGTCTCCTGCCATCTGGTTCCCGCTCACGGCCGTCGTTTCAATCGTCCAGACCACCACCGACCACGCGATCAGGGAGATCGCAACCGTCGGTCGAGACGGCATGGTCCCGCTGGAGAGTTTCCTCGCGACCCAAGCCTCTTCATCGTGGGACGCGTTCTGTCAGCTTCCCGGAGACACTTTTCGAGTACCTGCTCGCACGCTGGGCACCATTGTGACCGGCACGACGGGCGTGCGCGACATCGTTGGCCGGTACTCGCAGGCCTTTGTGGATCAGATAGGACGCAACTCCGCCTGTAACCAGCTGCACTCGATGTTGCAACGGTGCAGCCGGTGGATCTTGTTGGTTCGCCGGCAATGTGGGCGCGATGACTTTCCGCTGACGCAGCAGTCTCTTGCAACCATGCTCGGTGTGCGACGGGCAACTGTCACCGAGGCGGCCCGCGACCTTCAGATGGCGGGTGCTATCAGTTACCGCCACGGTGCCATGCAGGTCACTGACGTCGAAGCTCTGCTGGAAAGATCATGCGAGTGCTACGCGGGTATCGTCGAGCGGTACGAACAGCTGCTACGGAATTGAGCCGAATCGTCCGAACCTCGGCATGGCTGAGCTGGACCCAATGCCGCGCGGGTGCCGCCCTTCATGACCCGTAGAGTTCGCCCGTGGGCATGAATGCGGTCGCCACCGAGATGTGACGTCCACGGAATGAACGAACTGTCGTCTTGGAGGACTGCGGAGTGGACCGGTTCAAACGTCACCGTGAACCTGAGTCGGAAGTCCGCGCGGCCGCAGCGACGGCCGCTGGCCCAGGTGCGGCGTGAACTCAGCGCCGTGCTGATCCTGTTCACGTGTCCGCAAGTCATGGCCAAGACTCCATGGGCAGCGTCGGCTTGTCCGTATCCCCGGCATCATCGCTGACCAGGAGTCGGCGTGCCGTGATCGAGGTACACCAGCCCATTGCGTTGATTGGCTATGTGGTCTCGGTAGCCTCGGGATACAGGGAGTCCGCCTCCAACGCTTCCGCAGTGGCGCCACGCTCCTCCAGGCTGAGACCGCCTCGCTTGCTTTCTATGCGCACGTTGGTTACCACGCGCTCGGACTTGGAGGCGGCTGTTTGGTGGGCACGCTGAACCGCGTGGATCACATCAGCGAACGAACCCTCCACGATGGTGGCGAGAGGCCCGACGTGCACGCGCAACGCCGGATCACGAAGCGCTGCAACAGCCTCGGAGATGAGCGACCCATGGTTTCCCCCTTCTCCCACCGGTTCGATCGCGATTTCGGCGAGAACCCGATCCTGCTCCACTTCTTCACCCACTGTGTCCACTGCCGGTTCCTATCCTTCTGTTTAGCGGAAGACGCTACCTGTTGCACATGGCGGGGGGATGCTGACAGTGCGTTATCAACTGGCGATTTATGCTGCCTGGTCCACTTCTGCCGCCCTCGATTGGTGTTCCCTTGAGTAGGTCGGCTGTTCCGGGGGGGGGGGCCCGTTGCTGCACGATGACTCTCTGACTGCCGATGTGCTCGCCTCCCTCAAGAGCCGACCGCCATTTCTTATCGGTGTCGACCCGCAAGACCGGCCGCGTTTGTCTGGGCCGGATGCGGGGCAGAGGCATCGGACGGAGACAAACAAGGGGAACCGCCATGGCTGACAGCGTGCGCGACATGATGACACCAGATCCGGTTCAGCTGCAGATGACCGACTCGGTGCAGGAAGCGGCGCAGAGGATGCGCGCTCAGGATATCGGCGATGTTCTGGTGGTCGATGGAGAGCGTGTGTGCGGCATACTGACAGATCGCGACATCACCGTGCGCGCTGTCGCTGACGGGGTGGACCCGGCCGCTCTCCGAGTGGGTGACATCTGTAGCGGGGACATCCTCACAGTCGCGCCGACTGACACCGCCGCGGAGGCTGTGCAGCGCATGCGCGAGGCGGCCGTGCGCCGCGTCCCCGTCGTCGAGGAAGGACGTGCTGTCGGCGTGGTGTCGATCGGCGATCTCGCCATCGAGCTGGACGCGGATTCGGCGCTCGCCGACATCAGCGACGCGCCGCCGAACCGTTAATGCAGCGGGTTGGTCTTGTTCGTGCTGTACCGGGCCGCTATCAGCGGCATCTCTATCTATGGCCATCCCGAACGGTTGCGGTATCGCCTAGACCGCCGCGCCTGGACTCACGTCGACCTCACGGTGGCCTGTCCGAACCGCGCTGCGATTGGGCACCTGGCGTGATTCGTCTGGCCGCCGCCGGTGACATTCACTTCGGCGTCGACTCACTGCGGCTACGCAGTCGTGGCAAGAGCAACGGACCGCGCCCCGAACGGTGCGGCCCGGCCCCTACTCGATCTGACTTAGCTCGTCGCCTCCGTCGGTGCGAGGGGGGCGGTAGTCCCGGTGTCGGTGGTGCCAGTGCCATCGCCGTTACAGGCGACGGCGCCGAGGGCGAGCATGCTGGCGAGCACAAAGCTCAACATATTCTTCTTCATGGGATTCCTCCATACATCGACCATGTCCCGTGGTGGCGACCAGGGGGCGTCCTACCCTTGTAGGAGGCTGGTGAATCGTCGCTCCTGACTGGCGCGGATTGCCGCTCAGCGTCCGCCCGCTCGCCGGTCAACTGGGTACGCGGCCGGCCACTTCGGGTATGTGCGCATGGAGCCGTGGGCCGGAGGCATTGTGCTCGTCGCCGCCGGCGACGTTGCCCACGTCGTTGACTTCGCCCCGTGCCGCGATGAAGGTGGACCGACAGTCATGGAAGGAACGCAGTCCCATCAGCGGATACGGCATCGTGCTCGGCATCGACGACTCAGAGGGTTCCCGGCGAGCCACGCGGTGGACCGCGGACGTGGCTGCCCGTCTGGACGCGGCGGTGATCGCCGTCCACGCCGTGCCGGTTACGACGTCGGCGAGTTTGGAGATGGGGGCTGCTCAGGTGATGGCTGAAGTGACCGAGGCCGAGATGGACCGGCTGCAGGGGATGGTCGCCAACGAGTGGTGTGCACCACTGCGCGAGGCTGGCGTCTCATTCGAGACGGCCGTCATCATGGACGCCCCGGCGATCACCTTGATGAACGTTGCCGAACGCCGCGGCGCCGATCTCATCGTTGTTGGCACGCGGGGGCGTGGCGGTTTCCAGGAGTTGCTGCTCGGCAGCGTCAGCCATCAGGTGACCCACCACGCGCGCTGCCCGGTGGTCGTGGTGCCCCCAACTTTCGATCGGCCTTCGGAGGATCAGACGGAGGGCTGACGACGGACACAACAAGGGACGCGGCGACGCCCAGGCGGCGGCTTCTGCCCGCAAGACGCCGCATCCTCTTCGGAAACCGCACAGGTAACTCCATGCCGGCGATGTCCAGCGGGACCGAGTTGCCGCGCCGGTCATCTCAGGGTTGTAGACGACGCCGATGGCGGAGTGACCGCTGCGCGAGACTCACCAACGGTGTGCCATCTTCGGGCGGGACGGCAGCGAGTCATGTTTGTAGCAGTCACGGACGAGCGGGCGGACGGACCCATGCTCACCAATGTGCATCGGCGTGGCGCGGGCGTGGCCGATGTCGGTGTTGTCCGCCCACACGATCGCGGGGCGCTGCTGCCGTGCCGCGCGACGAACGGTCTGTCGGACCTGTGCCAGCCGCGGGCGTGCAGCGGTTCGCCGGCGGCAGGCACCAACCATCGCCGCTGATAGTCCCCGCACGCCCAGGTAGTCCCGACTCAGATCGTCGGGCTGTGGCTGTCCCTTGTGCAACAGCGACTTGGCCTCCGCTGCCACGTTCGGATCGCCGACGAAGTCATAGCCTCATCGTCGGCCATGACGCCATGCCAGACACGGCGACTTCCAGGTTTCAAGTCCACGACGACTGGGCCCGATCCCCCCTGCGCCGAGAGTGGCGCCTGAACGCCCGGTGGTGCGCACCGGCGACGAGCGCGCTGACGTGTACGAACCGGCACGACTGGACAGGGTGAACCCGCAAGGGAGGATCCGTCTCCCCCACACGACGACCTTTGTCGATGAGTGAAACGAGCCATGCCGTGTCGGAAGCCTGTGCTCACTGCCCTTCGTGCGTTCGATGGTCCTTACTCACGTCAGACACCTTGGAGGCAATGTCGCAGGTCGGCTGCCCGGTCTGTGGCGGCGGACCCGACAGCTACGACGAGCGCGACGGCGCCGGTCGGTTCATCGTGCAACCCGACGTCTATGGCCACGTCGCCCCCCTACTTGCGGGTTAGGAGTTCTCGCCGTGGCGGTCATCGGCATCTGCGGATCGTACGGCGGACTCAACGTCGGTGACGAGGCGATACTGACGGCCATGCTGAGCTGCCTGCGCGCGGCCGGCGTCGATCACGAGCTGGTGGTGTGCTCCCGGGATCCCGACCACACCATCGCCAACCAGCCCGTCGACCGGGCGGTCGCCACGCGCGACCTCAGCCGCGACGAGGTCGTGCCCGAGATCGAGCGTCTGGACCTGTTCCTGCTTGGCGGCGGTGGGCTGCTGTACGACGGTGAGGCGCGCGCCTACCTGCGCGACGTCCGCCTCGCCCAGGAACGGGGGATTCCCACCTTCGCCTACGCAGTCGGTGTCGGACCACTGCAGTATCCCGAAGACCGGCAGCTGATCTGTGAAGTCGTGTCGGCGATGACCGGTGTCAGCGTGCGCGACGAGGGCGCCAAGCGCGTCCTCGAAGAAGTCGGCGTCGAGCGCGACATCATCGTGACGGCGGACCCGGCGCTGCTGCTGTCACCGGCGCCGTTCGACCATGAGATGCTCGCCGCGGAGGGGATCGGCGACGCGACGCGGCTGGTGGGATTCTCGGTGCGCGAGCCGGGCAGCGCGGCGCCGGATCTCGACGAGGACGCCTACCACGCGCTGCTGGCGCATGCCGCCGACTTCGTCGTGTACCGCTTCAACGCCGACGTCGTGTTCGTACCGCTGGAACGGGGCGACATCCGCCATTCCCACGCAGTGATCGGGGCCATGAGGGCTGCTGACCGTGCCCACGTGCTCCGCCGGGAGTACGGGCCCCGCGAGGTGCTGGGGTTGATGGACCGTTTCGACCTGGTCGTCGGAATGCGGCTGCACTCGCTGGTCTTCGCGGCCGTCGCGAACGTGCCGTTCCTGCCCCTGCCCTACGCAGGCAAGGTGGCCGAGTTCGTCGCCGCGCTGGGCGTCGCCGCGCCGGCCGCCCCGGACCGCGAGTCCGCCGGGCCGCTGCTGGCCGCCATCGACCACGTCTGGGACCACCGCGACGAGGAACGCGGCCGGCTGGCGGAGCCCGCTCATGCCCTCCGGGAGCAGGCGGAACGGACAGCAGATCTCGCCTTGTCCCTGCTGGATACAGCGCAGAGCGAGGTGAGCGCCTGACATGCCCCCGCTGGCCCGCCCCTGCAAGCCCCGTGCCATCACGCTGCCGCCTCGAACGGCGACGGTCGCCGCCGACGCCGACGTGCTGGTGGTTGGCGGCGGACCTTCGGGGATCGGTGCGGCGCTGGGCGCAGCTGAAGCCGGGGCCGATGTCGTGCTCGCTGAGCGGTACGGATTCCTGGGCGGCAATGCCACGGTCGCGCTGGTCATGCCGTGGATGTCGTTCCACACCCGCCGCCCCCAGCCGCCGAGGCTAGGCGACGCCGGGCTCATGCCGAGCGATCACGGGGAGGGCGAGCCGATCGTCGCGGGCAAGCATCTGGATGTCATCCGGCGGCTCGTTGCCGACGGCGGTGCCGTCGCGCCCTCCCTCGCCACCGGCTACACCGTCCCGTTCGATCCAGAGGTGTTCAAGACCACCGCTTTGGACCTGCTCGACGAGGCCGGTGTGGACTACCTCCTTCATGCGTTCGCCAGCGGAGTCGTCGACGAGCCCATGGGCTCCGGCGTTGTCTTCGAAACGAAATCCGGGCCGCTGGTGATCCGCGCCAAGGCGGTCATCGACGCCACCGGCGACGGCGACGTCGCCGCTGCCGCCGGAGCGTCTTTCGAAGTCGGTCGGGGCACCGACGGCCTCGTGCAGCCCATGACCTTGATGTTTCGGATGGTCGGCTTCCATCGGCCGGACTTCGCCGCCTACGTCGCAGACCATCCCGAGCAGTGGCGCAGTGTGCATGGGCTGTGGGATCTGGTCGCAGCGGCCACCGCCGCAGGCGAGCTGGAGCTGCCCCGCGAAGACATGCTGTTCTTCGCCACCCCACATGAGGGCGAGTTGGCCGTCAACTCCACGAGGGTCAACAAGGTGCTCGGCATCGACGCATGGGACCTGACCCTCGCCGAGGCGGTGAGCCGGCGCCAGATGCGCCAGATCGTGTCGTTCCTGCGCCGCTACGTCCCCGGGTTCGCCGACAGCTACGCAATCCAGAGCGGCGTCGGGATCGGTGTGCGAGAGACGCGCCGCATCATCGGGGAGTACCAGCTCACCGGCGACGACATCCTGTCGGCCCGCAAGTTCGATGACGTCATCGCCCGCGGCACCTACCCGGTCGACATCCACAACCCTGAGGGCAAGGGCACGCTGCTGCGCTCGGTGCCGGCAGGTGACGCCTACGACATCCCGCTCCGCTGCCTGCTACCGCAGGGCGTGGACGGTGTCCTCCTCGCCGGGCGGTGCATCTCTGGAACCCACGAGGCGCATTCTTCGTATCGGGTGACGCCTACGGCCATGGCAACGGGCCAGGCCGCCGGGGCCTGCGCCGCGCTTGCGGCACAAACGGGGAATTCGCCTCGGTCAGTCTCGCCTCGTGCCGTGCAAGCCGACCTCAAGCGTCAGGGTGCCGACCTGCGCGATGTCATCGCAGCATGACGACTCTTGCAGGCATGGCGCCAAGCGGCCCGTACTGCGACTTCGTCCGACCGTAGACCGGGCCAGCGGGATTCTGGTGCGTCATGGTGGTGTGCAACCCCGACTCCTGCCCTCTGCACGAAGAGTCCATGCGTCTCCAGGCGCGCGACAACTTCACATCCAGCGCACAGTGACACTGACGAAGCTGATCGGCGGCGTATACGAATAGCCTGAGGGCGGAAGCTTGCCTTCGACACGAGCAGGGAACGGTCGCGCTGGATTTGCGGCTGTCCTGCGATCGTGTCGGTGTAGTCGCCGAGTCGATAGGCAGACACAAATGCACGACCATGAGGAGGTCGACCCATGAGTGAAGACGACGTTCCCTCCCAACGAACATTGCGCGAAGAGGCCGATTCCGCCGTCGTGGGTCCCGGCGTGGTAGCAACCAAGAGCCAAACGCGAGGCAGCATTATCGGCGTCGTTGTCGGCATGGTTATCGGTGCCGTAGTTGGTTTGATCGCGGGTGCGCTGCTGTGGAATGGCGCCATGGTTATCGCCGTCATCGCGTTCTCAGTTGCGGGAGCGACCGCCGGTGGCACCGCCGGTGGATTCCTGCGCAACCGCCAGCGCCAGGAACGCGGCGAACCTGACATCTGATCCGCCGCGGCGTCGACGCGCCCTGACATCAGTCATCAATCCGCGACGACCGTCATCAACGCCCGCAACCACGCCGCCCCCCGGTTCCACCAGCCCCGTGGCCTCGCCAGGCTGGAACAGCCGGACCCGTGAAACATCGAGGTTAGGCGTAGGCCAACGACCCGCCGAGTGAGGAGTAGTGCTCGTTGCGCTCCTCGAGACGCCTCATGTCCTCCTCGCGTAGCTCGAAGTCGAAAACCGCGAGATTCTCGCGGAGATGATCGAGGTTGTTTGCCTTCGGTAGGGGCACCACGCCTAGTTGGATGTTCCAGCGGATCAGCACGTGAGCCGGAGTCTTGTCGTGGTGGACGGCGATCTCCTGGAGTGTTTCATCGTCGAGGCGCTCAGTGCGCGTCAGGGGACTGTAGGCCTGGATGACGATGCCGTGGCCGTTGCAGTAGTCGAGCATCGTCTGGCTCCAGCCGAACGGCGACCACTCGATCTGGTTGACAGCCGGCACCTCACCGGAGGTCTCGATGAGCGCGTTCATGTCCTCTATCGAGTAGTTGCTGACTCCGATGTCGACGGTGAGTCCGTCGTCGCGCGCTTGCTGCAGGCCGCGCCACAGGTCCACGCCTGCGCCGCTCGGAGGCGGCCGGTGGATGAGCATGAGGTCGACGCGCTCCACATCGAGCTCGCGCAGGCGATCCCTCGTCGCGTCGTACGCGTCCTCGTCCTCCTCGACCTTGGTCACCAGGTACAAGTCCTGTCGGTCGACGTCACTGGATCCCAATGCCGCGGCGATGCCCGCCTGGGTTCCGTAGTCGCCAGAGGTGTCGATCAGGCGGTAGCCCATGTCGAGCGCCGTCTTGACGGTGTCAGCGGTGTCGTCAGTGAGCTGCCAGGTACCCAGGCCGAGCACCGGCATGGTGGCTCCAGTACGAAGCGATACGCGGTCGGCAGGAATGCTGTGATGCTTGGCCATAACTGAGTTCCTCGTTCGACGCTTTGCAGGTCTGTACCCGATGCAGGGGCGCCGATACTCGCCATCATGCCTACTGTCCACCGCGGAAGGAGCAAGGCGACAACGGCGGGATCTGCGACTCTAGATATCACTGCGTTCGGCCAGTGCCTTGCCCCGACAATGTCCGCCGGAGAGCCTCCCAAACGTTCTCAGGATGGGTGTAAACACCGATTCCGCGAACCAACAGCCAGTACAGCGTCGCGACCAACCCTGCCACGAGCGCCGTCAGCGAAGCACAGGAAGTTTGCGCACACCCATCACCTACGGGGCGCCAGATCGGCACCAACGGCTGCGGTCCCAACCTGATAGCGGGTGCTGAGCCTACTGTGTTGTCGCGGATACTTGGGAGGAGATGTCTCTCGCGGGCGTGCGGGGAGCGCCGCCACTCGAGTCAGCATTCGAGTGGACGCCATTGTCGACTGAGAACGGTTTCCGATCCATCGATCTGCATCTGACCATTGGACGTTCCGCATCACGATACGCCGTCAAGCAACGACCGTGACGGGCGCAAATGGCAATCGCGCCCCCCGCGGGCCATGCTCGCGTGCCGTTTGCCGTGCGAGGCCGCTGCCGTCGGCCCTGCGGCTGTCGGCAACGGCCCAATACTGACCCCGTGACAACGGTCGAATCTTGACCCCTCTGTAGCGGTTCCCCTGCTTGGTGCGGGTGGGACCGGAGCCTGATCCGAGCCGTGGCGGCTCGAGGTCAGGAGAGAGGCTGTGATCGAGGTGGAGCAGTGGGCAGACATCCGGCGGATGCACTTCGCCGAGGGGATGGGCATCAAGGCCATCGCGCGTGAGCTGGGCCTGGCACGTAACACGGTGCGTGACGCGGTGCGCTCGAGCGGGCCGCCGAAGTACGAGCGCACGCCGGCCGGTTCGGTGGTGGACGTGTTCGAGCCGGAGATCCGCCGGTTGTTGGCCAAGACCCCGAGGATGCCCGCGACGGTGGTCGCCGAGCGGATCGGGTGGACGCGCGGCATGACGATTCTGCGCGACCGCGTCGCCGAGCTGCGTCCGGCGTATCTGCTGCCGACCGGCTACGGCCGCACGACGTACGAGCCGGGCGAGTTGGCGCAGTGGGATTTGTGGGAGCCGCCGGTGGACATCCCGGTCGGGTACGCTCAGACCGCCAGGCTGCAGGTCATCGTCGGGGTGCCCGGCTATTCGCGGTGGATCGTGGCGCGGATGATCGCGTCGAAGCAGACCCACGACGTGCTCGGGGGGCACCGGTGGTGTCTGCAACAGCTGGGACGCGTCCCGCGGCTGGGTGTGTATGACGGCGAGCCGGCGATCTCGACGCGGCGCGGTCGCCAGGTGGTGTTCACCCGCGAATACCTGACCTTCAAGGGCACGTTGGGGATGGGCGCGGTCGTGTTGCCGCCGGGCCATCCGGAACGCAAGGGCTGCGTCGAGCGGGTCAACGGCTATCTGGAGACCAGTTTCCTGCCCGGCCGGGACTTTGCCGGTGTGGACGACTTCAACACGCAGCTGGGCGACTGGCTGGAGACCCGCGCGAACGTGCGGGTCCACTCGGGTCTGCGGTGCCGTCCCTCCGAACGTATCGACGCTGACCTGGCCGCGATGCTGCCGCTGCCGTCGGTATTGCCCGACGTCGACTGGCGCAAGCAGCTGCGCCTGCCCGCCGATCACTGGGTGCGGGTGGACACCAACGACTACTCGGTGCATCCCCGCGCGATCGGCCGCCGGGTGGAGGTCCGGGTGGACGCCGACACCGTCACGGTGACCTGCGGCACCGACGTGGTCGCCCGCCACGACCGGGTGCTGGCCCGTCATGTCACGGTTACTGACCCGGCGCACGACGCCGCGCGTCGCGCCCGCGCCGAACTGGCGCGGCTGCCGGTCGCGGCGGCCGACACCGACGTGGAACAGCGCGACCTTGCCGACTACGACCGGGCGCTGGGAGTCGCGTGATGGCCACGACCACCGACACGGGCAAGGACCTGGCGTGGCTGTGCCGGGCGCTGAAGGCCCCGTCGCTGGCCGCGGGGATCGACCGGCTCGCTGGCCGAGCCCGCGAGGAAGGCTGGACCCACGAGGCGTTCCTCGCCGCCTGCCTCGAGCGTGAGGTGTCCGCGCGTGCGTCCCACGGCGGCGAAGCCCGCATCAAGGCGGCCCGCTTCCCTGCCCGCAAGACCCTGGAGGACTTCGACTTTGACCACCAACGCTCGGTCCGTCGTGACGTCATCGCCCATCTGGGTCAGCTCGACTTCGTCGACGTGCGCGACAACGTCGTATTCCTCGGCCCGCCCGGCACCGGCAAGACCCACCTGTCGATCGCGCTGGGCATCCGCGCATGCTTGGCCGGGCACCGCGTCGCGTTCGCGACCGCCGCGCAGTGGGTCGACCGGCTCGGTGCCGCGCACGACGCCGGGCGGCTGCAAGACGAGTTGCGTCGCCTCGGACGTACGCCGCTAGTCGTCATCGACGAAGTCGGCTACATCCCCTTCGACGCCGACGCGGCGAACCTGTTCTTCCAGCTGATCTCGTCGCGGTACGAACGCGCCAGCGTGATCATGAGCAGCAACAAGCCCTTCAGCCGCTGGGGAGAGGTCTTCGGCGACCCCGTCGTCGCCGCCGCCATGATCGACCGGCTCGTCCATCACGCCGAGGTGATCTCCCTCAAAGGCGACAGTTACAGGCTCAAAGACCGTGACCTGGGCCGCATCCCCAACGACGAGACCGCCCCATGATCCTCCTCGCGCTGGTCACCGCCTGGTTCGAGCCCCGACTCGACCCGTCCGGCCTCGACGCGATCACCATCGCGACACCCCCAGCAGCGACCCCAACGCCGGCCGTCGCGCTCCTCCCGGCGCCACCGCCGACCTCTCGCGCCCGCGGGCCCCCGACCACCCGCTCCGAGCGCGAACACCCCGCCGGCAGCGGGGACCGCGATCGCAACCGCAACACCCGTCCCGTCAACCCTTGACCCCACCGACAACCTCGAGTCCCGCGGTCCCCGCAGCCCCTGCGAACACAAGGAGCCGACACCCCCAACCCACACCGCAAGACCCGTCAAAGGGGTCAACTTTCAACCGGTGAAAGGGGGTCAATATTCGGCCGGTGTTGACACGGAATGGACGTCTGGCGAACACTTTCGTATGCCAGCCTGTGCGCCGGATACGCCTGTTGACGACCAACCAGATCGCCCGGCTCTCGTGTCTGGACCAGCGGTCACGTTGGTGCTGTCGATCTA
>WHTG01000142.1 GCA_009377835.1 Nitriliruptorales bacterium
ATGTCCTTGATCGCCTTGGGGTCGTCCGCCAGCAGCGTGACGCCCCATTCCCAGTCGTCCAGCCCGACCGACCCCGTGATCAGCTGCAGCACGCGCCCTCGATATGTGCGACCGACCCGAGCGTGTCCGCCCATCAAGTTCTTGCGCCGGTCGTAGGGCAACGCGTACCAGTTGTCGTCGCCGCGGCGGCGCTTGCTCATCGGGTAGAAGCTGATCACGCGCCTGTGCGGAAGCTTCGGATGCAGGCGGTGGTCGGCGTAGTCCGCCATGCGTGCCGTGAACGCCTCGACCGCCTCGATGTGCTCGGGTGAGCCTTCGGACATTCCCTCCTCTGCCACCAGACGTGCGGCCTCGTCCTGGGCGCTGCTCGTGTACTCGCTGAGCTCGGTCATCGACACGTACGAGGCGGCGGGGATCAGCGCTGCCCCCAGCGGCGACGCGGCGATCTCGGTCGACAGAAGGTCCAGCTCGACGAGATCAGGCCCGATGACCATCAGCCCGAGGTCGGCCTTCTGGCCCAGCACGCTGAACGGGAGGACCTGGTAGTCGTCGCGCGCGTCGAACGCTTGCAGACGGCGGGCGAAGTCCTTCGCCGCCTCGGTGGTGTCCTCGAGCAACTCGCGGCGGAGGTGGAAGAACAGATGGAGGACGCCCCAGCCCTGGGACGGCGTGACGGGTGACATGGCCATGCGGGCCAGCGTAGTGGCGGCCGCTACCCTCGTCTGCGATGAGGGCGACCACGACCGTCGACGGCCGCGTCACGACGTACCACGAAGCGGGTGACGGCGGCGGTCATCCCATCTTGCTGGTGCACGGCTACACCGGCTCTGCCGACGACTTCGACCCGGTGCTCGGGGGGCTCGCGATGGACCGCCGAGTGGTTGCGGTCGATCTCCCCGGACACGGCGGTTCGGAGGGTCCCGACGACGAGGACGTGTACGGGCTGACCGCCAGCAGCGCGTGGTTGTTGCGGTTCGCGGATGCGGTGGGACTGGACGAGTTCCATCTCCTCGGCCATTCGATGGGCGGCCTTGTGGTGCAGAGGACGGCGGCGGCCGCCAGCCAGCGGCTGTACTCGCTGGTGCTCATGGCGACGGGATTGGGTGCGTTGCGGGAGGAGGCGTGCGATCTTGTCGTTCGCATGGCTGTTGCCGCCAGAGACCACGGCATCCAAGCGGCGTGGCGTGAAGTGCAGAGCCGCCCGCCGCGCTCGGTCGCGGCCGCGGTCGACCCGGTGCGCGAGGAGTTCGTGCGGCGCCGGTTCATGGCGTTCAAGCCGGCTGCCCTCGTGGGAGGCGCGCGCAACTTGATCGCCGCCGAGCCCCTGGGCGCGTTCCTTCGCGGGATCGACATCCCGGTGCTGGTGATCCACGGCGAGCACGACGATGCCTGGACGCCGGCCGAGCAGGCGCTGCTCGCTCGCACCATTCGTCGAGCGCGCCACGTGGTCGTGCCGGGGGCGGTGCACTCGCCGCAGTGGGAGAACACCGACTACTGGCTGAAGTCGGTCCGCACGTTCCTGTCCGAGGCGGACGGCAGCCTGACGTGACGACCCCGCCGGCCCCCCCGCCGCCCGGCCGCCACCAGATCCGAGCTGGTTGATAACTCGCTGATACTCGGCGGTGGTTGATATCCGGCTGGAATATCCAGCCGGATGTAAACCAACCCCTGCGCCGGGGCAGGTTGTCAACCACCTTCAAGACCGGGCCGTGCCGCGGCTGGGAGCGGTCGCAGGTAGCGTGGCCGGGTGAGCACCCAGTCCGTCATCCCCACGTGTTACCGGCATCCCGACCGCGAGACGCGCCTGTCGTGCTCGAACTGCGGTCGACCGGTGTGCGTGGAATGCGTGCGTCCGGCCGCGGTTGGCCAGCGTTGCCTCGAGTGCGCCACCGAGGGCGGGGGGCAGCGGGTGGTCGGGATGGACGAGGTCACGCGCTCTGCGGACCGGCTGCCGCCGGTCACGCTGGCCGTGCTCGTCATCAGCGCAGCAGTGTTCGCCGCGGGGCTGCTCGTCCCCACACTGGACCGGATGATCGGCGTGTGGCTGGCGCAGATCAACCCGTACGTTGCGCAGGGCGAGTGGTGGCGACTGCTCAGCGCCGCCTTCCTGCACGGTGGATTCGTGCACCTGGCGTTCAACATGTACGCGCTGTACCTGTTCGGCCCGGAACTGGAACGCCGGGTGGGTTCGGGCTCGTTCGCCGCGATGTACGTCGCGTCGGCGATCGCCGGCGGCGCCGCCTTCTACGTGGCTGAGCCCAACGGCATCGCCGTGGGGGCATCAGGGGCGGTGTTCGGCCTGTTCGGAGCGTGGCTGGTCGCCTCCTACCGTGGCCGGCACACGGTCGTCGGGCGCCAAAGCCTCCGGCAGCTGCTGATCCTGTTGGGCATCAACGCGGCCCTCGGCCTGATGCCGGGACTGCGCATCGCGTGGCAGGCGCACCTCGGCGGGCTGGTGGCCGGCGCGATCATCACCTTCCTGTGGACCATGCCGGCGATCCAGCGCCGGCCGGCGGCCCGTGTCGCGGTCGCGGCTGTCGTCGGGGCGGTCGCGCTCGCCCCGGTCATCTGACCGTTCTGCCCGTTACGCTGCGGTCATGGAGGGGCATAGACGAGCCGCCGAGGGTGACTGCTAGTGCGCTGCCCGCGCTGCGGTGCCACCAACCCCGACACCGCGCAGTGGTGCGGACAGTGTTTCGGCCGGTTCTCAGAAGACGCGCCCGAGCCTGCGGAGGCGCAGGAGATCCCGAGCGACGCACATGACGTCGTCGCGAGCGAGGCACCCGCGGCTCCCCCGGTGGCTGCGGGCCGTCGTGGGTTCCGCCGCCAGGGCGACGACATCCAATGGGCGTGTCCGCGTTGCGAGCACTTCAACCCCATCGACTTGCAGCACTGCGAGGTCTGCGGCTCGGCGTTCATCGAGCGGCTCCGCGACGACGAGCCGGAGCCATCACGCGACTGGCGGGCCGCCGTCGCGCTGAGCGCGCTCGCCCCGGGCGCGGGCCACGTGGCGGTCGGCCGGCACAGCAGCGGCATCGCCCGGCTGGTGCTCTTCGCCGGGTGGCTGCTCGGCGCGATCGCCCTGGGCGGCTCGGGAGGCTCGCGTGCGGTCACCGTCGTGGCGCCGCTGCTCCTGGGGGCACTGGTCCTGTGGGCGGGCAGCCTCGTCGACCTGCACCGCCTGCAGCGGGGCGACAAGGAGCTGCTTTCGGGGAGGCCGCTGCTGTGGCTGGTCCTCGCCGTGCTGACTCTGATGGGGATCGGGCTGTTCGCATCCGTCGGCGGTCGCGCCGGATGACAGCGTGATTCGGGGCTCCAACAGTGGTCACCTACGATGGTTCACAGTCGCCGTAGACCAGGAGCACCACCGTGACGGACACCGTCGAGGACAGCATCGTCGTGGAAGCGGATCCCGACACGATCATGGACGTCATCGCCGATTTCGAGGCGTATCCGCAGTGGCAGGACGAAGTCAAGGAGGTCGAGGTTCTCGACACCGACGAGGACGGCTGGGCAACCCGCGTGCGGTTTCGCGTCGACGCGATGATCGCCGAGGTCACCTACACCCTGGACTACAGCTACGACGACAACGCGATGCGCTGGACGATGGTCGAGGGCGACAAGGTCAAGAGCAACGACGGGTCGTACGTCTTGGAGGACCAGGGCGACGGGTCCACGCTGGTGACGTATCACCTCGAACTCCAGCCGGGCATCCGCGTCCCGTCCATGGTCCGCAGGCAGGGGCAGAGACGCATCGCGCAGGCTGCTCTGAAGTCGCTGAAGCGACGTGCCGAATCCGGCACTTGAACCTGCGAGCCGCTCAGGTAGCCGTAGGCGGTAGTGGCCCAACAGCCGCTCAGGTAGCCGTAGGCGGTAGTGGCCCAACAGCCGCTCAGGTAGCCGTAGGCGGTAGTGGCCCAAGATGAGGGTTCTGCTCTTCACGGGCAAGGGCGGTGTCGGGAAGACTTCGGTGGCGGCAGCCACCGCCGTTCGCGCCGCGGGCCTGGGTCGCCGCACGCTCGTGATGTCGACCGACCCGGCGCACTCGCTGGCCGACAGCTTCGGGGTGGCGCTGGGCCGTGAGCCGACCATCGTCGCACCAAACCTCGAGGCCGAGCAGATCGACGCGCAGCAGCGGCTGGAGGACAACTGGCGCGACATCCGCAACTATCTGGTGAGCCTCCTGTCGTGGGGCGGCGTCGACACGGTCGAGGCGGAGGAGCTGTCGGTCATCCCCGGTCTGGAGGAGATCTTCAGCCTCATCGACGTCAAGCGCCACGTCGACTCCGGCAAGCACGACCTGCTCGTCGTCGACTGCGCCCCCACCGCCGAGACGCTGCGCCTCCTGTCGCTGCCCGACGCCCTCGGGTGGTACCTGGAGCGCATCTTCCCGGTCGAGCGGAAGGTGGCGAAGGTGGTCCGGCCGATGCTGAACCGGGTCACCACGATGCCGCTGCCGCAGGACCAGCTCTTCGGCGCGATCGACTCGCTGTACCGGAACCTCGAAGGAGTCCGCGACATCCTCCGCGACGTCTCCCGCACGTCGGTGCGGCTGGTCGTCAACGCCGAGAAGATGGTCATCGCGGAGGCACGCCGCACCTACACGTACCTGAACCTGTTCGGCTACCACGTCGACGCCGTCGTGGTGAACCGACTGCTACCCGACGCCGTCACCGATCCCTGGTTCGACCGCTGGAAGGCCCTGCAGGCCGAACATCTCGCAACGGTGGAGCAGGGTTTCGCCGGTGTGCCGATGATGCGCGCGCCGCTGTTCGACGAGGAGATCGTCGGGCTCGACGCGCTCGATCGTCTGGCGCAGGCGGTGTACGGCGAGGACGCCGTCGACGAGGTCCTCCGGCACATCGAGCCGCCACGGTTCGAGCGCACGAGCGACGGCTATCTGCTCGTCCTCGCCCTGCCGTTTGTGGACCGCGGCGACGTCGACGTGTTCCGCACGGCGGACGAACTGCACGTCAAAGTCGGCCCTCACCACCGCAGCATCCTCCTCCCCGCCGCCCTGGCGCGCTGCGAGGTCGTCAGCGCCGGCATTCACGGCGGGGACCTCCGGGTACGGTTCGCGTCACCCGATCAGGGGCAGGAGCGTGGTGCTTAGACTGCTGCGACGCGATCAACAGGAACACGCCGCTGATGGATGATGAGCAGCACCGCCATGGTCCGGAGGGTTTTCCCGGTCACGGCATCGGCGGTGGAGCCGAGTGCACGTTGTGCCCGGTGTGCGTGTTCCTGCAGGCGGTGAGCACCGTGCGACCGGAAGTGATGCAGCATCTGCT
The DNA here is from genome assembly GCA_009377835.1 of Nitriliruptorales bacterium. Taxonomy (GTDB): domain Bacteria; phylum Actinomycetota; class Nitriliruptoria; order Euzebyales; family Egibacteraceae; genus WHTG01. The sequence goes on from WHTG01000142.1 coordinate 5,292, forward strand.
CAGTGCTGGCAGGGAGTTGACCCTGGCGCTGACCGCCGCACTCGAGGTGCAGGCCGAGGCCTACGACCACGCCTCCACGCGCCAGCGTGAGCGCACCGAATCCGCCGCAGCCCGGCGCCGCGTGGAGCGCATTCCCCTGGACTGACCGAATCCCACCGAGACCAAGGAGCCAGTGTGGACGTCAACACAGCGGAGATCCGAAAGCTGATCGACCGTCCCCAGACCGACTTCCCGGTGACGAGTGTGTACCTCAACACCGACGGAGCCAGGTTTCCGAAGGCCGGTGACTACGAGGCGCGCCTTGACGGACTCCTCCGGGATGTGCGCAAGGAATCCGACGGGCTCCCGGCGCACCAGCGCGACGCGGTCGTCGCCGACATCGAGGCGATCGGCCGGTGGGTACGCAACGAGTTCGAACGCGGAGACATCAGGGGGCTGGCGATCTTCGCCACCGAGGGGGAGATCTTCGAGACGGTTCAGGTCGCGATCGGTGTGCGCAACATCGCGCGGGTGAACCCCCGTCCGTACGTCGTGCCTCTCGAGGCGCTGCTCGGCCGCCATCACCACGTGGCCCTGGTCATCGTGGAACGCGACAAGGCGCGCATCGTGCGCTACCAGCTGGGCCGCGCGTGGGAGTACCAGGGCATCGCGTCCGACGTCCACGGGCAGCACAAACAGGGCGGATGGTCCCAGCTGCGGTACGAAAAGAACATCGAGCATGAGGTCGCCCACCACTTCAAGGACACCGTCGAGGTGCTGCGACAGCTGCACGCCGATACGCCCATCGACTGCCTGGTGCTCGCCGGTCCGAACGCCGAGGCTGCAGACTTCGCCAAGAAACTTCATCCGTACCTTCAGCAGGTGGTGCACGACGAGATCCTCAGCCTCCCCCCGCAAAGCTCGCTGGATGAGCTGAAGGAGCGGCTGCAGGAGGTTGAGCAGAAGCTGGTGTCGAGCCGCCGCAGCAACCTCCTGCAGCGGCTCGCCGCCGCCCAGGGAACGGCGGAGAAGGCCGCGCGTGGCATACGCCACGTCCTGGAGGCGACGAACAGCAAGCGGATCGAGGTGCTGTTCGTGGTGGAGGGCGCGGGCCAGCCCGGCTACCGCTCGGCCACCGGCATGCTCGCACTGCACGAAAGCGAGGCCGCCGCATACGGCGAGCCCGTCGAACCCGTCAACGACGTGATCGACGAGGTCATCGAGGAAGCGGTGCGCAGCGGCGCGCATATCGAGCTGTTCCGCGACGAGGTGCGCCTGGACGGACAACCGGTGGCGGCGCTCCTGCGGTTCTAGCTCGTGGCAGGAGTTGCCGTCGGCCTGGATGTCGGTGGCACGAAGCTGGCCGGGGGGCTGGTCGCCGAGGACGGGTCGGTGCTGGACCGTGTCCGCCACGACACGCCTGACACCCCCGACGCCATCGTCGAGCTGGTCGTCTCCGTCGCGCGGAATTTCCAGACACGGCACAACCTCGAGCCGGTCCCGGTCGGCGTCGGAGCAGCCGGGCTGATCGACACCGAGGGGACGGTTCGCTACGCACCGAACCTGCCGTGGGCGGACTTCCCCCTCGGGACGGTGTTGCGGAGCCGCCTCGACAGGCCGGTGACCGTCGACAACGACGCCAATGTTGCGGCATGGGGCGAGTACCGCGCCGGTGGAGGCCGCGACGCGCACCGTTCGCTGGTCATGCTGACGGTCGGCACGGGTGTCGGCGGCGGCCTGGTCCTGGAGGACCGCCTGGTGCGCGGTGCCGGCGGCATGGCCGGTGAACTCGGCCACATAACGGTGCTGGAGGGGGGGCCTCGGTGCCCCTGCGGCGCGACGGGTTGCCTCGAGGCGCTGGCCAGCGGCACGGCGATAGCCAGGATCGCCCGCGAGCGTGTGGCCGGCGGGCAGATCCCCCCGGGCACCGCGCTCGCGACGCCGCCGCCTGACGAGCTCAGCGGCAAACAAGTGACGATCGCGGCATATGCCGGGGACCGCGCCGCCGTCGACGTGCTGGCCACGGCCGGGCGTTGGCTGGGGGTGGGCATCGCGTCACTGGTCGCCGCCTTCGACCCTGAGGTCGTCGTCGTCGGTGGGGGCGCCATGCAGGCGGGGGACCTGCTCCTGGCCCCGGCGCGCGAGGCCTGCGCTGCCAGGCTCATCGGCCGCGGCCACCGCGAGCTTGCGCCGATCGTCCCGGCCGTGCTGGGGGACGACGCGGGACTGATCGGCGCGGCGCTGCTCGCCCTGGCTGCGCAGCCCTGGTACTGACCGGGGCGTTGACACCGCTGCGTAGACTGCACCGGCGCAACTGCCACAGCCGCGACCACGCCTGGGGGGTGTGCGAGTGAGAACCGGAGAGCACGCACCTCCCCTCTACCGCACCATCCACGCGGTTCTCCCGCCGATCATCAACGCGCTGTGGCGGCCGTGGACCGAGGGGTACGACAACGTCCCGGCGGACGGTCCTGCAATCCTGGCCTCGAACCACCTGTCGTTCCTGGACTCGGTCTTCCTGCCCGCAAGCCTCGACCGCCCGGTCTACTACCTGGGCAAGTCCGACTACTTCAACGGCTGGCAGCGCTACTTCTTCGAAAACGTTGGCGTGATGCCGGTCGCACGCCAGGGTGGCGACGCCGGTGAGGCGAGCCTGCGCAAGGGCGAGGAAGTCCTGCGCGCCGGTCATCTGCTGGGCATCTACCCGGAGGGCACGCGCTCCCCGGACGGACGTCTGTACCGGGGCAAGACGGGCCCGGTACGGCTTGCATTGCGCACCGGGGCGCCGATCATCCCCATCGGCGTGGTCGGGACCGACGACGTCCTTCCCGTCGGCGCCAAGGTGCCGCGGCTGGCCCAGGTCGGGATCCGTGTGGGACGGCCGCTGGAGCTGGCGGCGCGTTACGAGGGGCTGGCCGAGGACCGGTTCGCCCTGCGCAGCGCGACGGACGAGCTGATGTACGAGCTGATGATGCTCACCGGCCAGGAATACGTCGACGAGTACGCCGCGAAGGTCAAGTCCGGCGAGGTCACGATCGGGTCCGGCGACCTGGAGGAGCTCGGCGGCCTGCTCGACGCGGCGCCCCGGGAGTTGCAGCGCGCCGGTTGATCCGCGTCGGCGGGGGGAGGCGGTAGGTTGCGCCGCGGCATGGGGATGAACTGGGCTGGATCGGACGCTTTGATCACGCCGCGGTCGGTGACTGCGGTGGCGGCGCTGTTCGCCGCGGGTCTCGGGCTCGGGCTGGTGGCGGCGCTCCTCGTGCCGTCGGCGAACGCGACCGCGCCACCCGCTGAA
>WHTG01000073.1 GCA_009377835.1 Nitriliruptorales bacterium
CCAGCGTCACAGCAAGAACACCACCGCCGTCGCGGTTGATGTCCACGTCGACTGCCAGCGTTACTTTGCACCCGGTGCACGCCAGGACCACGGCGACCAGTGCCGCGAGGGAGATCCTGCGACCGGTCCGGCCACTGCCGATCATCTGCGCTGACCCGACTGGGAGAAAAGAAACCTGAAAAGAGGGCCGGGATGGTACCGAAGCGCATCCCGTACAGGCGAAGCCCGCCCCTGTAACACACGCCTGCCAGGCAGGCTCCGCGGGCCCCTGGCAGTGCCCACCGCGGACCGCAGCAGGTAGCGGCCGCCGACAGTGAGCCGTCTGCGTCGCGTCAGGAGCGCCGGTACGATGGCGGCACGGCGGTGGGAAGGGTCTCCCGTCGTGACCTCCGCGTCGTACCCAGTCGAAAGAGTTCGCTGTGCCCACGAACGAACAGGTCATGCAGGCCTTGGCCACGGTCAACGACCCGGACGTCGGCCGCCCGATCACCGACCTGGGGATGGTGCAGGACGTCTCCGTCGACGGTGGCGTCGTCGACGTGCAGGTGCTGCTGACGGTCCCGGGATGTCCGATGCGCGACCGGATCGAGCGGGAGGTCACGCAGGCGGTGGCGCCGCTCGAGGGGGTGCGTGAGGTCCGGGTGGGGCTGTCGGCAATGACCGAACAGCAGCGCGGCGACTTCGCCACGAAGGTGCGAGGCAGCGCCGGCGGGCAGACGGAGGGCGGCCAGCCGGTCATTCCGTTCGCGAAGATGGACTCGCAGACGAAGGTCCTCGCGATCGCGTCCGGCAAGGGCGGAGTCGGCAAGTCTTCGATCACGACCAACCTGGCCGTCGCGCTGACGCGCGAAGGGCACTCGGTAGGCATCCTCGACGCCGACATCTGGGGTTACTCGATCCCCCGGATGATGGGGGTCCAGGGACGACCGGTCGCGTTCGAGAACATGGTGATGCCGCTGCAGGCGCATGGCTGCAAGGTGATCTCGATCGGCTTCTTCATCGACACCGAACGGCCGGTGATCTGGCGCGGGCCGATGCTGCACCGAGCGCTGCAGCAGTTCCTCGCCGACGTCTATTGGGGCGACCTGGATTTCCTGCTGTGCGACCTTCCGCCAGGCACGGGCGACATCGCCATCTCACTGGCGCAGATGCTGCCCAACGCCGACATGCTCGTCGTGACCACGCCGCAGCAGGCGGCGCAGCGCGTCGCGCTACGCGCAGGCCAGACCACCGCACAGACCGGCATGCGAGTCGCTGGCGTGATCGAGAACATGGCGACCTTCATCGCCCCCGACACCGGCAGCGAGTACAGGATATTCGGTGAGGGCGGCGGCATCCTGCTCGCCGAGGAGCTGGACACCAAACTCCTCGCGTCCATCCCGATCGACCCGCGGTTGCGCGAGGGTGCAGACGCCGGCGTTCCGTTGGTGGTCTCGCACCCGGACGCCCCCGCCAGCCGGCGGATGTTCGACGTGGCTCACGAGCTGTCCGCGTCGAAGAAGTCGCTGGTCGGCAAGAGTCTCCCGCTGCAGTTCTAGCGCCTGACGCGATAGACGGGTCCGGTCGGTGATGCGAACCCTGGTCGTCGTCCCGACGTACAACGAGGCGTCGACCCTCCCGCGGGTGGCCGAACGCCTCCTGGGGGCCGCTGAGGCTTCGGACCACGAGATCACGCTGCTCGTCGTGGACGACAACTCCCCCGACGGCACGGGCGACATCGCCGACGCGATCGCCGCCCACGACGAGCGCGTCCACGTCCTGCACCGCCCGGCAAAGGGCGGTCTGGGTGCCGCGTATCGCGCGGGATTCGCGTGGGGGCTGCGACGCGAGTTCGACGTGTTCTGCGAGATGGATGCCGACCTCTCCCACGACCCCGCCGACGTCCCACGACTGCTCGCCGCACTCGCGGGCGCCGACCTGGTGATCGGGTCGCGCTACGTCCCGGGTGGCGGGGTCGTTGACTGGCCCTGGCACCGCCTGGCGCTCTCCAAGGGCGGGAACCGTTACGTCCGGGCAATGACCGGAATGCCGGTCGAGGACGCCACGGCCGGCTTCCGGGCGTTCCGTCGGCACGTGCTCGAGGAGCTCGAGCTGGACACAGTCAGGTCCGACGGATACAGCTTCCAGCTGGAGATGGCCCTGCGGACCTGGCGACTGGGTTTCCGGATCATGGAGGTCCCCATCACGTTCGTGGAGCGCAGCGAGGGCGTGAGCAAGATCAGCCGCGCCATCGTCGTGGAGGCGTTGTGGCGCGTGTTCCAGTGGGGCATACAGGGTCCCCGCCGGGCGCAGCCCGTCCACGCGCGCAGCGTCGCCGCCCTGCAGCGCTGAGCGTTTCCGGCCGAGCGGGCCCCGTCGGGGCAGACTGCGGGGTGTGACGACCGTCCTGACGCCGCTGGTCCAGCGCTTCATCGACGCCACCGCGCCGGTCCTCGTCGCGATGGACGGGACCGCGGCCCGGGAGGAGCACCTGCGGCGGGATGCCGCCGTGGAGGCTGCGCATATCGTGGCCGGGGTCATCGACGCTGATCGGATGCACAGCGACGACGAGTTGTGGGCGTACATCATGACGTTCGCGCCGCTGTTCGACAGCCGGCTCATTCATGCCACACCGGTGGACGCGCGGAAGGCGCAGCTGCTCGATGGGCGACGCCGATGGCTGGAGGCGCCGTCTCCGATGTTCGAATTGCTGCTGAACGCCGATCGGCGCGACGCCACCAGCCACGCGTGGGCGTACTACCGCAACGCGATCGAACTGGCTCATGCGTCGCAGGCGCTGGACACGCACCTGACGCGCACCGAACTGGAAACAGTCGACGCGTTCCGCACGATGCTTCTGGAGGCGATCGACGCAGCCGGTGTACGCCCGGGAACGCAGGCGGCGCGGGGGTCCCGCGCTGCGGTCGACACCCCTGCCGCCGCCGAGGAGGTGGCGATCCGACCGGCACGTCCCGTTCAGGAATTGCTGGACGAATTGGAGGCGCTGGTCGGACTGGCCCCCGTCAAGCACGAGGTCCGCCTGGTGACGAACCTGCTGCAGGTCCAGCGGCTGCGTGAATCTCGGGGGCTCCCGGTGGTTGAGGGCAGCCGCCATCTGGTGTTCACCGGCAACCCCGGGACCGGCAAGACGACGGTCGCGAGGCTGCTCGCGGAGATCTACCGCAGCCTGGGTGTCGTGGACCAGGGGCAGCTGGTGGAGACGGACCGTTCCGCGCTGGTCGCTGGATTCGTCGGCCAAACCGCCCCGCGGGTCCGCGACGCCTTCGATCGCGCCGCTGGAGGCATTCTGCTCATCGACGAGGCCTACGCGCTGGCACGCGGGGGCGAGAACGACTTCGGGCGCGAGGCCATCGACACGATCGTGAAACTGATGGAAGACCGCCGCGACGCGATCGTGCTCATCGTCGCCGGATACCCGGAGGAGATGGCGACCTTCATCGGCTCCAACCCAGGACTGCGCTCGCGGTTCCCCCGGACGATCCACTTCCCGGACTACACCGACCGCGAACTGGTCGAGATCTTCTCGTCGATGGCGCAGGCGGCGCATTATCGTCTCGGTGAGGGCGCGGCGGAGGCACTGCATGCGACCCTGTCCGCGCACGACCGCGGGAAGGGCTTCGGCAACGCTCGGGTCGTCCGCAACCTGTTCGAGCAGGCGGTCGCGAACCACGCGTCCAGGGTGGTCGGCGATGCCGATCCCTCCGACGACGACCTGACGATCCTCATCGCCGCGGACATCCCACCCCTGCCGGCGCCCTGACCGAATCCCGCGGGCCGCTACGCGCGGCGGACGGCCCTGTCGACCGCGGCGATGGCACGGCTGACGACCCGACCGTTGATCGTGGCGAGCGGGCCGCGCCACAGCGCCCCGACGACCAACCCCATGCCGGCGCCGCCGATAACGTCCGTCGGGTAGTGCACGCCGACGTAGACGCGGCTGAGCGCCACGTATGTCCCGACGGCCTGCAGCAGCCGCCGCGACACGCCGCCGCGGGAGCGGTCGGCGAGCATCGTGAACATCGCGACGCCGACCGCCGAATGGCCGGAGGGAAACGAGGACCCGGTCGGCTTGCGGATCAACCGCCGCACGCCGTCGGCTTCGTAGGGACGCTGACGCCGGACCCGGGTCTTGCTCAGCTGTGCGACGTTCCAGGCCAACAGGCCGATGCCCAGCACATCGGCAGCAAGTCGCCGGCGACCGGTTCCCGCGAGGGTGGTCGCCACACCGATGACGGAGTACACCGACCCCAGGTCCGTGGTGTAGGTGACTGCGGCGTCCATCGCGGGCGTTCCGAACTTGCGAACGGCGTCGCCGACGCGCACGTCGCCGCGCTGCACGACCGGATAGCGCAATGCCGACCAGGTGCCGGCGAGCAGACCGGCACCGGCAGCCGCGCGCAGCGGCCAGTGCGACCTGGCCATCACGGAGTATCCGGGTCGAACGGCGGTGCGGCCCGCGGCTCGATACCCCCCATGACCGCGCTGTGTGGCTTCTCACGAGGTCGGTCGGCCGCTGTGACGTCCACGCTGCGGCGCAGTTCCTCCCCCGTCTCCCGCAGGTCACGGGCGACACCGGAGAACTCATCAAGATCAGCAGCGGCCTTCAATTCGTCGAGTGTCCCGGCCGCCTCCCGCTTGAACCTCGCGATCATCTCGCCCGCGTTCTGCGCCATCTTCGGCAGCCGCTCGGGGCCGAAGATGAGCAGGGCCAGCACCGCCAGGAAGACCCACTCCCAGAATCCAGGTGCGTTCATGTCCCTCTCGGCCGGTCGCTAGAGCTCGGGGCGCTCGACGAGCGTCACCTCGACGGTCCGCTCGTCGCCGTCGCGAATGTAGACGACCTCCACCGTGTCGCCCACCTCGCCCTGCCGGACCGCGACGATCAGGTCGTCCATCGAGGTGATCTCGTTTCCGTCGAACTCGATGACCACGTCGTCGACGCGCAGGCCTGCGTCCGCGGCGGGAGTGTTGTTCTGCACGGCGGTGACGAGGGCGCCCTGGTCGACGCCCAGCCGCTCGGCGGCGGTGCTGGGGACGTTGCCGCCCTCGACGCCGAGGAACGGGTACACGACCGAGCCGGAGTCGATCAGCTCGTCGGCGATGTCGACGGCGGTCGCGACCGGGACCGCGAACCCGACACCAGCGTTGGCCTGCGCCCCGGTGGTCAGGATCGCCGAATTGATACCGATCAGGCGCCCGTCGGCGCCGACCAGCGCGCCCCCGGAATTGCCCGGATTGATGGGCGCGTCCGTCTGGATGACGTTGGGCAGCCGGATGCCCTGACCGACGCTGATCGGGCGGTTCAACGCGCTGATGACTCCCGCGGTGACTGATCCCTCCAACCCGAATGGGCTGCCGATCGCGACGGCCAGTTGCCCGACACGCAGTTGCGAGGAGTCGCCGACGCGGATTGCAGTGAGGTCCTCACGATCAACCTTGATCACTGCGATGTCAGACAGCACGTCACGACCGATCAGCCGCGCTTGCTCACGCGAGCCGTCGGCCAGGACGACTTCCATGTCATCGGCCGACTCGACGACGTGGTTGTTCGTGATGATGTAGCCGTCGGTGCGGTACACGACCCCGGAACCGTTGCCGGCGGCGGTCGGAACGACGGCACTCTGCCCGCCGATGTCGATCTGCACCACCGTCGGCAACACCGCCTCGGCCACTGCCTCGACCTGGGTGCGACCCTGCACCACTGCGATCTCCGGCGCCTGTGTCGGCTGCTCCCGCACGGTCGCGGTTGGTTCCACCTCCCGCCGGTCCAGCGCCGCCACGGTCGCCGTCGCCGCGACAACGCCGCCCAACAGCGCCGCCACCAGGGTGATCAGCCCGATACGGGGGGAACTGCGCCGGTTGGTCCCGTCCTCGTCGGCGCTTCCCGCACGGGTCGGAATCGGCGGGAACGTCGGGACATGGTTCGGCCGGGCCTGGGCGGCGGCCTCAGCGGGCGGCGGGTCGCCGCCGGAGGTTTGGGACGAGTCGGGGTGCCGGGGCGGGTCGTGACGGCGCCACGGGCCGTCTGGGTCCGTCAAGCGGATCTCCTTGTCGCAGAAGCGGCGAGCCTACGACCAGGGTGACATCCAGGACCACAGTCTGCCCAGGCCGCGCGCGATCCGGTCGATCACGCTCTCGCTGGAAGGATGCGGCAGGACCGCCGTCATGGCCTCCATCTCGTCGGGCGGCGCGTCGCCGACCAGCGACCAGGTCGACCCGCCGGCCTCCCACACGACGCGCTGCGGCACGGCCCCGGGCCAGGTGTACGCGGTGAAGCCGAAGGCGCTGGCGAGTTCCGCGCCCTCCGGGAGGGTGGCCGGATCGAGGGTGCCGCGTTGCTCGAACAACGACACGGTGTACAGACCGTCGCTGTACACCGTCTGCAACGGGTGTGAGTCGATCGCGCTGAGCGCGTACGAGCCGTCCGTGAGGTAGCCGCCGGGCAGTTGCTCGGGCACGACCCAGCCAGCCTCACGCAACGCTGCTCGGCCGGTCTCGTCGACCTCGATCACGTCCTGGTTCTGCCGCGTCTGTGAGGTCCGCTGACCCCGTGACGGACGGGCCTGAACGTCCGTCCTCGATCCGGAGCGCGGATTCAGGTTCAGCTTCAGATACGACACCATGCGCAGCAGTTCGCCTGAGCCGGTGTACGTCTCGCGACGCAGCAACAGGCCGCTGTCGTCGTCCAGCCACAGCCGCTCGACCAGACGGCCGTCGGCGCGGCGGGTGATCTCGACCCGCGAGCAGCGACGGTCCAGCAGCCGCTCGGGGGACAGAACCTTCACGTCGTATTTCGCGGCGACACGGTCGAGCACCTTGTGCGCCTTTGCCAGGTCGGCTGCAGGCAATGGCACGAACCAGCCGCGCTCGTGATCGGCCAGCGCACCGCCGTCGTCGCCGAGGCGGACCGCGTAACGCGTGCGATCCGCGACCGTGATCTCCCCCTCGCCCGACGACTGGACCAGGAACGACGACACGGAGGGCTCGCCGCTGTCGTACGAGACCCACAGCGACTCCCCGACGTAGGACTCCTTCTCGGCTGCCTGGGCCGCACGGTCCAGGAGCGAACGCCACCGGCGGTCGGCGTGACCCTCGGCAGCCGCTGGCGCCACGGTGAGTGCCGTCATGACCATCGCCAGCAACACCAGCGGGAGGACGGTGCGCACAGTCATCGCTGCTCTTCTCGCACCCTGCCGCCGTCGCTGTCCGGGCTGTCGACCAGTGCCGGTGTGGAGACAGCCCCGCCCACGGCTCGGACCAGGTGGTCCGCGACGTACACGTCGACGGGGATGGCGACCCGCGACGACTCGCCCTGCGAACCGGCCATGAACCCGGCCGTCGCGACCACGACCGCCAGCGTGACGGCGGCGGCCGAGGAGCGCACTGCGAACCGGCGGACGGCGACGCCGTCAACGCGCCGGCGGGTGGCTCCGTCCGCGGGTATCCCCGCGACCAGGGTTCGCGGCGGAAGACTGCGCAGCATCGTCTGGGTGACCCGTAGCGCGTGCACGTCGCTGCGGCAGCGGGCGCAACGTTGCAGGTGCGCACCCACGCGCGCCCGGCGGCCGCGGCCCAGCTCACCGTCGACCCAGGCGGAGAGCAGCGGCTCGAAGGTGTCGCAGTGCCTAGTCATGACGTTCCCGGGGGGCCGGGGCCGGCGCGTCGTCCTGGGCTGGATGAGCGGCGAGGTACTCGCGCATGGTCTTGCGGCCGCGGTGGATACGCGAGCGGACGGTCCCCAGAGGCCAGCCAGTGGTGTGGGCAATCTCGTCGTACGTCAGTCCCTCGATGTCGCACAACACGACCGCCAGACGGAAGTCCGGCGCCAGCAACGCGAGCCCGACCTCGAGTCGAGCTTCGAGTGTGGCCCGCTCCACGACGTCGGCCGGGCCAGGCTCACGGGAGGCAGGTACCCGCCACTCGTCTGCCGGAAGCGGCTCGAACCGCACTTGCGCGCGACGCCTGACGCGGTCGAGGAACAGGTTGCGCGTGATCCGGTACAGCCACCCATCGAACGTCCCCGGCTGGTAGCGGTGCAGGTTGCGGTAGACGCGCTCGAAGACGTCCTGCGTCAGGTCGGCAGCATCGTCGGCGTTACCCGTAAGGTGCAGGGCGATGGAGGCGACCTTGTCCCCGTAGTCGGCGACGACCTGCTCGAACGTCGGCCGGGGATCGGGCCGGCGAGTGGCTTCGTCGTGGGGCACTCCCCCTCCTTTACCACTCAACCGGCACGTGGCGGCGTGGGCTCAAGTGTAGTGCCCTCCGCATCCCACAACGGGGGGCGGCGCGGCAAGGTTCCCGCATTTCGTGGTTGACTCCCTGCTGCCGTTTGCTGACCGATGGAGGACCGGCGTGGAGATCGACGAACGGACCGTGGCGTACCTGCGTCGCTTCGCCGAGCCGGAGGACGAGCCGTTGCGCGCGGCGCGGGCGCGGTCCGAGGAGGCGGATATCCCGGCAGTGGCCGGCGACACGGGCGCGATGCTGCGGTTCTTCGCGAGCCTGATGCGCGCACGCCACATTTGTGAGGTGGGAACCGGAGGCGGCTACAGCGGCCTGTGGTTCCTCGGAGGGATGGACGCGCGGGGCTCGCTGACAACGATCGAAATCGACGGTGAACACCAGTCGCTGGCGCAACGCGCGTTCGGCGAAGCGCGGTCAGGCGACCGGGTTCGGTCGATGCTCGGCCCGGCGCTGACGGTGTTGCCGAAGCTCGCCGACGGCAACTACGACATCGTGTTCCTCGACGCGGTGAAGGCCGAGTACGTCGAGTATCTGCAACATGCCAAGCGCCTGTTGCGTCCCGGCGGCCTGCTGCTGGCCGACAACGTGCTGTGGCACGGCAGGATCGTCGACAACGACGTGTCCGATGAGGACACGGACGGAATCCGCGACTTCAACGAGTCGGTCCGCGAGGACCGGACGTTCCGTGGGACCATCCTGACCGTCGGCGACGGACTGTTCGCAGCGGTCTACGACCCGAACGGGTAGGTGGTCCTCCGCAACGGCTTGACCACTCGTGGGCGACCTTCTCCCCGCGGAACTCCATGATGCTGATGCAGAACGACAAGACGTCGTCTTTGGAGCCTCAGTAGGGTTGGACGAATGACGACCTGGTGTCTGACCACCTCGCCGGACAACTTCGCCCGCACCGCCGAGCTGGGCTGGAAACTGCAGGGCATCAAGTCGCGGCGCGGAAACACCGCTCGGGAGATCCACCCCGGCGACAAGCTCGTCTACTACGTGACGAAGCACGTCGCGTTCGGTGCGATCGCCGTGGTCACCAGCGAAGTGTTCGAGGACCACGACCCGATCTGGACGTCAAAGCCCGGCGAGGACTACCCGTGGCGGTTCCCGATCCAGGCGGAGCTCGTCATCACCGATCCGACTTCTTGGGTGCCGGCCGAGGAGTTGCGCGAGGAATTGGAGTTCCCGCGGAAGTGGCCACCGGAGCACTGGAAGCTTGCCTTCCAGGGCAACATCCGCCAGTGGCCGGACCACGACTACGAGGTCGTGAAGGCGGCGCTGGGGGAAGCCGTGGGGCAGAGGCGGTAGACGGCTCGGCCACGTCGGCCCAACGCGCCGGTGGCCGGGGTGATCTCCAGCCGGTGCGCATTTGGCCAGCGCTGCCGTGCGCGGGTCGCCTACCGATGAACCACAGCCGGGGTCGCGGCGTATATCGACGTGAGCACGTGACGCGAGACAGGGAGACCTGATGCGACGTCTGGTGACACTCTTGCTGGCTACCGCGCTCGTGCTGTCCGTGGGGATCGGCGCCGGGGTCGCTCAGGAAGCTGGGCCCCGCATGCTGCATCCCCGCCTGGACGTGCGGCCGGTGGTGTCGGGGCTGGTGACTCCGATCAGCCTCGCCTTCCTCGGGCCCGACGACCTGTTCGTGCTGGAGAAGAACACCGGCAGGGTGCAGCGGGTGGTTGACGGGTCGCTGCACAGCACCGTGCTCGACCTGGCGGTGAACTTCGCTTCCGAGCGCGGACTGCTCGGCGCCGCCCTGCATCCGGAGTTCCCGGACGACCCGGGCGTGTACCTGTACTGGACCGAAAGCACCACCGGCGCGGACACAAACGTGCTCGGCAACACCCCTCTGCTCGGCAACCGCGTGGACCGCTTCATCTGGGACGGAACCGCGCTCACCTTCGACCGCAACCTGATCCGGCTCCGAGCCATCCAGCAGGACGCCGGCCAGCCGGAACGCGGCAACCACGACGGCGGCGTGGTGCGCTTCGGACCGGACGGCAAGCTCTACATCTTCATCGGCGATGTCGGGCGGCGCGGCCAGCTGCAGAACCTGCCGTGCGGGCCGACGCCGGAGTGTCCGGGACCGACGGTGCCTGACGACCAGTTCGTGGGGCCGCAGCCCGACGACGCCCACCTGACCGGCGTGATCCTGCGGCTCAACGACGACGGCAGCACACCGGAGGACAATCCCTTCTTCGCCGCCGGGGCGGGGACCGGCGGGGAGGTCGGCGCGAACATCCAGAAGATCTTTTCCTACGGCCACCGCAACGCCTTCGGCATGGCCTTCGACCCGCGCTCAGGGGATGTGTGGCTCGCCGAGAACGGCGACGACTCGTTCACCGAGCTCAGCCGGGTGGAACCTGGCATGAACGGCGGCTGGGTGCAGATCATGGGGCCGCTCGAGCGCATCGACCAGTTCAAGGAGATCGAGACCAGTGACCGGTTCTTCGGGCTGCAGCAGATCCGCTGGTCGCCGGAGAACATCGCCGACACCCCCGAGGCGGCACTGGCGAGCCTGTTCATGCTGCCCGGGGCGCACTACAGCGATCCCGAATTCAGCTGGAAGTTCGAGGTCGCGCCGGCCGGCATTGGTTTCGTCGAAGGCCGAGGGCTCGGCCCGCAGTTCGCGGGCGATCTGTTCGTGGGCGGCGCCAGGGACGTCCTGGAAGGCGGCCATCTGTTCCGCCTTATGCTCCAGGGCAACCGCCGGTCGATCGCCGTCGACGACCCGCGGCTCGAGGACCGGGTTGCGGACAACACCGACAAGTTCGACATCACCGAGAGCGAGAGCCTGCTGATCGGCCGCGACTTCGGCGTCGGCACCGACATCCAGACGGGTCCCAACGGCAACCTGTACGTCGTGTCGCTCACCCACGGCGCGGTTTACGAGATCTTCGCAGTCCGGGGAGGACGCTGAGCATCCGGATCATCCCGCCCGTTGCTGCCCACGAGGACGGTGTGTTCACCGGCGACGGCGGCGGACGGCGAGCACGATCATGGCGACGGTGATCCCGGCGATGACGGCGTAGTTGATCCAGGTGCTGTAGGAGCCGATGCGTTGCCATTCGTCGCCGAGGAGGTAGCCGAGGGAGACGAACAATGTGTTCCACAGGCCGCTGCCCGCGGCGGTGTAGGCGACGAACTTCGGCGGCGGCATCCGCTCGACGCCGGCGGGCACGGAGATGAGGCTGCGCACGACCGGTGCGAGTCGGCCGAGGAAGACCGCTCGACCACCATGGCGGTCGAACCATGCTTCCGCGCGGTCGAGGTCGTCGACAGCGACGAGCGGCAGACGGCCGATCAGGCGACGCAGTCGGGCTCGACCCAGACGGGCACCCGCCAGGTACAAGACGAGCGCGCCGGCCACGGAACCGACAGTCGCCCACACGATCACCGGGATGAGGGGCAAGCGGCCCTGGGCGGCGAGGAACCCCGCGAACGGGAGCACGACTTCGCTGGGCATCGGTGGAAACAGGTTCTCCAGCGCGACCAGCAAGCCGACGCCGACGCTGCCGAGCGCCGCGATGACGTCGGCAACCCAACCGGCCACGCCGGTCAAGTCGCCCACGGCCCCTGCACACACGTCGTGGTCCCGGCGCGCTGCCGCCCGCCACGCACCCTTCCAGCCGAGGAACTGGTCAGAAGAACCGCAGCTTCGCCGCCATCTCTGCGGAGAAAGCCATGATGACGGCGAGGTAGAAGTAGCCGGTGGCCGCCTGGATGGAACGGCCGCCCTCGTTCGCGAGCTTCCACACGAACGGCGCGATCAGCGCGCAGATCGCGACGAACCCGCCGGCGAGCAGGAGCGTGAAGCTGGGCAGCGCGAGCAGCGGCGACAGGTTCTGCGCCTGTGGTGCGGGGCTGCGCGACGCGATGGCGGTGGCGATCCCGGCCGCAACGACGCCGCCGGCGTACAGATACGAACTGACGATCATGTAGCGGTTGGTCAGGCGGCGCTCGACCAGGTACCAGTGCCCCAGCAGCAACCCGAAGGCAGTGGACCCAAGGAACAGCGCACCGAGCACCAGTTCAGCCGCGCCCAGCCCGAACGCGCGGTCGCGCACCTCGGCGAACAGCACGAGCGCCACCACCCCGAGGGCGGCGGCGATCAACCCGACCCATCGCGCCGGCTGCTCCTGGCGCGCCAGGAGCAGCACCTGCCACAGCACGGCGGCGGCCGTGAAGATCCCGACTGCGGTCGCGGCGCGGGAGCCCGCCGTCTCGGATGCGGTGATGGCCCAGGCGCCGGCCGCGCACAGCGCGGCCGTGATACCGGTGAGCAGGAAGAAGCCCCGCCTCACAACGCCCCATACGCCGCTCGCCCACAGCAGGACCGAAGCACCCACGGCCGTCTCGAGGAGGATGATGGCCATCACTCCGGTGGCGCCGCTCATGGCTGTGCCGCTCCTTGGCATCCGTGAAATCATCCCGTCGCGCCCATACTGCCAGCGGAAGACCGGGTGACGGAATCGACTGGAGCACGCGATGCAGTTGGAGGCTGGGCTGGAGGCGAGCGTGAACCTCAAGGTGAGCGGGGACGACACGGCCGCGGCATTGGGCTCGGGCGACGTCGAAGTTCTGGGCACGCCCGCGGTTCTCGCTCTGGCGGAGCAGGCCGCCGTCGCAGCGATTCGTGACACCCTGCCCGCGGACCGGACCAGCGTCGGCACGTGGGCCGAGATCTTCCACACCGCGCCCACCCGCGTCGGCGGCGAGGTGTCCGCCGCGGCCCGCGTGACGTCGGTGGAAGGCAGCCGCGTCGAGTTCACCGTTCTCGTCCGCGAGGGCGAGCAGGAGGTTGCCCGCGTGGAGCACCGGCGTGCCGTCGTGCGACGCGACCGCTTCTCCTAGACCGCGGACCGCTTTGCCGCCCCGGGGCGCCGACGGACTATCCGCCGCTGCGGGCGGTGAGCAGGGCCAGCAGGGTGCGCACCCCCATGCCCGTGCCGCCTTTGGGGGTGTACCAGCTGTCGCCTTCTTCGGTGAACGCGGGACCGGCGATGTCGACGTGCGCCCACGGCACCTCACCGACGAACTTCTGCAGGTACAGGCCGCCGATGATCGTGCCTGCCTGCATCGGCTTGCCGATGTTCTTGAAATCCGCGACCTCGCTGCGCAGGTGATCCTCGTACTCGTCAGGCAGCGGCAGCTGCCACACCTGCTCCCCCGCCGCGGCGGCGGCCGACTTGATCTCCTCGATCAGGTCGTCGTTGTTGCCCATCACGCCGGCGATCCGGTTGCCCAGAGCAACGATCTGCGCACCGGTCAGCGTCGCCAGGTCGATGATCGCGTCGGGCTGCGCCTCCGTGGCGTACGCCAGCGCGTCGCCGAGCACCAGGCGTCCCTCGGCGTCGGTGTTCATCACCTCCACCGTCTTTCCGCCGCGGTGGGTCAACACATCCGAGACTCGGGTGGCATGACCCGACGGCATGTTCTCGGCGAGCGCCAGCAGCCCCGTGACCTTGACTGTCACGCCCAGATCGCCCAGCACCGACATCGCCCCGAGGACTGTCGCCGCCCCCGCCATGTCCATCTTCATCGTCGACATAGCGTTCGGCGGCTTCAGTGACAGGCCACCCGAGTCGAACGTGATGCCCTTGCCGACGAGTACGACATGGCTTCCGGCGCCGTCCGGCTCGTAGGTCAACTCCACCAGACGCGGCGGCGCGCTCGATCCGCGGCCGACCCCGAGGATGCCGCCGAAACCGCCGTCTTCCAGCGCCTGCTCGTCGAGGACCCGCACACGCAGCCCCGCGGCCTCGCCGACGGCGACCGCCTTTTCCGCCAGCACCGGCGGCCGCTTGTCGGCAGGAGGGGTATTGACCAGGTCTCGCGCCAACCGCGTCGCGCGCACGACAGTCGCGCCGCGGTCGACGCCGCCACGGATGTCGTCGGCGGAGAGACCGTTCCCGGCCACGATCTTGACGGCGGTCAACGAGGGCAACTCCGTCGGTTTCGAGCGGTACGTGGTGAAGGCGTACGACCCCAGACCCGCCCCCTCTGTGACCGTTTGGGCACGATCGGCCGGCGGCGCCTCGGACGGCAGATCACCCGGGACCACGACCGCGAGCGTCGCGTCCTTCGTGGCGTTGCGAGCCGCCGCCCCGGCGCCGCGTCGCAGTGTCTCCAGGGTCAGCTTCTCGGCGGGACCGAGCCCGACGACCAGCACCAGCGACGCCGCGATCTTGCCTTGCGTCGGGATACGCGCAACGGCGGCGAGGTCACCGTCGAATCGCACACCGCTGAGGACCGCCGAGATGTCGATCTCGAGCCGCTCGCCGACCGCGACCGCGTCCGCGCCGGGTACCGACGTGCGGTTCTCGCCCTTGGTCGCGAACACCGCCACCACGTCGGCCTGGACGTCGGCCGGCGTCTGCTCGGCGAAGGCGATGTCGGACACGGCGGCTCCTTGCCAGGTCGGGAGGGTGCAGCGGCGAGTCTAACGAGCGGCCCTGCGCGACCGGACGGACTCCTGGAACGCCTCGTAGGTCACACCCCTGGAGTTGCGCAGTTCCAGGGGCGGTATGCGC
>WHTG01000269.1 GCA_009377835.1 Nitriliruptorales bacterium
ATCGATCGACTCCTGAGCTAGTACGGAAGACGCGTGCATGATTCTCAAAACGACTGCTCCCAGCAGGAGGCCGACCAAAACACGCCTCATCCGCATGGGTTTCGGTACTCCTCCCCACCAGGCAAGGGTTCTGCGTCAGCTGCGATTAGCCAAGGAGTGGGATTTCGGTTTCCCGGAGAGGTGCCCGGGCTCCTACGCGTCAGGTGGTAGTACGCCGGGAAGGGCTCAACCTCTTTTCCGCCGAGCGGAGATGTGTCCTGAATCACGCGCGCGAACATGCACGAGTGGGTCGCGCCGATTACCTCCTCAACTGTGATCTCGGCTGGTTCAACGTCCCCACCGAACACATCACGGATCAAACCCTTGCGGACTACGCGCCGCAGGACCTTCAGTACTTCATGCGTCGAGGCCGGCGTGTGTCGTGCTGCCAGGGCGGACTTAACGCCCGGTCCCACGGCCCCAGAGCGCGACACTATTTGGCCCGCCTCCGCAATACCTCTCATCAACTCGTCGAGTACCCGCTCCACGTAGGCATCGTCGATGTCGGCTGGGTCTGCTGGGATGGCGAAAGGATCCGACTCCGTCGCGGTGTCTGTGGGTGTCGGGTCAGCGGACGCCGCCTCCGTCGGTGCCGGGCCGACCGTCGCAGTGGGACTCGTCGGTTCCTGCGAGGCGCGGCAGGCCGAAACCAAGGCCGCCACAAGGGCGACCCACGCAAACCGCCGATATCGACCCCACGCCACGGCCGAAGTTGATACCACTGTGAGCAGCCACGTTCCAGCCGCTCCTGTGGAGAACTCAGCGGCGGCGAAGGACGTTCACGGCGAGCGCCGCCAGCACCACCACCAGCACGACACTGATCACGAACTTCGCGGCTCCGGCCACTGCCGTGATGACCAGGTAGAGCACGAAGAGGCCGACCGCCAGGAACAGCAATCCGCCCGATCGCCCGGCACCGCGCGGCTCAGGCACCGGCCAGGGCCTGGACCACGCGGGACGGGCTCGGCCGCCCCAGATGCTGTGACATCCACACCGACGTAGCCACCAGTGCGTCGAGGTCGATCCCGGTGTCGATGCCGAGACCGTGCAACAACCACACCAGATCCTCAGTCGCGAGATTTCCGGTGGCCGACTGCGCGTAGGGACAGCCACCAAGCCCTCCAGCGGATGCATCGACCACCCTGACGCCCCACCGCAACGCGGCGACGGTGTTCGACAACGCCTGGCCGTACGTGTCGTGGAAATGCACCGCCAGGCGGTCGGCGCCGATGCCCCGCCGGGCGAAGGCGTCCAGCATCTTCGTGACATGGCCGGGCGTGCCGGTGCCGATCGTGTCGCCGAGGCTCAACTCGAAGCAGCCCAGCTCGAGCAGTCGGGCCCCCACGCTCGCAACCTGCTCGATGTCAACGTCGCCCTCCCATGGATCCCCGAAGCACATCGAGAGATAGCCGCGGACCTTCACGCCCGCCTCCAGCGCACGTGCGGCGACGGGGGCGAACATCTCGAACGACTCAGCGATCGTCCGGTTGAGGTTGCGGCGCGCGAACGTCTCCGTCGCGCTGCCGAAGATCGCAACCTCGTCGACGCCCGCCTCCAGCGCCCGGTCGAGGCCGCGCTCGTTGGGTACCAGCACCGGATACCGCACACCCGGCTTGCGAACGAGCCCGTCGAGCAGTTCTGCTGCGTCGGCCAGCTGCGGTACCCACTTCGGATGGACGAAGCTCGTCGCCTCGACCACCGACAAACCCGCGTCCGCAAGCCGCGTGATGAACTCGGTCTTCACGGCAGTGGGGACTGTCGCGCCCTCGTTCTGCAGCCCGTCCCGAGGCCCGACTTCGTAAATGGTCACGCGGCTGGGCAGGCCCTCACCGGCCACCACCCGCGGCTGCCTCACCCGTCCGCCTCCCGCACAGCAACCACCGCCAGCGGCGCGTCCATCGGCACGGCATCGCCGGCCTGGACGTGAACCGACTTCACGACACCGTCGACCGGTGCACCGATTGCGTGCTCCATCTTCATGGCCTCGACAACCAGCAGCGTCTGGCCCGCGACAACAGCGTCGCCCGCCGAGACGTTCACCACGGTGACGGTTCCGGGCATCGGCGAGGTGAGCGTTCCCCCGACGGCCTCGTCTGGATGACGCGCGGCGGACAACTCGTCCTCCTCGACGATCCGCCAGCCCCCGAACTCAGGGGTGGCGATCCACGCCGCGCGCTGGTCGGTGTCGATGCTGACGGGCCGCGTCACGCCATTGACGGTGATGTGCGCCTCGTGATGCCCGTCCCACTCGATAGTTGCCGGCCACACGGGTCCCTCCCCCACCCGCACCTCCGCGCCGTCGTCCCATCCCCGTGCGTGCACGAGTTCGGAGCGCTCGCCGACACGCATACGCCAGGTCGCCCACGACGGTTCGCCGACTCTCCACGCGGTCGCGAGGTCGAACGGGCTGACGATGCGCGGCGGAGGTCCCGGTGTCAGTTCCCACAGCTTCGCCACGCCGGCCAGCGCGAGCACCTCGTCGGGAACCGGCCACGAGGTCAGCTGTTCGACACGCCGGTCGATCAGCCCTGTATCCAGCCGACCCGCCCTGACGTCCTCGTCGTCAAGCAGGGCGCGGAGGAACCGCACATTGGTTTCGACACCGGCGACGAAGACAAGGTCCAGGGCCCTCCGCAGCCGGTGCAACGCGTCCTGGCGAGTCGGGCCGTGTGCGATGACCTTGCCGAGCATCGGGTCGTACGCTGACGCGACGGTCATCCCCTCGACGATTCCGTTGTCGTGCCGGATGCCCACTCCGTGCGCGAGCCAGTCGGCGATGACACGACCGCCGGTCGGCAGGAATCCACGAGCTGGGTCCTCGGCGTAGATACGCGCTTCGATTGCATGCCCGTGCGAACGCAACTCGTCCTGTCCGAGTGGCAGGGGTTCGCCGGCGGCCACCTGCAGCTGCCACTCGACGAGGTCGACGCCGTAGACCTCCTCGGTCACAGCATGTTCCACCTGCAGCCGCGTGTTCATCTCCATGAAGAAGAACTCATCGGGCTTGTCCCCGGAGACGATGAACTCGACGGTCCCCGCGCCCACGTATCCGACGGCACGCGCCGCCTCGACGGCGGCCGCGCCCATCCGCTGCCGGGTCGGCTCGTCGAGCAGCGGCGACGGGGACTCCTCGACGACCTTCTGGTGCCGCCGCTGCAGGCTGCACTCGCGCTCGCCCAGGTGGATGACGTTGCCGTGGTTGTCCGCGAAGACCTGGATCTCGATGTGCCGGGGCGCGGTGACGAACCGCTCGATGAGGAGGTCGTCGTTACCGAACGCCGCCGCCGCCTCACGCCGCGCAGAGGCGAGGGCCTCCGGCAGCGTTTCAGCCGACTGCACGACACGCATCCCCTTGCCGCCACCGCCCGCGGTCGCCTTCACCATCAGCGGAAACCCCATCTCGTCCGCCGCGGCGAGCAGGTCGCCGTCATTCATGCCGGCGCGGTGGACCCCCGGCACCACGGGCACACC
>WHTG01000248.1 GCA_009377835.1 Nitriliruptorales bacterium
ACGCGGTGCTGCTCGACGGTCACCCGTTCGGTGACATCCGCCGCACCGACCAGGCCGCCCCGCTGGAGGATGTGCGGCTGCTCGCCCCGATCATCCCCAGCAAGATCCTGTGCGTGGGGAGGAACTATCTGGGCAACGCGACCCAGACGGGCGGCGACGTTCCGGCGGAGCCGCTGATCTTCGCAAAGCCCGCCACCGCGGTCATCGGACCCGACGACGAGATCCGCCTGCCGCGGCTGTCACGCGAGGTGCACCACGAGGCCGAACTCGCCGTCGTCGTCGGGCGACTCACCCGCAACATCGCTGTCGAGGACGCGTCGACCGCCGTCCTCGGCTACACGTGCGCCAACGACGTGACAGCGCGGGATCTACAGCGAAGCGACGGGCAGTGGACCAGGGCCAAGGGCTTTGACACCTTCTGCCCGCTCGGGCCGTGGATCCAGACCGACGTCGACCCGGTTGCCGGGCTGCGCGTGCGGTGCTCGGTCAACGGCGAAGTCCGCCAGGACGCCACGACCACCGACCTGGTTTTCGACGTTGCTCAGCTCGTCGCCTACTGCGCCGCCTTCACGACGCTGCTGCCGGGCGACGTCATCCTCACGGGCACGCCGGCGGGCGTCGGACCGCTGCATGACCGCGATGTCGTCACCGTGACCGTCGACGGTATCGGTGACCTGACGAACCAATGCACCGCGGAGGCCTGAATGGTGGCACCCCGTGTCCGGTTCTGCCCCGCACCAAGCGGATGGCTGCACGTCGGCGGCGCGCGGACCGCGCTGTACAACTGGCTGCACGCGCGACAGGGCGGCGGCACGTTCGTGTTCCGGATCGAGGACACCGACGCCGAACGGGCTACCGACGAGTCGATGCGAGGGATGATCGCCGCGATGCGCTGGCTCGGGCTGGACTGGGACGAAGGTCCCGAGGTCGACGGGCCTCACGGCCCCTATCAGCAGAGCCAGCGAGGTCCCCTCTACTCGGCGGCGGCGGCGGCCTTGCTGCAGCTCGGTGACGTGTACGACGCGTACGAGACACCCGAGGAACTCACCGCCCAGCGGGAGGCAGCGATGCGCGACGGTCGTCCACCGGGGTACGCCGGCGGGCATCGCAACCTGACGCCCGAGCAGCGCGCGGCGTACCTGGAGGAGGGCCGCAGGGCGGTGCTCCGCGTACGCACGCCCGATGACGGTGTCGTGTCGTTCGTGGATGCCGTCCGTGGGCCGGTGGATTTCGAATGGAAGGACGTCCCGGACTTCGTCATCGAGCGGGCCGACGGCACGCACACCTACTATCTGGCAAACGCGGTGGATGATCTGGCGATGGGCATCAACCTCATCGCGCGTGGCGAGGACCTGCTCTCGGCCACGCCACGGCAGCTGCTGCTGTACGACCTGCTGACACGCGACGGCGTGATCGACCGGATCCTGGCCGACAACGCGTATCCGGCACGGCCTGCGGACGCACAGCCACCGTCGTTCGCACATCTTCCGCTCCTGGTGGGGGAGGACCGCAAGCCACTGTCGAAGCGGCACGGGTCCGTGGCTGTCGACGAGTTCCGCCGCCACGGGTTTCTCCCTGAGGTTCTGATCAACTTCCTTGCGTTGTGCGGGTGGTCGTATGACGCCACGACGGAGCGGATGACGGTCGACGAGCTGGTCGAGCGCTTCAGCTTCGACCGTGTCGGCAAGAATCCGTCGTTCTTCGACACCGCCAAGCTGCGCTCGATGAACGGCGACGGGATCAAGGAGCTGTCCGACACGGAGCTGGCAGAACGGTTGCAGCCGCACTTCTCCGACGAGGGTCTGGTGGCCGACCTGCCGTCGCCGGAACATCAACAGCTGCTGCTCGGCCTCGCGCCGCTGTTGCGTGAGCGCATCCAGACGCTCGCCGAGGCGGTGCCACTGGCGGCGCCGTACTTCCGCGACGAAGTCGTGTGGGACGACAAGGCGGTGTCGAAGAACCTCAAGGGCCGCGCCGGCGAGGTGCTCGACGCGGCAGCGGTTGTGCTCGATGACGTCGCGTGGGACGCGGCGGCGATCGAGGCGGCGCTGCGGGACCTCGCCGAGCGGCTGGGACTGGGTTTGGGGAGGGTCATGCAGCCGGTGCGCGTCGCCGTCGCCGGCACGGCGGTCAGTACCCCGCTGCCGCAGACGCTGGCACTGCTCGACCGCGGCCTGGTGGTGCGGCGGGTGCGGGAGGCGACGGCGAAAGTAGCTGCCTGACAGGGACGCGAGGTTGGCGACCGAAGGGGGCCGCTGGTACCGTTTCGGTGCCCTTCGGGGGTGGTGTAATTGGCAACACGGCTGGTTCTGGTCCAGTTATTGAGGGTTCAAGTCCTTCCCCCCGAGCAACGCGGTCCCGTCGTCTAGTGGCCTAGGACGCCGCCCTCTCAAGGCGGTAACGCCGGTTCAAATCCGGTCGGGACTACTCTTCGGCGCCTGATTTGGACCAGCTCAGACAAGACCTCGCGGCGGTACCGACGCAGGATCTCCAGCGCGTACGTCACCTTGTCGACCACCCGCTGACCTTTCGGCTGCGGGTTGGCGACCCCACGGCACATCCTCCTGCACATCACCGTGACGCCGCAGTCGCTTGTAGTGCGGCTGGCACAACTCCTGGGCGTACGCGTTGCGGTCGCAGGTCTCGACGCAGCACTCCATGGCATCCCTTTCGCAGTGGCGTGGGTCAAATGCTGCGCAAGGGGTGTGACAGAAAACGTCTGGTGGCGCGGGTTGTCCCAGCGACGTCAGGTGTGCAGTAGCGACGCGCGGCCCGCGGGCGACAGGAGCACTGCAAGTGATGCCACGCTGACGACGATGGCGACCAGGCTCCCCAGGCCGCGATAGGGCATGGCCGCCCCGAGAACCACCAGGGCGTGAACGACCAACCCCAGCGGCCATGCCCACCCACGAGCGCGTGACACGCCGACGGCGACGAACGTCAACACGACCGCACCAACCGTGAACGCGACAACTGCCGGCCACACCGTGTCGTCGCCACCCGGCCCCAGTCGTGACAGCAGCGGGACGACGACGCCGGCGTGTGCGATGGCCATCGCCGCGCACCCGAGTGCGAGCAGCGCCGACAACGCTGCGACTGCTGCTCGTGCCTGGTCGTGTTCCATAAAGAGGGTCCCCTTTCTCCAGGTCGAGGAAGGTGCACACCGAGGGTGCGGCAGTCCTACGCTGACACAATGAACAACCCCGGCACCAATCCGCGTGACGACACCATCACGCAGCAGGTTTCCGATACGTTGAGGTCCGCCTTCGCGGCGATCGCAACGGCGGACATCGCACCCGACGAGAAGGGTCGATGGCAGCAGCGACTCATTGCGGTGACCAACATTGCCAAGCGCGACGTGTCACGCGCGCACGAGCAACTCGTTCGGTTCAACGACGAGTGGAACACGCGACTGCGGGGCAAAGACGAACCCGAAGATGAAACAGGTCGTTGATTCAGTGTCACTGATTCCGTAATGTCGCTGCGCGACACGTCGAGAAGGCGATCGCGCAGTGGCGTCGGATACTCGCTCGACCCGTTCATCGAACAAGCCGGAGTACACACAGGCACAACCTGCAGTGGACGACGGTCACACCGCGACGATCGCGCTGGAAGGCGCAAAGGGGTGGACGCATGGCCAACGGAAGCAACAGGTCCTCAGGCGACCAGGGCGTCGTCGACTCGGTCGGTGGGGTCGCAGAGACTGCGATCGACACCGTAGCCGACGTTGCGAAGTCGACGGTGTCGTCGATGACGAGCGTTGTCTCGAAGGCGACGCCGTCGAAGCGCTCCGCCGGGGGGGCCACGAGGAAGGCGTCATCCGGCGCGAAGTCGACTGCGAAGAAGGCGTCAGGCGGCGCCAGGAAGACCGCCAAGAAGGCGTCCGGCGGCGCGAAGAAGTCGTCCGCGAAGAAGTCCTCGGGCGGCGCCAAGAAGACATCGGCCAAGAAGTCGAGCGCGAAGAAGAGTTCGGCCAAGAAGTCCACGGCGCGCACGGCCGGCAAGAAGTCGACGGCGCGCAAGGGCACGGCCGGCAAGAAGTCGACGGCGCGCAAGGGCACGGCCGGCAAGAAGTCGACGGCGCGCAAGGCCGGCGCGGCGAAGAAGT
>WHTG01000010.1 GCA_009377835.1 Nitriliruptorales bacterium
CAACTGCTGGAAACGATTGTTGACATCCAGCGACTGACGAACCGAGAGTTGGAAATCGCCGGTTTCGTCGCCACGATGTTCGCCGGCCGTGCGAGTCGACGGGCGCGTCAGCGCCAGGATGGCGGGTATGAGAGGTCCCAGGACCGGCACCAGCCAGTACAGCCGCCGTATGCGCACCGAGCGCCCCTGGGCGTAGTCGGCTCCGCCCGGATGCCGTGCCGGCCAGTAACGATCGAACATCATGCCGGGAAGACGCGCGCTCATGTGCCCAGCATGCCCGCGGGCCGGCGCGATCGCGGTGCCTACACTCGGCGCGATGGACACCCCCGCTGCCGGACCCACCGCCGTCGACCTTCGCGACTACGTCGACTTCGAGCTCGCCGCGGCTGCCGGGCGGCGCGTCTTCACGACCGACGTGGTCGCCGTGGACCTTGTCTGCCTCGAGCCGGGGCAGGTCGTCGACGCGCGCACGCTGGCCGGAGCGGACACCATCTACACGGTGCTGGGCGGCAGGGCATGGGTCGTGACGGACGAGGCGGAGGTCACGCTTGAACCCCTCCAGGCGGTCGTCGTGCCGGCGGGTGTTCCGCACGGCCTTCGTAACGACGCCCCCGACCCGCTGATCCTCCAGGTGGTGGTAAGCCCCCCCGACGAGATGCCCGAGTCGGTGTACGGGCCCGCGCCGATCGACGAACCGGTGGTTCCGGTGGCGGACAAGCCGTCCACACTCGACCGGCTGCGTCGGGCGCTGGGCGGCTGAGGCGCCACATCCACTAGGATGCGTCCCACGCCGGGGGAGCCTCACGGCTGAGAGTGCGGCAACCGCCGCAGACCCCATGAACCTGATCCGGTTGACACCGGCGGAGGGAGAGCGTCATGGTCAGCGGTGAAGTCGTCGCCGTCGTCGTGGTTGTCACACTCGCGGTCTTCGTGTGGATCGGAATCCGGGCCATGCGTCGGGACGGTGACCTCGAGGACTACGTCGTCGCGAGAAACTCGCAGCCGGGTTCGACGCTGGGGCTGTCGTTCCTGGCCGCCGGCATGGGCGCGTGGGTGCTCTTCGCGCCACCCGAGGTCGGCGCGACAGTGGGACTGCTGGGCGTCCTCGGCTACGCCCTGGGAGCGGCGGCACCGTTCGTGGTGTTCGGGCTGCTCGGGCGCCGCATCCGCACCGTGCTGCCGGCTGGCCACAGCCTGCCGGAGTTCCTGACTTTGCGATTCGGACGCGGCTTCTCCATGTACGTCGCCGTCATATCGCTGCTGTACATGCTGTGTTTCGTCACTGCCGAACTCACCGCGGTGGGTGCGGTGACGTCGATCCTGTCGGGGTTCCCCGCCGCGGGCGTGATCGTGGCGGTGACGGCCGCGACGCTGATCTACACCGCGATCGGCGGACTGCGCGCCTCGCTGCAGACCGACCGGTTCCAGGCGTGGCTCATCATTGCCCTGCTGGCGGCCGCGGCGTACGCGATGCTGGGGACCGGGTCGGCAGCCACGGCCGATGCAGCGCCTGCGGCCCCCGACACCCCCGTCCGAGTCGGGCTGGAGGTCGCCCTCACGCTGGTCATCGCGGTGACGGCCGCGAACATGTTCCACCAGGGATACTGGCAGCGGGTGTGGGCCGCCAGGGATCATCGCGCGTTGCGGCGCGGCGTCGGCACCGGCGCGCTCGCGACGATCCCCGTGGTCGCAGTCCTCGGTTTCATCGGGTACGACGCCGCTGCGCGCGGACTGGCGTTGGGCACACCGCCGGCGCCCTTCTTCGCCCATCTCGCGGCGGCCCCGACCTGGCTGACCCTTCCGGTCCTGATCCTCGCCATCGCGCTGGTCACCTCATCCGTGGACACACTGGAGAACGGGCTGGCCTCGCTGGTCGCACCCGAACGTCGCGGCGTCACGCTCACCACGGCCCGTGTCCTCACGGTCGCGTTCATGGTCCCGGCGGTACTGATCGCGCTGCAGGGATTCTCCGTGCTGCGGCTGTTCCTGGTCGCCGACCTGCTGTGCGCCGCCACGGTTGTGCCGGCACTGGCGAGCCTGTGGCGGCGAGCCACCGGTGGTGCGGCCCTCGCAGGCGCCGTGGCGGGTCTGCTCGGCGCGGGTCTCGGAGGCATCGTGGCGACGGGGTCGCTGCGGGGCGTCGAGATGGTCACGATGCCCGGCGCGGTGCCGACGCTGCCACCATTTCTGGGCGCGATCATCGCCTCGGTCGCGGTGACTGTGGCGGTGTCGCTGACGAACAGATCGGCGACGAACATCGAGCAGATCGGCGCGGGTGTCCCGGCCTTGAGCAACCGGTGAGCAGCGGGTGGCTACGGCTGGACCGGGCGTGGGACCACCTCGAAGGTCCCGGAGAAGGCGCCGTCGGGCAGCGTCAGGTGGAGCGTGCCGGCGTACCGCCTGCCCTTTTCCACCGTGGTCAGGCGCAGGCGGCCGCCGGTCGCACGGACCCGCGGCGCACCAGGGGCGAACTGCACCTCGACCACCGCGCCGTCGGTGACGTCGTCGCAGTGCGGCGACGCACATCGCGATTGCGTGACCTCAACCACCCCGGGCCGCACCACGTCTGGATTCTCGACGACGATGCCGAAGAAGCCGCCCTCCAGTTCACGCGTGAAGAAGCACAGGTCGACGTCGGCGCCGTCGTTGACGTCGCAGTCGCCCAGACGCAGCACCGGCGCGCCGTCGTTGACCGCGAACTGGCGCCCGTCGAGCGTGCCGGACAGCTGCAGCCCCGAACGGCCGTCCCGCGGTTGGATCGCGGCAACCCCGGAGCCCGCCTCGCCCGTCCCACACGCGGCAAGCAGCGCGCACAGCATCACCGCCGCCGCCGCGGCGCGGTGCGCGGCGTGGATCACCGGACGGATTCGACCAGCAACGACTGCCCCTGGCCCACACCGACGCACAGCGTGACAAGCCCGCGCCGCAGCGTGGTGTCGCGCCGCAGCCGGTGCAGCAGTGTGGCGGTGAGACGCGCTCCCGTCGACCCGAGCGGATGACCGATCGCTATCGCGCCGCCCTGCGGGTTGACGATCGCCTGGTCCAGTGGAAGTTCCCTGAGCACCGCCAGGCTCTGCCCCGCGAACGCCTCGTTGAGTTCCACGGTGTCGACGTCGTCGAGTGTCCAGCCGGCGCGTCGCAGCGCGACCTCCGTCGCGCCCACCGGCGCGATCCCCATGAACGACGGGTCGGCCCCGACGACACCGCTGGCCACGATCCGGGCCGCAGGCTCCAAGCCGTACCGGTCGACAGCCGCCGCGGATGCCACCAGCACGGCCGCGGCACCGTCGTTCAGACTCGACGAGTTGCCGGCGGTGACGGATCCTCCCTGGCGGAAGACCGGGCGCAGCTTGGCCAGCGACTCCATCGAGGTGTCGGCGCGCGGCCCCTCGTCACGGTCGAACACCGTTACGGCACCGCGCCGGCCCGGGACATCGACCGCCACCGTTTCGGCGTCGAACTCGCCGGCGTCCCAGGCCGCGACGGCGCGTTCGTGCGACCGCAGCGAGAACGCGTCCTGCTCCTCGCGGCTGATGTCGTACTTCTCGACGAGATTCTCGGCCGTCTCGCCCATGGCCAGCGGCGGGTGCATGGCTGCCAGTTTCGGGTTGACGAACCGCCAGCCGAACGACGAGTCGACCAGTTCGGGGACACCCCTGGGCGGCAGCGACTCGGGCTTTGCCATCACCCACGGGGCGCGTGTCATGGACTCGACGCCGCCGGCGATCAGGACGTCGCCCTCGCCGACCATGACGGCGCGCGCGGCCTGCACCACGGCGTCCAGACCCGAGGCGCAGAGGCGGTTGACGGTCGACCCCGGGACACTGATCGGCAGGCCCGCCAGTAACAGGCTCATGCGGGCGACGTTGCGGTTGTCCTCCCCGGCCTGGTTCGTGCAGCCCGCGATCACCTCCTCGACGGCCCCGCCCTCCAGGCCGCTGCGTTCGACCAACGACCGCAGCACGCCGGCCAGCAAGTCGTCGGGACGCACCGCTGACAGCGCCCCGCCGAACTTCCCGACGGGTGTACGGACGGCGTCGACAAGGAACGCTTCGCGCAATTCAGTCATGCGGGCAAGGGTACCGGCCGCCGCGGGCGACCCTCCCCCACGTGTTACACTTTCTTTCGGTCTGTCCTGGTTCCCGTAACACGTTGCCGAGGGGGTATCCGCGTGAAGGCCCGGTCCGCCTTGTTCACCCTGTTCGGCGATGTCGTGCGCCCCGCCGGCGGTGACGCCTGGCTGAGCACGATCACCACCTGCATGGGCGCGCTGGGGTTCACACCGGAAGCGACCCGCACGGCCCTGCACCGCATGGCGGCCGAGGGGTGGGTCGTGCCGCGGCGCAGTGGGAGATACTCGGCCTACCGTCTCACCGACGCGGGCGTGGAACGTCTGGAGGAAGCGGCCGCGCGCATCTACCGGCTGCGCGCGGCCGACTGGGACGGCCGCTGGCACGTGCTGGTGTGCCCGGCGGCCGGGCGTGTCGGCGAGGTCGCTCGGGAACTGCAGTGGAGCGGGCACGGCCGACTGTCCGCCGACGTGTGGGTCAGTCCACACCCGCAGGGCCGGCGGCTGACACGGTTGCTCACCACGCACGAACTGGGCGACGCCGCGGTCCGGTTCGACACCGTGACGGCCGCCGATCCGGTTGAGAACCAGCGCATCGTCGCCGCCGCGTGGGACGTCAGCGAACTGCGCCACGCCCATGAGACATTCATCGAGCAGTGGAGCCGTGCGACCGCTCCGCACGACCCGCAGACCGCCTTCACCACGCGGATCCGCCTCGTTCATCACTGGCGGTCGTTCCTGTTCATGGACCCGGGTCTGCCCCGGGAGCTGCTGCCCGACGACTGGCTCGGTGAGCTCGCGGCAACGGTGTTCCGGTCGCTGTACGAAGCCGTCGACGCGCCGGCGTGGCGCTTCTACGACTCGGTCGTGCAGTCCGCTCCCCCGCTGGGCGACACCGAGGGTGACGCGCCGGTCCGCCCGCTGCGGCTGCACGAGAGCAACCCCTTCGTCCACGGGCTGGACGCAATGACAACCACCCGACCCGCCTGATCCAAGGAGCCGCGATGAGCACGACCAACCGCTTCGCGTCCAGCCAGGCCTACGCCGAGCGCAATGCGAAGTTCAAGGCGCACATCGACGCCGGCGGCATGGTCGAGGCGACCGACTGGATGCCCGACGAGTACCGCGAGTCGGCGCTGAAGTTCATCGAGATGCACGCCAACTCCGAGATCATGGGCGCGCTGCCTGAGCGCGAGTGGATCGCGCGCGCCCCATCGTTGCGGCGGAAGATGTCCCTGACCGCCAAGGTGCAGGACGAGGTGGGTCACGGTCACATGCTGTACCGCGTCGCCGAAGATCTCGGAAAGTCACGAGACGCGATGATCACCGATCTCATCCACGGCCGCACCAAGTTCCACAACGTCTTTCACTATCCCACCTACACGTGGGGCGACGTGGCGGTCATCGGCTACCTCATCGACGGCGCCGCGCTGGTGACACAGAAGGCGCTGCTCGAGTGCTCCTACGCTCCGTACGTCAGGGTGCTCAAGCGCATCTGCGCCGAGGAGAGCCTGCACCAGCGCCACGGTGAGAACCTGGTGCTCGAACTGTGTTCCGGCACGCCCGAGCAGCGGCAGATGTTCGCCGAGGCCGTGGATCGCTGGTGGGAGCCAATCATGCAGTTCTTCGGCACCCCCACCACCGGCCGGCGCGATGTGCTGCTCGAGTGGCGCCTGAAGGTCAAGTCCAACGAGGAACTGCGCCAGCGGTTCTTCGACATGTTCGTGCCGAAACTGTGGGACCTGGGCATCTCGGTGCCCGACGACAAGCTGGCCTACAACGCCGAGAAGGGCGAGTGGGACTGGACGGAACCGGACTGGGAGAGCTTCTGGAGGGTGGTCAAAGGTGATGGGCCGATGACCGAGACACGGCTGGCGTGGCGCCGCTGGATGCACGACGCGCACGCGTGGGTGCGTGAGGCGATGGACTCACCGACGAGGATCGCCGCATGACCCCCCACCCACCTCCCGAATCCAAAGATCTTCGGATTCGTTTCCCTGAGGGACCGAATCCGAAGATGACGCTGGCGCGCGGAACCCACCGCCCAATCGAAGTTCGGATCCTCCGCATGGGACCGTATTCGAATCCGGGTCACAGGGAGTGCTGATGTCGGAGCGGTGGGAGGTGTTCGGGAAGCGGACCCTGGACGATCCGTGGACCTCGGTCGGGGCGGTGCACGCCCCCGACCGGGAGATGGCGCTGCTGCTCGCCAAGGAGTCGTTCTTCCGCCATGGCGAGGGCGTCGACTTCGCCGTCGTGCGGCTGGACGACCTGCATGTCTTCGGCCGGCCGGACCTGCTGGAGTTCGCCACGGACAAGAGCTACCGCCTGCAAAGCGGCTACACCGGCATGGGCGACAAGCGGCGGCGGGCCATCGACATGGCCCGCGAGGCAGGAGCTGTGATCGACCGCCCGCGGCCCGCCGACAAGCGCGTGCCGAATCCGACGCACCGCAGCAGAGGAGGTGGAGCGGGTGAGTGATCCCCGCCTGCACCTGCTGCTGGCGCTAGCGGACGACGAGCTGATCATGGGGCACCAGCACGGTCACTGGACCGGCGTGGCGCCTCACATCGAGGAGGACCTCGCGTTCTCGTCGATCTCGCAGGACGAGATCGGCCACTCGGTGGTGTGGTACGGCATCGCCGCCGAACTGAGCGGCAAGGATCCGGACACCCTCGCCCTGGGCCGCCCGCCGGACGGATACCTCAACGCGATCCTCGTGGAGCGCCCTCCGCGCGACTGGGGCTACACCCTGGCGCGGCACTACCTGTACGACACCGCCGAGGACGTGCGCCTGGCCACGTTGGCCGAGTCGTCGTGGACAGCCGTCGCCGGCGCGACCGGCGCCATCCGCCGCGAGGAGCGATACCACCTCCTCCACGCGCGGCTGTGGCTCGACCGCCTAGCGAAGGGTCCGGTCGAGGCACGCAGCCGGCTCGTCGACGGCCTCCTGGCCGCGCTCTCCGAGGCGCCGGGCCTGTTCGAGGCCCTGCCCGGGGAGGACGAGCTCGTCGCCGAGGGCGTGCTGCCGGTGACCCACGAGCAGCAGCGCCGGCGGTGGCTGGAGATGATCACGGCCGACCTGTCGGGGCTGGGCCTGGATCACGTCCTCGATGGCGAGTCCCACCACACGGGTGGCGAGTTCGTCCCGACATCCTCGGGTGAGCTGCTCACGGACGAGCGCGGCGACGCGGCGAATGGCACCACCGGCGGCGGCCTGGGCGGCCGCCATGGACGCCACAGCGAGGACTTCGCTCAGGTGTGGGAAGAGATGACCGGGACCTACCGCGCCCACCCGGGAGCGAGCTGGTGACGCTCCGCACCGCGGTGGGCCCCGACGACGTCCGCGCCGTGCTGGAGAGCGTCCCCGACCCCGAGATGCCGCCGGTGTCGATCGTCGAGCTCGGCATGGTCGTCGACGTGCGCGTCGACGCAGACGCCGTCCAGGTGGACCTGGTGCCCACGTATTCGGGGTGTCCTGCGATCGCGGTGATCCGCGAGGACGTCGAGAAGGCCCTGCACGCGATGGACGACGTCGCCTCGGTGGAGGTCCGCTTCGTCAGCAGCGTGGTGTGGGAACCCGAGCGCATCACCGGGCCGGGCCGTGAGAAGCTCAAGTCGTTCGGAATAGCGCCTCCGGGTTCGGGGCAGGTGCTGGTGCAGATCGGAGCCCGTCCCCGGGCGGTCGTCTGCCCCCTGTGCGGCTCCACCGACACCGTCGCGGACAGCCCGTTCGGCCCCACACCGTGTCGGTCTTCGTCGTACTGCAACGCCTGCCGCAACCCGTTCGAGGTGATCAAGCCCTGAGCTGCGGAAAGTAGAGCGGTGTCGGACGCGGAGCGTGCACAGTCCCGGCTGCGTACACGGCGCATGATCCGCCATCTGAGGGCTGCCCTGCTTCTCGGCGCCGTTCTCCTGGCGGTCGTGGGTGAGGCGAGGAACATCGCCTGGGCGAGGCCGGCCGCTGCCGTCCTGGCAGGGGCAGTGGTCGTGGTCGCGCTGCTGCTCGACTCGTGGCTGAGCCGGGGGCTTCGCGACCAGGCGCGGACCGCCTTCAACCAGTGGGCTGCCCGTCGAGGTTTGCAACCCGACCCGGAACCTGTCCCGAAGCACGGCATTGCCGAGGCGATCCGCCAGAAGCGCAGCCGGCCCTCGCTGTTAGCACATCCTTCGTCGGTCACCCTGGCCGCGACCCGCAACCACGCAGACGGCCGGCTCACGTACATGGACTGGGACCGCTCCCAGACCGAGGGCCCGAGTTTGCGCTACAGCGGGTTTCTCATCCAGACCATACCGCTGCTCGACGACGTCTACGCCATTTCGGGCCCCCTCACGTCCCCGTACACGGGCGCCCCCTATTCCGCTCCCACCTGGATCGACGCCGCCATTGCCGAGGCCTTGCTGCCGTTCGCCGCCCGGGGAGCACGCGTCGAGGTCGACGACGACCTCGTTGTGGTCGCGTGCTCGCGGGTCCCGCCGGCCGAGCGCGATGTACTGCTCGACGAGGGGGTGCGCCTGGCGGCTGCGCTGGGGGCTCGAGTGGTCCCCTAGCCGCTCCTCGGCCGCCGAACGCGCGTTGGACCCTCGCCAGGTGGCGGTGCGAGGATCGATCTTCCCCCGCCAACGAGGAGACGCCGTGTCCGACTTCCAGCTGTTCATCGACGGCCGGTTCCGCGACGCGGAATCCGGCGAGACCTTCCAGTCCATCAACCCCGCGACCGGTGAGGCCATCGGCACCGTCGCGAAGGCTGGCGCCGAGGATGCCGCGCGCGCGATCGACGCGGCGCGTGCTGCGTTCGACGACCATCGCTGGTCCGGCCGGCGCGGCAGTGATCGGGGGAGGGTGCTGGCGGCGATCGCCAAGGGCATCAAGGAGCGCGCGCCGGAGCTGACGGAGCTGGAGAGCCGCGATTCCGGCGCGACGTTGGCGAAGGCAAAGGCGGATGTCGGCGGCGCCGGCTTCTGGTTCCGTGTCATGGGCGAGTACGCCGCCCGCCTCGACGACCCCGAGCCGCTCCCCCAGACGATCGCGCCCGGTCCGTCGTACAACTACGTCAAGCGCGATCCCGTCGGCGTGTGCACGGCGATCATCCCGTGGAACTTCCCGCTGCAGATGGCGTCGTGGAAGCTGTCCATGGCGCTGGCCGCCGGCAACTCGGTGGTGCTCAAGCCGGCGGAGGAGACGCCCTGCTCGGCGACGGTGCTCGCCGAGATCATCCGTGATGCCGGTGTGCCCCAGGGTGTGTGCAACGTCATCCAGGGCCCGGGCCCGGTGACGGGCGAGGAGCTGATCACCAACCCGAGCGTCGACAAGGTGGCCTTCACGGGGTCCACCGAGGTCGGCAAGCACATCATGAAGCTCGCCGCGAACACGGTGAAGAAGACGACCCTGGAACTCGGCGGCAAGTGCCCGCAGATCGTGCTCGACGACGCGGACCCGGAACTCGCCGTGGACGGCGCGATCTACGGCGCGTTCTTCCACCAGGGGCAGGTGTGCACCGCAGGCAGCCGCCTGCTGGTCCCCGACGCGATCCACGACGAGTTCGTCGGTCGCCTGCTCGAACGGGTGGCCACGATGCGCGTCGGCCTTCCCACCGAGAAGGGGACGACCACGGGCCCGGTTGTCAGCCAGAAGCAGCTGGACACGGTGCTGAACTACATCGAGATCGGCCAGAAAGAGGGGGCCACCCTCGCCGCCGGCGGCCAGCGTGTCACCGACGGGGAGCTGGAGAACGGCTTTTTCGTCGCTCCCACGGTCTTCACCGACGTGACCGCCGACATGACGATCGCCCAGGAGGAGATATTCGGGCCGGTCGTGACGGTGCTGCGGTACTCCGACGACGAGGACGCCGTGCGCATCGCCAACGGGACCGTCTACGGCCTCGCCGCCGGCGTGTGGGGGTCACCCGCCCGTGCGATGAAGCTGGCCGACCGCCTCCAGGCGGGGACCGTGTGGATCAACGAATACCACCTGCTCAACCCGCACTACCCCTTCGGGGGCTACAAGCAGTCGGGAATCGGACGCGAGCACGGCTACCTCGGCCTGCTGG
Organism: Nitriliruptorales bacterium; assembly: GCA_009377835.1. Lineage (GTDB taxonomy): Bacteria > Actinomycetota > Nitriliruptoria > Euzebyales > Egibacteraceae > WHTG01. Next base: position 10,120 of record WHTG01000010.1, read on the forward strand.
AGTACACCGAGGCCAAGCACGTCCACCTCGGTGTCGACAACCGTCGGTCCACGAAGCGCTGGTTCGACGGCACCATCCCGCAGCCGCGCTAGCAGCTCGGCCCTTGAACCTCCCGCACAACGAGAGGGTTCGATCGGGCGTCAAGCGGTAGAACTCGCACATGCCTGAGAAACCGCTTCAGATGCACGGTGTCTCCGAAACACTGCTCCCGCCTGAGCGGGACTCGTCGCGACACGCGCTGGAGGAGGCGCTGAGCGCGCACGACGAGGGGCCGCTGCACCTCGGCCGCAGACTCCGCCGCATCGTGACCGACAACCCGGCGTTCCTCGAGGGATGGGCGCAGCTTGCGGGCTGGGCGATCGAGGAAGGCGACGCCGTCGCCGCGTATGCGTTCGCACGCACCGGTTATCACCGCGGATTGGACAGGATCCGCAGTGCGGGCTGGAAGGGACAGGGGCCGGTGCCGTGGCACCACGAGCCCAACCGCGGCTTCCTGCGCAGCGTCCACGCGCTGATGCGCGCCGCCGCGCTCCTCGATGAGATGGACGAGGCCGAACGGTGCCGCAGCTTTCTGCTCGAACTCGATCCCGACGACCATCTGGGTGCGGGGCGCGTCGAGGTCGACAAGCTCCACCGCTGAGCGCGGAGTCGGTCCACCGGCGCAGTGGTTCTCCGGACGCCGGTGCGCGGCCGTCGGGTGTGACGAAACTGCAGGTGCGCCGTACGTGCGGCAAATCCGGGATTCTGTCGCACCCTCGCCGTACGGTGAGCCCCATGCGGTTCCTGCACACATCCGACTGGCACCTCGGCCGCACCTTTCACGGCGCCGGGCTGCTCGACGAGCAGGTTGCGGCCATCGACGCGATGGCCGAGATGGTGCGTGCAGAGGGGATCGACGTCGTCGTCGTCGCCGGCGATCTCTACGACCGGCAGATCCCGCCGGCTGACGCGGTGACGGCTCTGTCCGAGGGCCTCAGCCGGTTGCGTTCGGCCGGCGCGACGGTGGTCGCGATCACCGGCAACCACGATTCGCCCGTGCGGCTGCGGTTCGGTGACCGGCTCCTGGCGCAGGCCGGGGTGCATCTGCGTGGCGACGTCCGGGGCGCGGGCACTCCCGTCGTCGTGCCTGCCAGCGACGGTGGATCCGACGTGTTTGTCTACCCGATTCCATACCTGGAGCCCGAGGTTGCACGGCACCAACTTGCCGCTGGGTCCGAGCGCACGCATGAGGCTGTCCTGGGCCTGGCGCTGGACCGTGCGCGTGCCGACCTGGCGACAAGGGGGCCGGCGCGCTCACTGGCAGTGGCACATGCCTTCGCCGCGGGTGGCGTGCCGTGCGACAGTGAGCGCGTTCTGCGCGTCGGGGGGGGCGATCGCGTGAGCCTCGGGTGCTTCGATGGCTTCGACTACGTCGCCCTGGGCCATCTGCACGGCAGACAGGTGTTCGGCGACGGCCGCATGCGCTACTCAGGGTCGCCGCTGCCGTACTCCTTCTCCGAGCGCGCGCATCGCAAGGGCGTGTGGGTGGTCGACATCCCGCCCGAAGCCCCGCTGCACGTCGAGGCTGTCGATCTGCCGGTGCAGCGGGAACTCGCGGCAGTGCGCGGGACGTTGGACGAGCTGCTGCGGTCGCCGGAGTTCGCCGAGGCAGAGGAGTGCTGGGTGCAGGCGACGCTCACCGACGTCGTGCTCCCCCGCGACTGCATGGGGCGCCTGCGGCAGCGGTTCAAGTGGGCAGCGTCGCTGCTGCACGACCCCCCGCTGACCGCGCTGGACCACCGCACGTACCGCGAACGCGTCGCCGGCCGCGGCGACGTCGAACTGGTGGCCGACTTCGTGGCGCACGTCACCGGCGAACCCGCTGCGGACGACGACCTGTCGGTGTGCCGCGAGGTCGTCGACGAGGTGTCTGCCGCCGTCGCGTGAGGGCACTGACGTGAGACCGCGATACCTGGGGCTGACAGCGTTCGGTCCGTACGCCGGGACGGTGCGAATCGACTTCGACGATCTTGCAGCCGACGGCCTGTTCCTCGTCCACGGAGCGACCGGCGCGGGCAAGACGTCCATCCTGGACGGGATGACGTATGCGCTGTACGGCGGAGTCGCCGGTACCCGCCGCAACGATCGGTTGCGCAGTGACCACGCCGACCCCCGCGTGCAGACCGCCGTGGCGTTCGAGTTCTCGTTGCACGGCAACGACTACCGCCTGACACGCGTCCCGCCGCACGAGCGGGCGAAGAAGGCCGGTGCCGGCACGACCAGGCAGAAGCCGAAGGCCACCCTGTCGGTGCGCAGGGACGGCGCGTGGGAGCCCCTGGCTGAAGGTGTGGAGGAGGTAGGCGAGCACGTCGTGGACCTGGTCGGGTTGAATCGCGAGCAGTTCCACCAGGTGGTCGTGCTGCCCCAGGGCGATTTCGCCAACGCGCTGCACGCCGATGCCAACGAGCGGCGACGGCTGCTGTCGTCGCTGTTTCGCACCGGCCGGTTCGAGGATTACACGCAGCGCCTGCTTGCACGCGCCAAGGACGCCGAGAGCCATGCCGTCGCAGCGTCGTCGATGGTCGACCGCGTCGTAGAGCAGGCTGCCAGCCGATGGTCGTGCATCCTCACCAGCGTCGAGAGGGTCCCGGACACGGTCGACGAGATGGCCCTGTACGCCGCCGTCGCCGCAGAGGCCGCGCGGCGGGACGCCGTGGACGCAGCCGCGGCCGAGGACGCGGCCACCGTGGCGCTTCAGGAGGGGCGGATCATCCAGGAGCGAAGAGAGAGGGTCGATCGGGCCGTCGCTGTCCTGGCAGAACTCGACGAGGCGCACGAGGAGATGGAAGCGATCCGCAGCCGGGTCGCGGGGGCCGAACGCGCACAGCCACTGCAGGACTACCTCGACGTGGCCGCTGCGGCGGCCGCAGCGGTGAGGGACACCGCGGTGGCGACGGCGCAGGCACGGGCGGCCGTCCGTGGCCTGGCGCGCCGAGCGTCAGACGCGCTGCGCGAATGCGCTGACGCCGCCGCCTCAGCCGAGTCCGCTGAGCAAGTCGTGACAGCCCGAGACAACGTGCAGGCGGCCATCGCCTCACTGCAGACGGCGGCGCAGGCGCACGGCGACGCGCAGCGCGTAGTCGAGCATGCGGCGGCCCGGAAGGCCACCGCCTGCGCCGCTGCCGTCGCGCTGACACGCGCCCAGGAGCGCATCACCGCTGTCAAAACCGAGCGTGACGACCTCCGCAAACGGCGGGAGGATGCATGCCGCGCCGCAGAGCGCCTCGGCACCCTCCGCCAGGAGCACAAGCGTGCGCGACACCGCGCCGAGGCGGTTGCGGCCGTCGCCAGACTCGGGCCGCAGGTGGAGACCGCGGGTGCTGCGACGGTTGCGGCGAAAGAGCGGCTCAACGCCGCGCTGGACTCTCAGCGTCGCCTGCTGGAACGGCGGATCGACGGGATGGCCGCGGAGCTCGCAGCGGCCCTGACCCCGGGTGAACCCTGCACGGTCTGTGGAGCGACCGAGCACCCCGCGCCCGCGGTCGACGCCGCGCCGGGCGTCACGGCACAGGCGCTGGACGACGCCGCTACCGCCGTGCACGACGCCCGGTCCGCAACAGCGGCGTGCGAGACCTGTGAGTCGGCACTGCGAGCGGAACTGGCGGCGGCGACCGCAACCGCCGGACCCGCCGGCGCCGTTGACGTCGCCGGAGAACTGGAGGAGATCGCAGAGCGCCTGGCGACGGATACCCGCGCCGCACAGGAACTCGACGACCTGGATGCCCGACTGTCAGCCGTGGCGGCCGAGCTGGAGGGTCTGCACGCCGCTGCTGCACGTGCCACAGAGGAGCAGGCGGGGGCAAGGGCGGATGTCGTCCAGGCGAACCGGCGGTATCGGGAACTGCTGGACGCGGTGACGCAGACGACCGGCGATCGAGATCCGACGGCCGCGTTGGAGGAGGCGGACGCGCTGCTCTGCGCGGTCACCGCGCTGGGAACAGCCGTGGACGCCCAACAACGCGCCGTGCGTGACGCTGCGGCGGCGCGGCAGCGGCTGGAGCACATGCTGAAACGACACGGGTTCGACGACGAGGTCCAGGCGCGCGACGCGCTCCTGCCCCCGGACGTCGTCGCCCAGTCGCGTGACACGCTCGAAGCACTGGATCGCCGGCAGGTCGCTGCCGAAGCCGTCCTGAGCGAGCACGAGCAGGCTGACACCGGGGAGTTGGCATCGCAGGATCTGGAGCAGCTGCAGCAGGACAAGGCAGCTGCGGACCAGGCGCTGCAGGTCGCCCAGGTGCGGCTCGGAGTCGTCACACAGGCGGCGGACGACCTTGCGGAGCTGGCGACGCGATGGCGGAAGGCGTCCGCTGACGCCCGCCGGGCCGATTCGGGGGCCGCAAACCTCCGACGCCTGGCCGACGTCTGCAACGGCACCGGCAACGCCCAACGCATGTCGCTGGAGCGCTACGTCCTCGCGTCGTACTTCGAGGAGATCGCCGAGGCGGCATCACAGCGGCTACAGGGGATGACCGACGGGCGGTACACGCTGCACCACAGCGACCAGCGGGTCCGCGGCGGGGCGGCATCCGGGCTGTCGATCATGGTGCGTGACGCCTACACCGGCACCGAACGGGAGGCGGGCAGCCTCAGCGGCGGCGAGACGTTCCAGGCATCGCTGAGCCTCGCGCTCGGTGTTGCGGACGTGGTGCAACGCCACGCCGGCGGCGTGCACCTCGACATGCTGTTCATCGACGAGGGGTTCGGCGCGCTGGACGCGGAGGCCCTGGAGCAGGCGATGGCGGAGCTTGACGCGTTACGCGAGGGTGGCCGTATGGTCGGTGTCATCAGCCATGTCCCCGCGCTTCGCGAGCGCATCACCAGCGGCATCGAAGTCACCAAGACGGCTACGGGCTCGGACGCGCGAGTCGTCGTCGTCACGGAGGTGTGAAGTGGCGGCTCGTCGCGTCTTCACGCGCCGGTCTGCGCTGGAGCGGGAGTTCCCGCGAAGGTGTGCGCCATCGACGAGTCGTGGTCGGGCTCGCGGTTCGTCGTGCGCCTGCGCGACCGCTGACATGCGATGCGTGATCTGGTCGCAATTGGGGAAGGTGCCCTACGTTCCTCTGGAAGGATCACAGGCATGCCGGTGACCATCGAGACGAAGACAGCGGCGCGAATCGCTGAGCTGCTCGACCTGTTCGCGGAACTGCCGTCCACGCCTCCAGTGCTTACCGACGAGGCGCGCAACCACGCGGTGACGCTGCTGGACCGCATCGACGAGGAAGGCGAGGAACGGACTCGCCGGCCGGACACCGCCCGCTAGGCACCCCCTGCACGGACTTCGGATTCACTGATCCGTTTCAGGCGCGCGAGACTGCGACGGAACACCTTCGTCACCCACGGAACGATCACCAATCCGGCGACGGCGTCGCCGATCCCGCCCAGCGGTGCGTCGACCTCTTCCCACCACACGAGACGCGTTCCCAGTTCGGTGGGCGTCAACTCGAATGCGGCGACACCTGCGATCAGGCGGCCGATGTGACGGACGCCGAGCACCTCCGAAGGCTCCCACTCGGTCACGACCATGTCGTCACGGACGGCAACGCCCAGTATGTCCGTGTAGCAGCGCACGGCGACACCGACGCCCGCCCGCTGCTCGCTGAGCATCTTGATGCTGCGGAGGTCGACCATCCAGTCACCCTGGCGCTCGAATTCCGTCAGCACCTCCCACACCCGTTCAGGCGGCGCTTCGACGTGCGTCACGACTTCGATCCGCGCCACGGGGTGGCTCCCTTCCGTCGGGTGTGCCCGGCAAGTATCACCGCCGAGGCAGTAGCCTGACGCGCAACGACGACGGTCGCCGCCACGCGCGCAGACCGCCGGAGCCGCTGAGCCGGCGCTGGAGCGCCCCGCTCGGCGGGCGGGTGCTGCCACCAGGCCGCGCCCTCCGAGTCACTTGGAGATCTGGATGTTCATCGAACTCAACGGGGTCCGGCACCACTACATCAGCAAAGGCGAAGGTCCTCCCGTCGTGCTGGTGCACGGACTTGGCGGAACGCTGCACGCCTGGTACGGCGTCATCGAGAACCTGTCGCTGCACCATCACGTCGTCGCGCTCGACCTGCGCGGCCACGGCCGCAGCGCCGCCGGCAACGGCTCGCTGTCGATCCAGTCGCTCGCGGACGACGTCCGAGCCCTGATAGCGGCTCTGGAGTTGCCGGCGGTCACGCTGGTCGGCCACAGCCTCGGAACCCTGGTCGCGCAGCATCTCGCCGCCACACGTCCCGAGCTGGTGGACCAGCTTGTGCTCGTCGGCGGCATCTCCTACTTCGAACCGGCGGCAAAGGACGCCTATGTCAAGCGCGCCGAGATGGTTGAGGCGGACGGCATGGACGCGCTGGTCGACGACTGGCTGCCGGGTGCGCTGGCGCCTCGTACCACGGCGCACTCGCCCCAGCTGGTCGGGTTGCTGCGCGAGATGTTCCTGCGCAACGATCCGGCCAATTACGCCGCGACTTGCCGGGCGCTCGCGAAGGCCCCTGCGATCAGGCGCGAGGGGATCGGGCAGCGCACGCTGCTGATCGTCGGCGACCACGACCGCTCCACCCCGATTGCGATGGCGGAGGAGCTGCACCGCGACATTCCCGTGTCCCTGGTGCGCGTGATTGCCAGTGCGTCTCACTGGGTGACGTTGGAGCAACCGGACGAGGTGGCAGCCGCGATCCTGGAGTTCCTGACGTAGGTCGGTCAGCGGGGCGGCGCGAAGTCCTGCCACTCGCCGGGTGGCGGCACCGGCGCTTCCTCCGGCCGCTGGGCGGCCGCGGACGACAGTCCTCCCTCCGGTACCGGTCGCTGCCGCTCCTGGTACCGGGCCGCAAGACACGTCAGGTACACCACGGCGCCGATGTCCTTCGGTGGCCTGTGTCCGAACTTGTCCGCGAGCGCGGACGCGAGGCGGAGGGCGATGCGGTCGCGCTGGACACGGACGAGCGAAGGTTCGCGAAGCAGGAACTCGCGGACGATCTCGTAGTCACGGGACGACATTGCCGACGCGTCGACGGTGGCCGCGTACGGCTCGGCGCCGCGAGGTATCTCGAAATGCGCGACCTGCGGTTTCGTGGCGGCCGTGCGCTCCCGCAGGACGACGGTGCCGGCAACCCTGTCGCCCAGCCGCTGGTGGCGTTTGCTGAGCAGTGTCGCCAGCACCGCAGCGACACCGGCGGTCGCGAAGAAGTCGATGATCCAGAAGGCCGCGCGGATGGCGGTGTGGCGGAATCGCACCGGCGCACCTGCGGTCGTGACGACCCGTAACCCCATAGCCGCCTTGCCCGGCGTCTTCCCGTGGGTCAACGTCTCAAAGGCGATCGGGTAACCGAACAGCAGGAGAAAGTTGAGCAGGATGAGCACGGTGACGGCGATCCACCCGCCGGTGCCGACTCCCGTGCCCTCCGCGACCCAGCTGATCGTCTGGTTCAGAAGCCAGAGCGCGAGCCCGAGAATCAGGAAGTCGAGAAGCAGCGCGACGGTGCGTGAGCCGACATTTGCCTCCTGGAACCGCAGCTCGACCGCCTCCGGCGTCACAACGCCGGTCGCGTCGTTCCACCGCCTCGCCACGACCTCGTCCTTCCCTTCGCGTCAGCCATATCCTGCCAACCGTGAACATCGACCGCTTCATCCAGGCAAACCGGGCCCGCTGGGAGCGACTGGACCAGCTGACGCGTACAGCGTCACGGAATCCCGCGCGGTTGTCGACGGATGAGCTGGAGGAACTCGTCACGCTGTACGAGCGGGTGAACACGCACCTGTCACTGGCGCGCACGCAACTGCGCGACCCCGGTCTGGTCGCGCACCTGTCCCGCCTGACGGCCGCTGCAGGGGCGGTCGTCTATGGCGGACGCGCACGCACCTGGAGAGCGTTCTCGCGGTTCGTTGCCGACACGTTCCCAGCGGCCATGTGGCACACGCGTCACTTCATCGTCATCGCGGCGGCTCTCTTCTGCGTTCCGGCTGCGGCGGTCGCGCTGTGGTTCGGCAACTCACCCCGCGCGATGGAGCTTGCGTTCCCGGATGTCGTTCGCGAGGCGTACGTCGAGGACGACTTCGAGGCCTACTACTCATCGGCGCCGGCTGCGCAGTTCGCGTCTGCGGTCACCACCAACAACATCCGCGTGGCCGTGTTTGCGTTCACCGGTGGTGTCCTGCTGTGCGTCCCGACGGTCCTGGTGCTCATCCAGAACGGCTTGAACCTTGGGGTTCCGATCGCAGCATTCGCGGCGGTGTCGCAACTCCCCCGTTTCTGGGGCCTGATCCTCCCCCACGGACTGCTGGAACTGACGGCCGTCTTCGTCGCCGGCGCCGCGGGTTTGCGTCTGGGATGGACGCTGATCGACCCGGGCGACCGCCGGCGCGGAGAGGCGCTGACCGAGGAAGGGCAGCGGGCGATGGCCATCCTCATCGGACTGGTGGCGGCGTTCGTCGTGGCCGGGCTCATCGAGGGCTTCGTCACCGGCTCCGGTCTTCCGACCTTCGTCCGTGTCGGTATCGGCGCACTGGTGGAGGTGGTCTTCGTCCTCTACGTGGTCGTCCGGGGGCGTTCTGCTGCGGCGCGCGGCTTGACAGGCGCACTGGGCGAGGATCGAGGCGCCGGGTGGGCGCGGGACGTGCCGGCGGGTTAGAGCCGGCCCGTCGCCTTGACGTTGAGGTAGGCGTCGGCGAGTTCCGGGGCGAGACGGCCCGGCAAGGCGTCGACCACGACCGCGCCCAGGCTCCGCAGCCATGAGATCGTGCGCGTCCGCTGGTCGAGCGCCTGCACGGCTGCAGCCTTGCGGAATGCCGTGGCTGCCTCCGTCGGCACCTGACGCGCCCAGTACTCGACCTCCGGGTCCCGCACCGCCGCGATCACAACGAGGTGGGTGCGGACCACCATCGGCAGGGCGGGAATCAGCGTCTCGGGAAGCGCCTGTGACGCCAGCTCGGTGAGGACGACCAGCAGCGCGCGGCGACGGAACCGGGTGAGGGTATCGGCGAAGGCTCCGCGGTAGTCGCTCTCCGCCAGCTGGGGTTCGAGTTGGTACATGGCGTCGGTCACGGCCGACAACTGGTGTCGTCCCGTGTGCGGCGGCACGACCGCCCGTACACGGTCACCGAAGCAGACCAGACCCGTACGGTCGCCCAGCCGTGTCGCGACGGCGGTCATCATCATCACGGCGTCCATGGCGTGGTCCAGCCGCGGAATGGAATCGGTGTTGCCTACTGCGGCCTCGGAGACCTCGGCGGAGAGTGCCACTCGACCGGCCATGGTCCGCCCGGTGTCCAGTAGCACGAGAACGGTCTGGTTCCGTTCGGCGCGATAGGTCCGCACGATCGGCTTGCGGGCCCGCGCGGTTGCGGCCCAGTCGATGCGGCGGAACTCGTCATCGATCCCATACTCGCGCAGGCTGTCGAACTCCGTGCCGCCGCCGCGGCCCTGCGCCGCCCGCAACCCGACCTGCAACTGGCGGTTGCGGTCCATCCGCAGCTCGGCTTCACGACGAGACCTGAACGGCGGGTACACACGCAACGCGCCGGCAAGCTCCAGCGTCCGCTGACGGCCCGCGAGCCGGATGGGGCCCTCGGTGCGAACGGTGATGCGATGAAGCGTGAACAGTCCTCGACGCGACGGGTTGATCTGGGTTCGTGCCGTGGCACGCGCCCCACGAGGGACGGTCATCGACGCACGACGGCTCGTAGGTCGCAGCGACGGGACCAACTCGTCGGCGATGTGCAGGTGCACGCGCCGCCGGGACGGGTTGCGCACCCGCCAGACGACCTCTGCCGTCGTGTCGAGCGCGACCACCGCCGGCATCTCACGTTCAATCTCCAGCCGCCGTGGCGATACCGTCAGCAGCCAGTCCACGGCGGCCAGCAGCACCACGCCGACGTTCACCAGCCAGAAGCCGTACACCGGCCTTGGCGCGAAGAAGACGGCCATGGCGCCCGCCGCAGCCAGTATTCCCAGGCGGTGCGTGAGGATCGGCACCCCGTTACCGCGGCACCGCAACGGTGGCGAGCAGCCCCTTCAAGACGGCGTCGACCGATCCGCCCTCAAGTTCCACCTCTGGGCGCAACTGCACGCGGTGACGCAGAACCGGCAGGGCGACCGCCTTCACCTCGTCGGGGGTGACGAACGGCCGGCCCGTGAGGAACGCCCACGCCTTCGCGGCGTGCAGCAGCATGGTCGTCCCGCGGGGGCTGACGCCCAGGGAGAAGGAGGGCGACGTCCGTGTCGCGCCGGTCAGATCCACCATGTACCGCAGCACCGGATCCTCGACGGTCACGCTGGTGGCCGCGCGCTGTGCCGCCGCGAGGTAGCGGGCGTCCACCACCGCCTGAACGCCGAGCGAATTCATGTCGTGCGGGTTCATCCCCGCATGGTGACGGGCGAGCACCTCCTGCTCCTGCTCGGGCGTCGGATAGTCGACGACGAGCTTGAACAGGAACCGGTCCAGCTGCGCCTCCGGAAGCGGATAGGTGCCCTCGTACTCGACGGGGTTCTGCGTCGCCACGACCATGAACGGCTCCGGCAGCCGATGCGCGTCCCCCTCAACCGACACCTGGCGCTCCTCCATAGCCTCGAGCAGCGCGGCCTGTGTCTTGGGCGGCGTACGGTTGACCTCGTCGGCGAGCAGCATGTTGGTGAAGACGGGGCCTCGCCGGAAGCGGAATTCACCGGTGCTGTTGTCGTAGAAGATCTGGCCGGTGACGTCGGACGGCATGAGGTCTGGCGTGAACTGCACCCGTTTGGACTCCAGCGACAGCGACGCGGACAGCGCCTTCACGATCAAGGTCTTGGCCGTTCCCGGAACGCCCTCGAGCAGGACGTGACCCCGGACCAACAGGGCGGCAAGCAGCCCGGTGATCACGCTGTCCTGGCCGACGATGGCCTTCGCAAGTTCTTCACGAACTGCCACCGCGCGCTGGCGGACGTCCTCATTCGTTGTCGACAAGGTGGTCTCCTGATTCGGGTGGTGCGAGAACGGCGTGACGGATCGTCTCGGCGCGTTGCGCCAAGAGGACAAGTTCTGCGTCGGACCCGGGATCCGGGCCGGCCAGGGCGTCCATGACACGCGTGTGCTCGACGCCGCTGCGGGCGGCGACGGCGTCCGCCAGGACCGACGCGTCGGACTCGACGGTACTCAGACGACGCGACAGGGCACCGCGCAGATCCGCACGGAGCAGGGTGGCGGCGTGGGACCGCGCACCGGTGCGCTGCAGGAGGTTGCCCACGGCAATGACCAGTTCGGACCCGGCGAGCCGCACCGGCTGTGCTTCGCCCAGCGGCTTGCCGAGGCGCCGTCCCCGCCACAGCACGATGAGACAGAACGCCACGAACAGTTGTGCCAACGCCAGCTTCACCGACATGGGGATGAGGTCTGAGATGGAGGTGGGGGGCGACCCATCGCCACCTGCGGGAACCAGGCCCGGCCTGACGATTCCGACTTTCGTCCCCGGTCGCGGCGCGAGCAACGCACCCGCGAGCACGGCGTTGTCGGCTGAGCGTATGCCACGGTTGGTGAGCCAGCCCGCCCCCCCTGTGGAGACGACGGTGCCCGAGCCCAGCGGCCGGGCGACCAACCACGCCAGGTTCCCGTCCCGGTAACAGCCGGTTGCGCGTGCCGGGACCCTGAACACAGGCTCGGACCCGACACGGATCTGGGCGGCATCCCGCAGAGCAGGCAGGTTGCAGCGGCGCGCCAACGGCAGGTCGCCGAATCCCGAGCCGGTCCTCCCCGCCGGCCGCAGCCTCGGGGTCAGCGGCCCGCCCGGATCGGTCACGACGAGAACCCCGCCGGCGCTGACATGCCGGCTCAGTCCGTCGACCGCGGTCTCGTCGAAGTTGTCCACCAGGACCAGCACCGTGTCCAGGGGCTCGTCCGGTGCGCCCGTGAGGATCTCGACGTCCGCCCCCACCTCCTCCAGGATCATCCGCAGCGCCTTCGTCCCAAGAGGGCCCGTCCCGTCGGGGTCCAGCGGCAGAGTCGAGTCCGGGGACCGGCTGGTGGCAACTCCGACGATCCCGAGGACCGCGAGCACGACCAGTGGCAGGGCACGGCGCAGCCGCCCAGCAGGTGACTGCCGCGGCGGGGCCGCATCCGCGGGCCCGGTCATTCGTGGGCCGCCGCTACCGCACGCCGAAGCCCCGCATCGTCCAGCGTGCTGCGGGCGACCTCGGAGAAAGCAGCGACATCATCGGCCGTCACGGGGGTGTGGCCGTACCAGGCGGTGTCGAAGATGTCCGTCGCCGTTGCGAACGACGCCGACGCCGACGGCAGTTCGACGGCAACGGCGGAGCGGTATTCGCCCGACGTCCTTCCCGCCACTTCCTCAACCAGACCCGCGGACGCCAGATCGGCGAGGACGGCGCGGTACCGGCACCGCACAGCCGCGCGCCACCGGCCCGACTGCTCGTGCTGCTCGGCCTCGTCGAGCCAATCGCGTGCGTTGCGGCCGATCTGTGTGTCGACCGCTACCGGGACTGCGGGGTCGGCGCGGACCGTGCGGGCGAACCGCAACACGACCAGACCGAGCACGACGACGACCGCGACCAGGACGAGCGTGCCGATGATGGACCCACGACCGCCTGCAGCCACCGCCGCGAGCACCTCGGCGACGAAGTCGCTGACGGCGTCGAGGATCCGCTCCCACCACGCAGGTTCCGCTGGCGCGAACTCGGGTCGTGCAAGCACCTCCTCGGTGACACGTCGCACCTCCTCCGCGCTGGTCTGCGGAACCGGCAGATCAGCCAAACGGCGGCTCCGTGGCGGCCGGAGGTTGTGGCGTCACCTGCTGCGTCATGATGTCCAGGTCGTACGCCTCCGCTCGGATCCTGCTGTCGAAGTACAGCAGGGTCGCAGCGTTGATCACCAGCGGGGTGGTCAGCAGGCCCAGGACGATCGACCCCAGGAAGGCCCCGACGATGGCGCCGCTCGCGCCCAGGGGCGCCCCCAAAAGCGCGAACCCGCCGATCAGGACGGCTGACACGACCATCAGGATGATCATGATCAACAGCCAGGTCCCCAGCAGCCGCCAGAACCGGCTGCGCACCAGGTTCCAGGAGCGACCAAGCGCCGCGCCGGGCCCGATCCGTTCAACGATCATCGCGGGTAGCGAGAAGCTCATGAGCTTGACGAACATCCACGCACAGAACGCCGCAGCAGCGAGCACCGCCACAACGACGGCCGTCACGGCCGCCGCGGCCCCCGTCGCTGCCGCCGCCGCGCCCGCGACGCCGACGACCAGCGCCGCCGCCAGCACGATCCCGATGGAGACGAGAAAGTACAGCACCATCAACCCGAGCAGCGCCCAGTACCGCTGCAACGTCGAGCGCCACACACCCGCGACGGTCGGCGTCCCACCCTGGTACGCCCCCGCCGCGATGTGGGTGGCCAGACCCCAGGAGATCGGGGTCACGACGAAGATCGACAGGAGTTGCACCACCGCATAACCGACACCGATCGTGGCCGGCATATCCGTGGGTCCGGGACCGGGATCCGCCGGGTCCCGGATCAGGTTGACCCACATATCCAGGCCGCCCATCGCCTCGGTCGTCACCCACCCCGCCACCGCGTTGAACGGGATGACGAGGACGCCGAGCGCCACCAGGTACACCCGCCAGTTCGAGATCAGCAGGCGGAACATCCCGTCAAGTGCGTCACCCAGCGTCAGCGGGGTGTGCTGCCGTGCCGCCGCCTGTGCCGCGGACCAGGTGCTTCCTTGCGTTTCAACTCCGCTGCCCCATGCATCCATGTGGCCCCCTCTGCGAGAGATTCAGCAGGATAGCGTCGGTTCAGCCGATGTTGTCGCTGTGCGGTGAATCCAGATCCGCAAGCGCCGCTTCCGCCCGCAACGCCTCGGCGTCTGCTCCCTCACGGGTCGCGGGTGGTCGTCGCGACGAGAAATCGACGTGGCCGCGCACGTCGTTGGGGGCCCTGTCCAGGGTCTCGTCGCGCGGTCCCATCCCGTGACGAAGAGCCGCCCGTTGCCGTGCCCGCGCGACAACGTCCGGTGGCGCAAGCGAGAGCAGGTCGGCATACGCGCTGTTCAGCGCCTCGAAGTGCGCCTCGACCGTGGCCGGGTCGTAGCCCAGGTGTGCCAGGGGAAAGGCCGTGCGGCCGACATCACCGGGGTCGGGGAGCATGCCCCACGAAGGCCGGATCACCTCTCGCTGCTCCACCGGCTCGTCGCGGTAGTAGGCAAGGAGCACGACGACGAGGCCGAGCAGGCTGGCGGTAATCGCGACGACCATGGGGCGAACTTTACGATGTCCGCCCATGCATCTGTCGCTGAGGACACGCTCCTTCGACCTCGACCGGACTGTGGCCCTGATGGCGATCGTCAACCGCACACCGGATTCCTTCTACGACCGGGGTCGCACTTTCGACCTGTCCGCGGCGGTGGACGCTGCGCTGGAGCATGTGGCGCAGGGTGCGCACATCATCGATGTCGGCGGCGTGAAGGCAGGCCCCGGTGCCGAGGTGACGCCGGAGATGGAACGCGAACGCATCCTCCCGTTCGTCGAGGCCTTCCGGCGCGTGAGCGACGCCCCGCTGTCGGTGGACACGTACCGGGCGGCGGTTGCGGCAGCGGCGTTGGACGCCGGCGCGGACATCGTCAACGACGTCTCGGGCATGGTCGAACCGGAGATCGCCGACGTCGTAGCCGCCCGCCCGGGTACGGTGTTGGTCGTGATGCATACGGGCGGGCCGCCGCGCACGCGGCCCTTCCGCCCGACGTACACCCCGGATGTGACGACCGTCGCCGTGGAGGCGTGCCGGCGCCTCGCCCGGGAGGCACAGCGCCGCGGTGTGCCAGCCGGTGGCATCGTCGTGGATCCTGGCCACGACTTCGGCAAGAACACCCTGCACTCGCTGGAGTTGACCCGCGAGCTGCCACAGTTCTGCGCGCTGGGCTATCCCGTCCTCGTGGCGCTGAGCAACAAGGAATTCCTCGGCGAGACGCTCGGGGGGCTCGGCGTGGACCAGCGGGTCGAAGCCTCGCTTGCCGCCGTCGTCACCTCGGTCATGCTCGGCGCGCGAATCGTGCGCGTGCACAATACCCAGGCCATGGCTCGCGCGGTCCGCACTCTGGAGGCCATCCTCGGCTGGCGCCAGCCCGGCATGACGGCCCGCGGACTTGAGTAACACGAGTTCGCGTTCGTGCGCCCACGGATCACGAGCGACAACGAGAGCGTCCCCAGCCCGCGTCGAACGGTTGGTCCGTGCACGTCCGCGGTTAGGCTAGGCCGTGGCCCGTCAAAGGAGACCGCCGCGATGCCGATGCCAGACAAGTTCGCGTTCGTGTGCATCAACCAGCGCGATCCGGCGCACGCGCGGCCCAGCTGTATCCACAACGGCGCCGGCGATGTGTTCAACGCGCTGCGTGAGGAGCAGGGCCGCCGTCTCGCCACCGGCGTCAAGATCGTCGCCGGCGGCTGTCTGGAAGCCTGCATGGTCGGCCCGGTGATGGTCGTGTACCCCGACAACGTCTGGTACGGCGGCGTCACGGAGGACGACGTACCCGCGGTCATGGACCACCTCGAGGGTGGCCCTGTCGTCGATTACCTGCGGATCGGCGACGCCGAGTTCGACCTGCGGCCACCGGCCGAGTGAGGAGATGTCCCAGTCATGCCCGACCTGATGCCCCTGCAGGGATACCACCATCTCGAGTTCTACGTCGGCAACGCCAAGCAGGCGGCGCACTACTACTGCACGGCTTTCGGGTTCACCCCGGTCGCGTACGCCGGCCCGGAGACCGGTATTCGGGACCGTGCCTCATGGGTGCTGGCGCAGGGGGAGATCCGCTTCGTCGTCACAGCGGGATTGGGGCCGGAGTCGCAGATCGTGCAGCACCAGACGCTCCACGGCGACGGTGTGAGGACGGTGTCCTTCGCCGTACCGGACGCCGAGCATGCCTTCGCCGTCGCGGTCGAACGCGGCGCGACCGCCGCATTCGAGCCGCGGGTGACCGAGGACGACACGGGAAAGGCCGTCATCTCCGGGATCTGCGCGTACGGCGAGACGCTGCACACCTTCGTGGACGCCTCGAACTACTCGGGTGCATTCCTCCCGGGCTACCAGGCGCTGGAGAGGGCACCCGCCGCGGGCACCGGAACGAAGACGCCGCTGTACGCCGCGGCCGGTGAGGACGTCGGCCTGAAGCTGGTCGACCACATCGTCGCGAACGTCGAGTTGGGCAGGATGAACGACTGGGTCGACTTCTACGCCAACATCATGGGGTTCCGGCAGCTGGTCCACTACGACGACAAGGCCATATCCACCGAATACTCCGCCCTCATGAGCAAGGTGCTGTGGGACGGTGAAGGTCGCATCAAGTTGCCGATCAACGAGCCGGCGAAGGGCAAGCGCAAGTCACAGATCGAGGAGTATCTGGACTTCTACCGCTCCCCCGGGGTGCAGCACATGGCGCTGGCGACCGACGACATCGTCGCGACTGTCAAGGCTCTGCGCGCGAACGGGGTGCGGTTCATGCGGGTGCCCGACACCTACTACGAGGAGCAGCGTGAGAAGCTGGACTGGTCGACCATCGACGAGGATCTCGCGGCCCTGCGGGAACAGAACATCCTCATCGACACGGACGACGAGGGGTATCTTCTGCAGATCTTCACCGAGCCGGTCCAAGACCGGCCGACTGTGTTCTACGAGGTGATCGAACGGCACGGCTCGAAGGGGTTCGGCGAGGGCAACTTCAAGGCCCTCTTCGAGGCCATCGAGCGCGAACAGGAGTTGCGCGGCAACCTGTAGCCCACGTGCGGCTCTCGCCACCGCCGGTGCCCCGACCCGCCGAATCCGGTCTCGACCGCCGGGGCGGCTGCCGGTAGCCTCCGGGCTCGTCCACCGGTGTCCGCCGCTTCCCCGGACTTCTTGCGAGGAAAGGCCGCGCCGTGTCCGACCACCCCTACCAACCCAGTGGTGGGCGGCAGAGCTGGGACGAGTACTTCCTGTCGCTGTCGAACGCGACAGCGACGCGGTCGAACTGCAGTCGCCGCAAGGTCGGGGCGGTCGTGGTGCAGCAGCGCCACATCCGCTCGACCGGCTACAACGGACCGCCGTCGGGGTACGGTCACTGCGACGCCGGCGCGTGCCCCAGGGCGCAGACAGAGTCGGCGATGTCGTTCGGCTACGACAACTGCGTCGCGCTGCACGCCGAGGCGAACGCATTGCTGTTCGCGTCGCCACAGGATCGCGACGGCGCCACCCTCTACACGTCCGCTGCCCCGTGCTTCTCGTGCGCGAAGCTGATCGCCAACTCCGGAATCGCCGAGGTCGTCGCGAGCGGCGGCCGGTACGACGGTTGGGAGGACACGCGCCGCTTCCTACTCGACTGCAAGGTACGGGTGCGGCTGCTCGACGGCCATGAGCATGCTGTCTCGCTGCCGTTGCACACCCGGGATCCGGCCGGGGCGCGCTGACCGCGGTCAGATCCCGACGGCCGAGAGCAGGGCCGTGACCAGTTCGTCGAGGCGCTGCCGCCCCCGTTCGTGGGCGACGAGGACGGCCTCGCCTGTGCCGACGGTTTCGATCACCTCGGCGTAGAACTTCAGCAGGGGCTCGGTTCCGCTGGGGCGCACCTGTAGGCGCGATCCGTCGGCGAGCAGCAGACCGACCAGGTCGGTGGGGGGCGTGGTCAGCGTCTCGCCCGTTCCGTCGCTGCGGCGCGTCGTGCCCGCCGCGTAATCGGCGACGGCCACCACGTCAACTCCGGCAACCTGATCCGGCGGCGACGAGCGCAGGCGTTCCAAGGTCGTCACGACCAGCGCGGCACCTTCGTCGCCCTCGAGGCGGATGTTGCGTCCACCTGTGACGTGCGCGCCGTGTCGGCGCGCGAGGTCGTCGAGCACATCGGTCAGCGACTGTTCCTTCTCGCGCAGGCTTGCCGCCATGTCGCTGAGCACCAGGGCTGCCGAGATCCCGTCCTTGTCAAGGACGGCGGTGCCGCACATCGCGCCCAGCGCCTGCTCGTACGCGAGAACCATCCGCTCACCGCGTTGGTCTGCCTCCAGGGCCGCACGCGCAAGCCATTTGAACCCGGTCAGCGTCTCGACGTACCCGACGTGGCGTTCGTGGGCGATCGCGGCCAGCAGTCGCGACGAAACGACGGTTGTGCCCACGAGGCGCCCGTCGTCATCGGGCCCGTTCGTCAGCAGCCACTCGGCAAGCAGGCACCCGATCTCGTCGCCGTTCAACGCCCGCCATCGGCCCTCGTACACCGCGGCCGCGATCCGGTCCCCGTCCGGGTCGTGCGCCAGGATCAGATCCGCGTCGACCTCGTCCGCAGTTTCGAATGCAAGGTCGAGCGCGCCAGGCTCCTCGGGATTCGGGAACGACACCGTCGGGAAGTCCGGATCCGGGTCCGCCTGGGCTGCGACGATCGTTACATCGGAGAATCCCGCACGGTCGAAGACCGTGTGCATCAACTGCCCCGCGACACCGTGCATCGGGGTGTAGACGATCCGCAGGCGGGTCGCGCCGCCGGTTGCCAGGGGCAGGATCGCGTCGCAATAGCGATCCACGATCGTCGGGTCCACTTCGCTGATGCCCTCGTCGGCCATGGGCACGTCGGCGTCGGCCGCGACCGCATCGATGGCTGCGCTGATCTCGGCGTCCAGCGGCGGGAGGATCTGAGCGCCGTCGGACCAGTAGACCTTGTAGCCGTTGTCAGCCGCGGGATTATGGCTTGCCGTGATCTGGACGCCCGCGGCTGCGCCCAGGTCGCGGACGGCGAAGGCGACGAGGGGCGTCGGCGTGGTCCCCGGCAGGCAGTGCACCGGGATTCCAGCCGCGGCCAGGACCGCAGCGGCATCCCGCGCGAACACAGCAGACTTGTGGCGAGCGTCGTGTCCTACCACCACGCCACGTTGACTGTCCACGTCACCTTCGAGCAGGCGCGCCGCCAGACCCGCGGTCACACGCCGCACCACCATGCGGTTGAACTGCGCCGGCCCCGCGCCCATGGGACCACGGATGCCGGCGGTTCCGAACTCCAGGCGGACACCGAACCGGGCGCGGAGGCCGTCGACGTCGCCGGCGTCGAGCAGCGCCTGCAGCTCGGCACGGGTATCGGGATCGGGGTCGGCGTCCAGCCAGCGCCGAGCGTCCTCAACGATGTCCACGTTCAATCCTCCGATCGGTGCGCGGCGCAGAGTACCGGGGCATGGAAGCGCTGCAGCGCGCGACGACAATGCGAGAGTCGTGAGGGGAGCCGTTAGCCCTCGTCGCCAATTGGGCAGACCGGCGGCATGACCGCTCCGACGCCTTCTGTCCTGCTCGACCTCGACGGCACGCTGGTCGATTCCGTGTTCCTCCATGTCGTGACGTGGCACCATGCGTTGAAGGACGCGGGCCGCGGCGTGCCGATGTGGCGCATCCACGAGGGCATCGGCATGGGCGGCGAACGGCTCGTCCCGTGGCTGCTGGGCGAGCACGTCGACGAGGCGGACGATCTCACAGACGCGCACAGGAAGCTGTTCCTGGAGCGTGCGGAGGATCTCGTGCCCACGCCCGGGGCTCACGCGCTGCTGGCGGACCTGCGTCTTCGTGAGGTCCCTTTCATCGTCGCAACCTCGGCCGGCGGGGAGATCGCGGAGGCGTTGCTGGGTGCCCTGGGAAACCCCGAGGTCGACGTGTTCAACGCCGACAACGTCGGTTCCCCGAAGCCGGCCCCGGATCTGCTGGCGGCGGCGATGGAGAAACTCGGCACCGCCGGCGACGACGTGACGCTGGTCGGCGACAGCCCGTGGGACGCGGAGGCCGCGCAGCGCCTGGGCGTGCGGATGCTTGCCGTGCGTTGTGGCGGGTTCGGTGACGACCGACTGCTGGACGCTGGCGCCGCGGCCGTGGTCGACGACCCGCGTGCCCTGGTCGGCCGGTTGTGAGGCTACGGCCCGGCGGCGAGGTTGAGCAGTCGGTCGACGTCGTCTTCGTCGGCCGCGACGACCGCCGGCTCGGGAACGTCGGGGGGCGGCGGGTACTTGTGCCCCACACCCGTGTCGAACATCACCACCTGGTCATCGCGTGACAGCCAGCCGCTGGAACGCAGCTGGCCAACCGCCGCCAGCGCGGCAGCGGTTTCCGGGCTGACGTAGCCCAGTCCGCAGCGGCCGGCCAGTCCCTGCGCGTCGTCCATCTCGGCCTCGTCCACGGCGATCGCGGTGCCTCCGGATGCACGGAGCGCGTCGAGAATGAGAAAGTCGCCCACGGCGCCCGGAACCCGGATCCCGGCAGCTCGTGTCCGCGCGCCCTCCCACGGCCGTGCAAAACGCTGGCCGTCCGTGAACGCCCTCACGATCGGCGCACACCCGGCGACCTGGACGCCGACCATCCGGGGGCGCTCCCCACCGATCAGTCCCAGGGCCTGCAGTTCGTCGAATGCCTTCCACATGCCGACCAGGCCCGTCCCGCCGCCCGTCGGGTACACCACAACGTCCGGCAGGCGCCAGCCCAGGTCCTCCGCCAGTTCCAGCCCCATGGTCTTCTTGCCCTCGACTCGATACGGCTCCTTGAACGTGCTGACGTCAAACGCGCCGGTCGCCTGCGCGATCCTCCCCGCAATCAGGCCGCAGTCGCTGATCAACCCGTCGACAAGCAGGACCCGCGCGCCGGCCAGGATGCTCTCGACGCGGTGAGCAACAGGGACGTCCGACGGCATCACGACCGTGACCGGCAGTCCAGCCGCGGCGCCGTACGTCGCAAGGGCGCCGGCGGCGTTGCCGGCCGACGGCGCGATGAACGCCGACGCGCCCAGCTCCGCGGCGCGGCTCACCGCGGCAGCCATCCCGCGCGCCTTGAACGATCCGGTCGGATTCCCGCCCTCGCACTTCACCATCAGTCGTGGCACGTCCAGCGCCCGCCCCGCGCCGGGCGCCGACAGCAGAGGGGTCGCGCCCTCACCCAGGTAGATCCGCCGCCCCGGCGAACGGACCGGCAGCAACTCCGCCCAGCGCCACATGCCGTTGGTCCGACGGGTCGCCATCGCCGCCTTGGTCAACGTGCGCGCCGCGACCTGGGAGTCGTAACGCGCCTGCAGCGGCCGTCCGTCGACCGGATCGGTTCGCCACAGGCGGTCCGCGTCGTAGACCGCGCCTGACAGGGACCCGACCAGGTGCGTCATCGTCGAAAGCGTCATGGCCCAAACCCTAAGGCGCGCCGCTATCGTCGGCGGCCATGCCCGACCATCCCCCCCTCGATGTCGCTGCGCTGCGCCGCGAATACGCCAACCTCGGACTCGACGAGCAGGAGGCCGGCCGTGAGCCCTTCACGTTGTTCCGGTCGTGGCTGCAAGCCGCCCTCGCGGTCGGCATAGCCGAACCCAATGCGATGGTGCTGGCCACCGTCGGCCACGCCGGCGCCCCGTCCGTTCGCACCGTGCTCCTCAAGGGTTTCGACGATCGGGGCTTCGTCTTCTTCACGAACTACACGAGTCGCAAGGCGCGAGAACTCGCCGACAACCCGCGGGCGGCGCTGGTGTTTCCGTGGATCGCCGTGGGGCGGCAGGTGACCGTGCGCGGGACCGCGAGCAGGCTGACGGGTGCCGAATCGGACGAGTACTTCGCCACCCGACCACGAGGCAGTCAGGTGGCGGCGTGGGCGTCGCGGCAGAGCGACCTGCTGAGCGGCCGTGCGGAACTCGACGCGGCGGTCGCCGCCGTCGCCGAACGGGTGGGGCAGGATCCTGTCACGCGCCCTGCGTACTGGGGAGGTTTCCGGCTGTCGCCGGAGGAGGTCGAGTTCTGGCAGGGCCGCGGCGACCGGCTCCACGACCGTCTGCGGTTCAGCCGCACGTCCGAGGGGTGGCGGCTCGAACGGCTGTGGCCCTAGCCGCGTTCGGCGAGGAGCGGAACCAGCATCTCCGCCTCTGTCAAGCTCCCATGGTGCGAACGCATCATCCGTTCCATCGGCACGTCGGGATCCAGAAAGACCACGTCGTCGCGCGCCGCCAGAACCACGTCGCCGACGCGCCCGCGGACCGCAAAGGTCGCGGACTGCCCCATCCAACCTTCGTCGAACAACCGGTCGCGCGTGAAGACCCAGGCGCGACCGCCGTAGATCTCCTCGCATGCCGCTGTCAGCTCCCGGCTCGCACCGGCCCGTGCGTGCAAGGTCCGGAAGCGACCTTCCCCCGAGTAGCCGGCCACCAGCCCGTCCACGGCGTGCAGGCCGATGACGTCCTCCTCCTCGACGTGAACCTGTCCGTGGTCAGCCGTGACCAGCAGCGCCCAGTCTGCAGGAAGCACGCCGAGCAGGTCGGCGACCAGACGGTCCGCTGCGGCAAGTTCCATGGTGAGGAATCCGTTGTGCAGCCCGTACTCGTGGGCGATCTTGTCGATGCCGTCGTAGTACCCGTAGACCAGTGGATGGCGATCGGTCGCAAGGCGGCGGCAGTGCTCGACCAGGGCGGAGGGGGTGCGCCATCCGATCAGGGTGCTGTTGCGCAGATGCGCCTCGGAGAAGCCGCTGTGGCGGAACTCGGTGCGCGTAACAACCGGGACGTCGCGTCCCATGAACGGCGGTATCGGCTGCACGACTGCCGGGTCCGGTCCTGCCCGCGACTCCCAGCGCAGGACGTTCAGCGACTCGCCGCCGACGCGGATGCGGTAGCCCACCAGTCCGTGCTCGCTCGGAGGCGTGCCCGTCGAGATCGAGGTGAGGGCGGCGGCAGTGGTGGAAGGAACCACGCTGGTGATGGGCCCACCAGCCATCGCTCGGAGCGTCGGAAGGTGCTCGGCGTGCTTGGAGACCAGTTGCCAGCCCAGGCCGTCGAGCACCAGCAGCAGGATGCCCCGCGCCTCCTTCACGGGTGCGGGGAGCCACGCCGGGGTCTCCCCGTGGCTCAGCGCCGGGACGATGCCACCGATCCAGGCGCCGCCGTAGTCGGGGCGGACGGGTTCCATTGATGCAGCGTAGAGGCAGCACCGCACGTTCAGACGACGAAGGTGGGACACCGAGCACTCCCACGACCCATCGTGCTCGATGGCCTCGACAACGCC
>WHTG01000188.1 GCA_009377835.1 Nitriliruptorales bacterium
CAGCGCGTCCTCCCACGATTCTTTCGCCGCTTGGAGAATGTTGCTCGGGGCGAGCGTGTCGATCTCCTCCACGGCGTCGTTGTGCTTGGCGATGATGCGAAGGGTTCCGTCGCGGTCGTCGGCGTAGCCCTCGAACGGGCCCACGACCTTCGCCAGCTCGGCGGACGTCCGGTACGCGTGACTGGTCATCAGCGACGTGATCGCGGCCGCCCACGAACGACCCTCGTCGGAGTCGTACGCCAGGCCCTGGCTCATCAGCAGCCCGCCGAGGTTGGCGTAGCCCAGCCCCAGCTGGCGGTAGGCGCGGGCGTTCTCGCCGATCGCGTCCGTCGGGTACGAGCTGTTGCCGACGATGATCTCCTGCGCGGTGAACACGATCTCCACGGCGCGGCGGAACGACTCGACGTCGAACACCCCGCCGGCCTCGAACTTGCGCAGGTTCAGCGACGCGAGGTTGCACGCCGAGTTGTCCAGGTGCATGTACTCGCTGCACGGGTTCGAGCCGTTGATCCGCCCCGTGTTGGGCGTGGTGTGCCAGTCGTTGATCGTCGTGTCGTACTGCATGCCGGGGTCGGCGCACTGCCACGCGGCGTCGGCGATCTGGCGCATCAACTCGCGGGCCTTGATGGTCTTCACGACCTCGCCGGTGGTGATCGCCTTCAGATCGTAGTCGGCGTCCTGCTCCACGGCGCGCATGAACTCGTCGTCGACGCGCACCGAGTTGTTCGCGTTCTGGTACTGGATCGACGCGGCGTCAAGACCGTCGAGATCCATGTCGAAGCCCAACTCACTGAGCGCGCGGGCCTTGACCTCCTCGCGCTGCTTGCACCAGATGAACTCCTCGATGTCCGGGTGATCGGAGTTGAGGATCACCATCTTCGCGGCGCGCCGCGTCTTGCCGCCCGACTTGATCGTGCCGGCCGACGCGTCAGCACCGCGCATGAACGACACCGGGCCGCTGGCCTCCCCGCCACCTTTGAGGATCTCCTTGGACGACCGGATGCGCGACAGGTTCACACCCGAGCCCGAACCGCCCTTGAAGATCGTCCCCTCCTCGACGTACCAGTTGAGGATCGAGCTCATCGTGTCCTCGACGGACAGGATGAAGCACGCCGAGCACTGCGGCGTGGGCTCGACGCCGCAGTTGAACCACACCGGTGAGTTGAAGGCTGCCTTCTGGGTGACCAGCAGGTGCTTCAGCTCGTGGTTGAAAACGTCGGCGGACTTGTCGTCTGCGAAGTAGCCGTCCTTCCGTCCCCACGCGGTGATGGTGTCGGCGACGCGATCGATCATGTGCTTGACGCTGCGCTCGCGCTGCGGCGTCCCGAGTGTCCCGCGGAAGTACTTCTGCGCGACGATCGTCGTCGCGTTCATCGACCAGGCAACTGGGAACTCCACCTCGCGCTGCTCGAAGGACACCCCGCCCGTGCGCCAGTCCTTGACCACCGCGTCGCGCAATTCCCAGTCGATCTCGTCGTACGGGTGGACGCCTTCGGTGGTGAAGTGACGGGCGAGCTTCAGCCCCATCGTGTCTCGTCCCGTGCTCACTGCGGCCAGCGCCTCTCGCGTCATCACCATTGCGTCTCCTGCTGCCGAATCTCACCCTTGGAACTACGTGGAGGGAAGATGCCGCACCAAGAGCATATGGTCAAGGACCTCAACCCAACAGGTGGGAGTGCCAGGAGGCTTTGACCACTACATATAGTGTAGTGGCCGGTAGTGCCGCTGGCACCGAGACAGAACCTAACAGCGGGGTGTGACAGCCGGAAAGTGGCGGTTGGGGATGGTTTGGGGAAAACGGGTTTGTCGAACCACGAGATCTTGGGGTCACGTCATCCCCACCTGTTGACGACCATGTGGGCAACCCGTCGAGGATCCCGTCGGGAAGCGGTCGGGCGTGTGGACGAAGATGAACGGAAAGTCACAGGCAGAATTTTTCTGCGGGAGGACCGGTAGGTGCGGTGCCCGTACTGCAAGACCGACGACGACCGGGTGGTGGACTCACGCTCCGCCGAGCAGGGTGCGGCTATCCGCCGGCGACGCGAGTGCCGCTCGTGCGGCAGGCGCTTCTCCACCTATGAACGCATCGAGGCCGTGGGGATCCTGGTCCGCAAGCGCAGCGGCATCGCCGAGCCGTACGACCGCGCAAAGGTCCGCGCCGGCATCGAGAAGGCGACGAAGAACCTCCCCGTGAGCGGGGAAACCGTGGCCGACGCGGTCGCCGCCGTCGACGACCACATCCGCACGGCCGGCTTGCGCGAGGTGCCCAGCGAGACTGTGGGCGCCGAGGTGCTCAGCGAGCTGCGCGTCATCGATCCCGTCGCGTACATGCGCTTCGCGTCGGTCTACAAGGGGTTCACGTCACCCGACGACTTCGCCCGCGAGCTGGCCCACCTGGAGAAGGACGCGCCGCCCAAGCCGCCATCCGGCTGACCGAAACGTGACCTCGACGCCGCGTGTTCGGTGTGAGACCGTTGCGTCATGGGCGCCCAGACCGCCGGGCGCGCTGACACTGGCGGCGTTCACCGTGGGCTAGCTGGACATCCGCACCGAACTCGGGGCCCGGCTGCGGTCGGAGCGCCCGCCCGGCAGCAGCCACGGTGTCTCCCACGTCCGCCACTCGTCGGGGTCCACTGTCGGCGCGGCCAGCAGGTAGCCCTGCACCATGTCGATCCCGAGGTCCGTCAGCGCCGTGGCGTCCGCGGCCGTCTCCACGCCCTCGGCGATGGTCTCGGCGTCCAGATCTAGGGCGAGCAGCACGATGCCGGTGACGATGGTGCGCTGCGCTGCGTCGCGGGCGATTCCGTTGACCAGTGAGCGGTCGATCTTGATGACGTCCGGCGCCATCCGCAGCACGTGGCGCAGTGACGAGTAGCCCGCGCCGACATCGTCTACCGCCAAGCGCAGGCCGTCCGCACGCAGCGGCGTCAGAACGTCCGCGAGCGTGGCGTACTCCGCGACCGAGACATGCTCGGTGATCTCCAGCAGCAGGCCGCTCAGCGGCGGATACGCCCGCAGCAGGGCGTCGAGGCCGCTTGCGAGGATCCCCGCCGGACCGACGTTGAAGCTGAGTTCCGCGCCCCGCGGCACCCTGTGCCGCCGGGCCAAGGCCATGGCGACGGCTGCGTGTTCCAGTCGCTCGTCGACTCCTGCCTCACGCGCGCGTGCGAACATCATCTCGGGGGTGGCCCCGCTGCCGGGGAACCGCGCCAGCGCCTCGACCCCGACACAGCGTCCGTCGATCAGGCTCACGATCGGCTGAAGCGCCGGGATCATCGCGTCACTGTCGAGCAGTTGCTCGATCTCGCGCCGCGCGACGCGCCGGTCGCGCCAGCCGGTCAGCGGCTCGGCGAGGAACTCTGCGAGGAGCTGGACGAACGCGACGTCGCGGTGGTCCAGGTCCGGTTTCGGCTCGCGGCTCACACAGCACAGGGACCCGTACAGGGTGCCGTCGGCCAGCCGCACCGGCACGCCGATGAACGCGCCCGCCGATCCGGCGAACTCGTCGTCGAGACTCCGGATACGTTCGTCGGCGCTCAGGTCGGGTATCGCGTTGGGAATCTCGCCCTCGACCATCAGCCGGCACAAGCTGTCATTGAGCGGGTGGTCGTCGCCCGCGGTCACCTGGAACGCCCCGCCGTCGCCCCGCACCGCCCGGAAGACCTGGCGGCCGGGGCGAAACTCCGTGAGGTACGCGACGTCCATGTCGAGCTGCTGCAGGACGCGATCGACGATGCGACGCGCGCCATGGTCGTCAGCGGCGTCGTGTCGTGCCGCTCGTTCTCCTGCGGGGGAAGTCATGAGCAGGGTTCCGGCCCTCCGTCGGAGGCGGTGCCACCTCGTCACTGTCGATAGCCGCCGGACCACACACCGTACCAAGTGTGGCAAATCACACCGCTGCATTTAAGGCGTTGCGCGCATGTCACCCCTGACGCGCATGCAGGGGCCATGGCTGCGCACAACAGCTGCGCGCTGCCGGATGAGCGTGCAGGGTGAAGCCGCGGTGGAGGCCCCACGTCGCAGGATGGAGCTTGACCCGTGCGGGACAGGCCGTGGGCCGGGTTCGCGGTGGTCGGTTCAGCGCAGCCTGAGGGTTGGTTCAGTGAGCCTCAGCGGCCGGCCAGCGTGTACTGCTCGAGCCCTGTCCGCGAGTCGATCCACTGCTCGTAGCGATCCCGCGTCGCCATATCGGCGAGGGCGAACAGGGCGCGCGCCGCATCGGCGTTCGGCGGCTGCATCAGCGGCTCGGCCGTCTCTGCCGTCACCTGCACAACGACCGTGTCAGGACCCGCCCAGTAGAAGCGGGCCTCCTGCACCGCACCCGACGCCTTGAGCGCCTTGCACACGTCGAGCGCCGCCTGGCCGAGCAGAGCTCTGTCCGCGGAGTCCCGCCTGCTCCAATAGCTCACTCCGACAACCGCCATGCCCTGCCTCCCGGATTTGCGTTGAACGTCAACCGTCGACGCCACCGCAGCCGCCGTCAAGGGGACGCAGCAGACGAAAGCCGCATGCGGCAGGCGAACTCGCGGAGTTGCCCAGCCCGTGTTCACGGATGCCGGTACACGGACACGTGGACGGCACACGTCACCGTCGTGGGTTCGGCCACGTCGACCAGCAGATCACGCAGCTCAGCGTGGCCGTGGTGGTGGCCCGACGGGCCCATGCGCACCAGCGCTTCGAGAGCGCCGCGATCCAGCCGCAGCTCGAATCGCACCTCGCTACGCCGGATCCGCGCCAGGGCCGCCATGTCACGCTCGAGGCGTCGGTGCTTGTCCGGATCGACGCGCACCAGTCCCAGTGGGTCGACCAGTTCCCGCAGGTGGTCAGGTGCGGGCGTCACGACGACGAAGGCCCCCCCGG
Organism: Nitriliruptorales bacterium; assembly: GCA_009377835.1. Classification (GTDB taxonomy): domain Bacteria; phylum Actinomycetota; class Nitriliruptoria; order Euzebyales; family Egibacteraceae; genus WHTG01. Next base: position 4,861 of record WHTG01000188.1, read on the forward strand.
GGTGGAGGATCCGGCGGATCTCGTCGACGTTGCGCGGGGCAAAGACGTCGAGCGCCAGGTCCGCCGCCGCATCGCCGACCGGCAGGGGCCGCCACACGTCGGCGACGACTGCACCGGCACGCGGGTGCGCGCGAGCGGCACGCCGCGCGGCGTATTTCGACACGTCGACGGCCAACCCGGACCATCCCGGCAAGGCGTCGAGCACGGCCGCGAGGTAGTGCCCTGTCCCCGCGCCCAGATCCACGACGGCGCCGCCCTCACCCGCCAGCTCCCAGCGGCGGGCCTCGCCGGCCACGGCTCGCAGCAGCGGCGCGAAGTGGCCCGCGTCGAGAAACCTGCCCCGCGCAACGACCATGGCAGCGGTGTCCCCCGCGTGCTTGGTACCACCGGGGAGCAGGTTGACGTAGCCCTGCCGCGCGACGTCGAAGCGGTGCGCTCGCGCACACACCAGCGATGCATCCCGCAGTTCGACGTCGTCGCCGCAGACCGGACATCGCAGCAGCGCCACAACCGAGTCAAGCATCGCAGCGGTCTAGCAGGTCACGCAGCCGCCCGCCGTGCCGCGGCCTCAGTGGCCTTCGGGCACGGCCTTCTGCGCGAATCGCCGGCGAAACCGTGCGGCGAACCGCCCGACGAGGAGGGCCCAGACGACCCCCACGAGGAATGCCAACACAACCGTCGACCACTGCGTCGACGACGCTCGCTGCACCAGCGTCAGGTTCTCGACGTCGGCCCGGACGCCGCTGAGTTCCTCGTTGACCTGCTGGGCGAGGGCCGCTGCCTCTGCGGTTTGCGTCCTGGCGTCGTCCAGGTCCTCGCGCAGCTGTTCGTTCTGCTGCGCGTCATCCGCCGGCGCCTGCCGCGCTGCCTGCGCGTTGCTGATGGGCACGTTCGACATCGCGAACAACCCGAGGGCCAGAACAAGCACGACGCCCCCGCGACTGCGCGTGATGGCCTCCACCGGCGCGACTAGCGCCGCCGGCTGCCGAC
>WHTG01000088.1 GCA_009377835.1 Nitriliruptorales bacterium
CGCCGAACTTGCCGAGGGCTGCCGGCGCTAGGAGCACGTCAGTCGATGCTCAGGATGACCAGCAGGACCAGCGTCGCCAGCCCGACACCGATGCCGGTCACCCTCATCACCGTCCGCAGCGTGTCGTCCCCCAGCTGGGGTCTCCCGGTGGCGCGGCGCGGGTGGATGGCCCGGTTCCGCGCCACAGGGTCGTCCTCGGCAGGCATGGCGTCACCGTAGCTCAGCGCCCGTAGACGTCCCGCAACGCACCCTCCAAGGTGGGATGGCGGAACTCGTAGCCGGCAGCAACGGCGCGCCGTGGGACCATCCGCATGCTCGTGAAAAGGAGGCTGTTCGCGAAGTCCCGCCCGATCACCATCGCAGGGACGAAACGGGGCACGTGAACGGGGATCACAGGCCGGTGCAGGACCCGCGCCAGCGTGCGCGTGAACTCCTCGTTGGTGACGGGGTTGGGGCTGCCCGTGTTGACTGGCCCCTCTAGCTCGGGCGATGTCAACGCAAGGTGGTAGATCCCGATCGTGTCGTCCATCGAGATCCACGGCCAGTACTGTTGGCCGCCGCCGAGGGGCGCGGTCGCGCCCAGACGAGCCAGCGATCCGAGGACCTGGAGCACCGTGGCGGCGCGGTCCAGCACGACGCCCGTGCGGATCTGAACGACGCGGATGCCGGCCTGCCGTGCCGGCTCCGTCGCCTCCTCCCACTCCTTCGTGATCTCGCAGAGCATGTCGCCCGCGCCCGGAGCGCTGCTCTCGGTCAGCTCCTCGTCACCGCGGTCGCCGTACCAGTTCGCCCCGCTGGCCGACACGAGCGTCCGTGGACCACCGTCCATTCTCGCCAGCGCGGTGGCGATCGTGCGGGTGCCGTCGATACGGCTGTCGCGCAGACGGCGCCGCTTCCCGGCGGTCATTGGGCGTGGCTTGAACGGTTCTGCGGCGAGGTGCACCACGGCGTCGACGCCCCGCAGCGCGTCCGCGTCGACGCTGTCACGCTGGGGGTCCCAGCGGATCTCGCCGGCACGCGCCTCGCGCCGCACCAGTGGCACGACCGTGTGTCCCCCGGCGGTGAGAAAGGCGCTGAGTGATCGGCCGATCATGCCTGATGCACCGCTGATCGCGACGTTCAACCTGTGCTCCTTGGTCGCCCGGTGGCGAGCAAGGTCGCCGGCGGTCCTGCGGTGGCGGAACTCGAACATCCTGCGCAATCGCCGGTCGACCGCGGCGCCGAGGACAGGATCGAGCACGGCTGCGACCGGCAGGCGGTAGGTCACCTCGTCGACAAGGGCGCTGCGGTCGTCAGCTAGTTCTTCGAAGAGGTGACGGTGGTTCCACACCGAAAACGGGCCGGAGCGCATGACGTCGCGGAACTCGTGCGGCGGGTCATACGTGACGTGTTCGGCGACCCACCGCGTCCGGAACGGTCCGATGCCTGCTCGCAGGACGACCTGGGTGCCGACAGCGAGGCTGGTGGGGGGTTGCTCGAGGGTGAGCGGCGCCCACGGGGGCTTGAGGCGTTCCAGGGCCCCCGGGCGCTCGTGCCAGGCGAACGCCTCGGCGGCGCTGACCGGCAGCTCGGTACGTGCACGCAGGATCCGCATGTCGCCGGAAGGCTAGCCGCGTGTGGTGCGCACGAACCCCCGGAGAGCCCATGAGAGCTGTCACACCCTCATGAGACGGTGCACCCATGGGACGACCACGATCATGGACGGACGAGGATCTGATTGCCGCGGTCGAGCAGTCGACGACGATCGTCGAGCTGCTCGACCGGCTCGGGTTGGCGAAGGGCGGCGGGTCCCTGACGGCCGTACGGCGGCGGATGCTGGAGCTCGAGCTCGATGCCCCCGAGTTGCTGCGCCGCGCCAGGTCGCCGGCGTGGGCGGCGGACCCGGATGACGCGGTCGCGCATGCGCCGGTGCGGGGCCGCTGGACTGAGGACGAACTCCGTATGGCAGTCGTCGCGTCGACATCGATGCGCCAGGTGATGGAGCACCTCGGCTACGGCGGCAGCGGCGGCGCGTGGACCACGGCGAAGGCGCAGGTCCTGCAACTCGGGCTGGACACCTCACACTTCAAAGGCCAGGGCTGGAGCCGCGGCCAGTCGGTCGCATCCCGGCCACAGCGCACCCTGGAAAGCATCTTGGTCCGCAACTCCGACTACCTGTCGACGGCCAGGCTGCGCCGGCGCCTCATCAGCGAGGGCATGAAGCCGGAACGCTGTGACAATTGCGGCCTCGAGGAGTGGGACGGCAAGCCGGTGCCCCTGCGGTTGGACCACATCAACGGAGACCGGCGCGACAACCGCCTGGAGAACCTTCGGATACTCTGTCCGAACTGCCACGCGCAGACCGATACGTGGTGCGGCAAGAATCATGGCCGCTACGGTCGACCCGGGTCCCTGGTGGAATGGCAGACACGCACCGCTCAAAATGGTGTGCCGAAAGGCGTGAGGGTTCGAATCCCTCGGGACCCACCAAGACAGCTGCGGCTCGACACCCTCGACTAGACTGCCCAGCCCTTGCACGATGGCCGCCGTCACGGCGCCGGGAGGTTCTGGTCGGCATGCTGCGCGGCAACCTGGAGAAGCGTCTGGCGGACGCCAGACAGGAGCTCGTACGCGCCCGCGAAGCGCTGCGGATCGTCGACGAGCAGGTCGCGTTCCAGCAGGACATCGCCCACGAGGCGGAGACTGCCGCCGTTGTCGCCGAGACCCCCTTGGCACACCGCGAGCGCCGGGAGGCCGATGGCGACCTCCAGCGACTGGAACGTCAGCGCCGCGGGCTGCGCGAACAGATCGCCGCGCTGGAAGCGGAACAGGACGACTTACTCGATCGACTTCTGGAGGCACGGTGAACGCCGCCGCAACGTCCCCCGACGAGGAGAGCCTGGTGACCGAGGAGGCCCGGATCGGGCCGACCGACCGTCCCATCAGAGTGCTCATCGCCGAGGATGAGGCGCTGATTCGTCTCGACCTCAAAGAGATGCTGCTCGAGGAGGGGTTCGATGTGGTCGCGGAGGTGTCCGACGGCGCGACAGCCGTGCGGCTTGCACGGGAGCTGCGCCCCGACCTGTGCATCCTGGACCTGAAGATGCCCGTGATGGACGGGATCCAGGCAGCCGAGCAGATCACGAAGGAGCGGTTGTCGGCGGTGCTCATCCTCACCGCGTTCAGCCAGCGTGACCTGATCGACAAGGCGCGCCGCGCCGGCGCCATGGCATATCTCGTGAAGCCGTTCCAGAAGCACGACCTGCTCCCCGCCATCCAGATCGCCGCCGGCCGCTTCAAGGATCTGCAGGGGCTGGAGGACCAGGTCGGGGACCTGACCGACCGCCTGGAGGCGCGCAAGCTGGTGGAGCGCGCCAAGGGACTGCTGCAGGAGCACGAAGGGATGACGGAACCGGCCGCCTTCCGCTGGCTGCAGAAGACGGCGATGGAGCGGCGCCTGGCCATGAAAGCTGTCGCTTCACAAGTGGTGGAACGTTACGAGACCCAGTCCTAGACCGGCTCGACCACGACCGCATCGGGAGACCGCGCGCGAACACATTTTGGATCGGTCCTCTTCAGGGGTCGATTCCGCTACCATGCCGCGCTGGCGGCCGAGAATTCGTGACCCGTCGCTGACGTTCGGACCACGCTGCTCAGTCACGTCGAAGGGCCTCCTTTCGGGGGGTCCGGGTCGGGGTCGCAGCAAAGGCAAGGAGAGCGGGTGCTCACAAGTGCGTAGGTTCCTGTGGCTGGTTCTGGCGCTGGCCTGCACGGTGACGTTCTTCGGCCCGGCGGTGGCCCAGGCCCAGGAGGAGGAGGGCGCTGGCGAGGCGGTACGCGGCAGCATCGTCCAACGTCCGGAGGAGGGGGAGCCGGAGCCGGTTGAGGGCGTCGAGATCCGAATTTCGACGGCGGCCGGCGAGGAGATCGGCGTCGCGACGTCAGACGCCGAGGGCAACTACCTGCTCGAATTGCCGGGTCCAGGCGACTACGTCGCCGAGCTGAACCAGGAGAGCCTTCCGGAGGGCGTCGGGCTGACGAACCCCGACCGCGCGACACTCGAGTTCACCGTCGCGTCCGGGCAGCAGCGGCCGCTGTTGTTCCCGCTCGGCGAGGGTGCTGCGAGGGGGGGTCGCCGGCTCGGGGCGTTCCTGTCCCTGCTGGTGTCCGGCATCACGTTCGGCTTCATCATCGCCATGGCCGCGGTCGGCCTGTCGCTGATCTTCGGCACGACCGGCCTGGTGAACTTCGCCCACGGCGACCTGGTGACGTTCGGTGCACTCGTCGCCTGGTGGATCAACGTCCGCGGCGGCATCCACTTGGTGCCGGCAACGATCCTGGCGGTCATCGTCGGGATCGTCGGCGGCCTGGCCCTCAACGCGGGACTGTGGCGGCCCCTGCGCCACCGCGGCACGGGGCTCATCGCCCAGCTCGTCATCTCCATCGGCCTGGGCCTGGCCCTGCGGTACATCTACCTGATCGTCTTCGGCGGCCGAACCGCCCCTTACGCGCAGTACGCGGTGCAGCGGGGTCTGGAGCTGGGGCTGGTGCGGGTTGCGCCCAAGGACCTGGTCACGATCGCCCTGTCGATCGTCGTCCTTGTGGGCGTCGCGCTCGTGCTGCAGAAGACCAAGATCGGCAAGGCGATGCGTGCAGTGTCGGACAACGCCGACCTTGCGGCCTCGTCGGGCATCAATGTGGAGCGCGTCATCCAGTTCGTCTGGGGATTCGGCGCCGGCCTGGCTGCACTTGGCGGCGTCTTGTTCGGCCTCAACCAGCAGGTGCACTGGGAGATGGGATCACTCCTCCTGCTCCTGATGTTCGCGGGTGTGACGCTCGGCGGTCTGGGAACAGCCTACGGAGCGCTGGTCGGCAGTCTTGTCATCGGCATTTTCGTCCAGACCTCGACGATGATCATCCCGCCCGAGATGAAAGAGGTGGGCGGATTGCTGGTCCTGATCCTCGTCCTGCTCGTCAGGCCGCAAGGCATCCTCGGCCGCGCAGAGCGCGTCGGCTGATCCCGGACTGGAGGAACCGTGAACTGGGAGGGAATCCTCGGCGCCGCGGCGAGGGCCGCGGTCGGTCGGGACGCGGTGGTCTTCTGCCTTGCCGCTATCGGCCTCAACATGCACTTCGGCTACACGGGGCTGCTCAACTTCGGGCAGGCCGGGTTCATGGCCATCGGTGCGTACGGACTTGCCGTAGCGGTCAACACCATCGGCCTGCCGATGTGGATCGGCCTCATCGTCGGGTTGGCGGCTGCGGTCGTCCTGGCGCTGCTGCTCGGGGTCCCGACGCTGCGCCTGCGCGCGGACTATCTCGCCATCGTCACGATCGCGGCGGCGGAGATCCTGCGTCTGACGTTCCGCTCCGTCGCCCTGCGCGACGTCACCGGGGGGTCGTCCGGGCTCACGCAGTTCGCCCGCGACTTCTACACGATCAACCCGTACTCCAGCGGGACGTACGGGTTATGGCTGGTGCGGGTCGACGAGCGGGTGGCGTGGGTCCTGACGGTCGGCTGGGGGCTGGTGATCCTGCTCTCCCTCATGATGTACCTGCTGATGCACAGCCCGTGGGGCCGCGTGATCAAGTCGATCCGCGAGGACGAGGATGCAGCGCGCAGCCTCGGAAAGAACGTGTACTTCTACAAGATGCAGAGCCTGATTCTCGGCGGCGTGATCGGGGCGATCGCGGGCTTCATCACGTCGATCAGCAGCCAGTCGGTGCAGCCCGACACCTACTCGACTCCGGTCACCTTCTTCGCCTATGTCATCCTCATCCTCGGTGGCACGGCGCGGATCTTCGGGCCGATCGCAGGCGCGATGATTTTCTGGGCGTTGCTCTCGCTGACCAACTCCGTCCTACGCGCGGCGGTCGCGCCCGACGGGCCGCTTCCCGGGTTGCTGTCGGGAACTCAGATCGGTCAGGTCAGGTTCGTCCTGGTCGGCGTGAGTCTCATGCTGTTGATGATCTTCCGGCCCCAGGGGATCTTCGGTGACAGAAAGGAGTTGGCGCTCGATGAGCGATAGCCTCCCGCCGACCTGGGTAGACGATGTCGATGCGTCACCGGGTTCGGCCAAGCCCGACCCGGTCCTGACCGTCGACGGGGTCACCCGGCGCTTCGGCGGGCTCACCGCTGTCGACGTCGAACACGTGGAGATCCAGCGCGGCGCCATCACGGCTCTGATCGGCCCCAACGGGGCCGGGAAGACCACGTTCTTCAACCTCCTGACCGGATTCGACAAGCCCGACGCCGGTTCGTGGGTGTATCGGCCGCTTACGGCGAACGGCGACGGTCACCGGGAGCAGAAGCTCAACCACATGGGTGCCCACAACGTCACGCGGGCCGGCGTGGTGCGCACATTCCAGCTGACGAAGGCGCTGTCGCGCCTGACGGTCATGGACAACATGAAGTTGGGTGCGACCGGCCAGTCCGGTGAGAGCATGTTCAAGGCGCTGATCCGCCCCCTGTGGCGTGAACAGGAACGCCAGATCGAGAAGCGAGCGATAAGCCTGCTCGAGCGATTCAAACTCATCGACAAGCGTGACGACTGGGCGGGGACGCTCTCCGGGGGTCAGCGCAAGCTGCTCGAGATGGCGCGTGCGCTCATGGTCCAGCCGCAGGTCATCATGCTCGACGAGCCGATGGCCGGTGTGAACCCGGCGCTGACACAGTCGCTGCTGGTGCACGTCAAGGAACTGCGGGCCGACGGCATGACGGTGCTGTTCGTGGAGCACGACATGGACGTCGTCTACGACATCAGTGACTGGGTCATCGTCATGGCGGAGGGCGCCATCATCGCTGAGGGTGTGCCGCACGCGATCGGCCAGGATCGCCGCGTGATCGACGCCTATCTGGGCGCCCACCACGACGCGCCGCTCACCGACGAAGAAGAGGAACGGCAGTTCGCCGAGGCGCAGGAAGTCCTCGAGAGCGAAGAGCAGGTGCAGTGATGAGTGACGCCGGGCACGAAGAACAACAGGCTGGCTCCCGGGTCGAGCCCGCATCCCCCGCGGGGCGGCAGATGCTCGTCAACGCCGAAGAGTTGATCGCCGGCTACGTGCCAGAGGTCAACATCCTCAACGGGACGCAACTCGATCTGTACGACGGGGAGTTGATCGGCATCATCGGCCCCAACGGAGCGGGCAAGTCCACGCTGCTCAAGGCGATGTTCGGTTTGATCCCGATTCGTTCCGGCATCGTCACCTTCCGCGGCGAGGATGTCACCGGTGCACCTGCGCACGAACTTGTGTCGAAGGGAATCGGCTACGTGCCGCAGAACAACAACGTCTTCCCGAGCTTGACTGTCGAGGAGAACCTCGAGATGGGGATGTACCTCAATCCGAAGGGGTTTTCGGAGCGGTTCGACGTCGTCACCGAGCTGTTCCCGCTGCTGGCCAACCGGCGCAAGCAGAAGGCAGGCTCCATGTCCGGTGGTGAGCGCCAGATGCTCGCCATGGGGCGCGCCATGATGATGGACCCCGCCGTTCTCCTGCTCGACGAGCCGTCCGCGCGTCTCTCGCCGGCATTCCAGGACCAGGTCTTCATCCGCTGCAAGCAGATCAACCGGGCCGGGGTTTCGATCATCATGGTCGAGCAGAACGCCCGGCGATGCCTGCAGATCTGCGACCGCGGGTACGTGCTGGACCAGGGCACCAATGCCTACACCAACACCGGCCGGGCGCTGCTGGAGGACCCGAAGGTCATCGAGCTGTACCTGGGGACACTCGCCAAGGCCGAGTAGCCGGGGCGCCTCGCCGAGGCCGAGGCTGAGTCGGAAAAGATGTGGGGCCCGGCAGCGCCGGGCCCCACGGTGATTCGTCAGGCTCGGCCTTAGACCTTGCCGGCCCGGTAGTCGACCTCGTCGGTCAACTTGTTGTCGGCACCGAATGTGTAGATCCCGATGCTGGCCTCGGTCGGGTCGCCCTTGTCGTCCATTTCGATGGGGCCGCTGACACCGTCGTAGTCGATGTCCTCGCCCTGCTCGAGAAGGTCAGCGCACTCCTGGAAGGAGCTGCACTTCGTCCCCTCGCGGGTCACGTCCGGGAGGTTCTCGCCGATGTCTGCACCGGCGTCGCTCTCGGCCTGGATAGCCGCCAGCGCGATCACGATGACCGCGTCGTAGGACTCGGCCGCGTAGCTGTAATCCTGCAGCTCCGGGTCGACCTCCTTCAGACGGTCCCGGAACTCAGGCGTTGCCTCGGCGCCGGGGATCGTGCCCTTGACACCCTCGAGGGCGCCCTTCTGCTTGATCTGCTCACCCAGCGCGTTCCCGGTGTTGCCGTCGACCAGGTACAGCGTCTTGTCCTGCGGACCCTGCCCCTGCTCGATGAGTTCAGTGATCACCTTCGCGGACTCGTCGAACCCGATGAGCACGATCGCCTCCGGGTCGGCGGACGCGATCTGCTGCACCTCGGCGTCGAAGTTCTTCGCCTGCGGGTTGTAGATGATCTTCTCGAGGACCTCGCCACCCGAATCGGTGACGGAGGACTCGACGTTGTCGGCAAGGCCCTCACCGTACGGGTCCTGCAGCGCAAGGATGCCAACACTGGCGTTGCCGTCCTCGATGATCAGCTCACCGAGCACACGGCCCTGGAGCACGTCTGAGGGCGCCGTGCGGAAGTACAGGCCGTTGTCGTCGTAGTCGGTGAAGTCCGGCGAGGTGTTCGCCGGCGAGAAGTGCACGACGCCCGCGCCGGTGATCTTGTCGATCACCGTGAAGGAGACACCGGACGACGCAGCGCCGATGATCGCGTCGGCGCCGGCACTCAGGTGACTGTCGACGGTCTGGTTCGCCACGTCGGTGGTGGTGTCGCCGGAGTCGCCCTGCGACAGCTCCACGTCGTTGCCCAGCACGCCGCCGGCCTCGTTGACCTCCTGGACGCCCAGCTCCACACCTGCGAACTCGGGGGGCCCGAGGAAGGCGAGCGAACCCGTCTCGGGAAGGATGGTGCCGATGTGCAAGGTGCCGTCACCCTCGCCGCCGCCGGCGGCTTCGGTCTCGGTCTCGGCCTCGGCGCCGTCGGTCGTGGCTTCCGTTGCACCATCCGTCGGCTCTTCGGTCTCGCCGCCTTCACCGCCGCCGCCGCCGCACGCCGCCGCCACCAGGGCAAGGGCCGCTACGAGAGCCAGGATGTGCAGCCTTTTGCTGCTCTGCATGCAGATCTCCTTACATAGACAAAACGGGGTTCGCGCCGTCGCCTCGTGCCCGTTGGTCCCGACGCTTTTGGGCGCTCCCCATCGAAGCGCAGAACAGGAAGGATAACCTGCGACAGCGGTAGGAGTTTGCCGAATCGGCAGATTCTCAAGGTCCAATCCTCAAAGGGTCGATTTTGAGCACTGCGGAAGCGACTGGGGTGATCTGTTGAGTCCGACGCCCGTCCTCGCGATCCTCGACGGGTACAGCCTTGCCTTTCGGGCGTTCTTCGCCCTGCCGCCTGATCTGCGCACGACCACGGGGCAGGTGACCAACGCGGTCTACGGGTTCACGACGATGCTGATCAAGCTGCTTGGCGAACAGCGGCCGGAGTACGTCGCGGTGGCTTTCGACCGCGGCCGTCCGGCACATCGCGTGGAGATCCTCCCGCAGTACAAGGCCAACCGGGAGGACAGTCCCGACGACTTCCGGTCCCAGATCCCGCTCGTGTTGGAGGTGCTCGACGTCCTGCAGATCCCAGTCGTCGGGGTCGACGGGTGCGAGGCGGACGACGTCATCGCCACCTACGCCACCGTCGCGAGGGAGGAAGGAATCGACACCCTCGTGGTTACGGGAGACCGCGACGCCTTCCAACTGATCGACGAGCACACCACGGTGCTCTACACGCGCCGCGGGATCAGCGACACGGTGCTGATGGATACCGCCGCCGTCCAGGACCGTTATGGCGTCGCTCCGGACCGCTACGCGGTGCTCGCCGCGCTGCGTGGCGACCCCAGTGACAACATTCCCGGTGTTCCCGGCGTGGGGGAGAAGACTGCGGCGAAGCTGATCAACGAATTCGGTGATCTTGACGGGATTTTCGCCAACCTCGACAAAGTGAAGGGCAAGAAGCTCCCTGCGCTGCTCGCCGAGCACGAGGGGGCGGTCCGCATCGGCTACGAGGTCGCCGAACTCCAGCGCGACCTGCAGGTACCGGAGCCGGTCGAGGCGCTGCGAATGGGGGATGTGGACCCCGAGTCCGTCCGCCGGCTGTTCGCGACACTCGAGTTCCGCTCACTGTGGGAGCGGTTGTCCGAACAGGTCCTGTCGGTCCAGACCACGGTTGATGCGGATTCCTTCTCGGCAGCGCCCGTGACCTTCGCGCCGGGCGAACTCGCGGCGTGGCTGGAGGCGCAGGCAGAGGGCGTGGCGGTGGCGGTGCTCCCGTTCACCACCGGCCGGCCGCCAGAGCTGCGCTGGAACGCTGTCGCTCTGGCTGCCGAGGGCGCGCAGCCCGGCACGGTCGCACTCGACGACGTTGCGGACGAGGACCTCAAGGCGCTGGCGGTCCTCCTGGGGGACGACCACCGGCCTCTGCACGTCCACGACGCCAAGGTGCTGCTGCATGCGGCCCGCTCCCGCGGCTGGGAGGTCGCCGGTGTCAGAGTCGACACGCAGTTGGCTGCATACCTGGTGAGCCCGGCGCAGCGGACGTACGACCTCGAGGCGCTGGCGCTGCAGTACCTGAACAAGGAATTGCGCTCCGACGCCGGCCCTTCGGACGCGGGGCAGCTGGCGATGGCGGTCGACGACGACTGGGAACAGCGGGCATTGTCGGCCGAGGCGCTGCGTGAACTGGCCGTCGTGCTCGAGCGGGAACTGGCCGAACGGAACCAGGGAGAGCTGCTGCACGAACTGGAGCTGCCGTTGGTGCCGGTCATCGCGGCGATGGAGCAGGCAGGAGTCGCTGTCGACCGGTCGGTGCTCGAGGAGATGGGAGAGAGCCTCGGCGACCGTATGCGCCAGCTTCGTGACGAGATCTACGACCACGCGGGAGAGGAGTTCAGTCTCGACTCGCCCAAGCAGCTGCAGGTCATCCTATTCGAGAGGCTGGGGCTGCCCAAGACCAAGCGCATCAAGACCGGATACACCACCGACGCCTCGGCGCTCACCAGCCTGCTCGACACCCACCCGATCATCGAGCCGCTGCTGGAGTACCGGGAAGTCTCAAAGCTGAAGGGGACGTATGTGGACGCCCTCCCTCCGCTGATCAACCCGGCCACAGGCCGCATCCACGCCGAGCTCAACCAGACGGTGGCGGTCACGGGGCGGCTGTCGTCGCAGAACCCGAACCTGCAGAACATCCCGATTCGCAGCGCTCAGGGACGCGAGATCCGCCGCGCCTTCGTGCCGGGGGAGGGATTCACGTCGCTGCTGCTGGCCGACTACGGCCAGATCGAGCTGCGCGTGATGGCACACCTGTCGGCAGACGAGGGTCTGCTGTCGGCATTCGGTTCCGGCGAGGACATCCACGCGACCACCGCCGCGATGGTCTGGGACCTGCCGGTGTCGTCGATCGACAACACCCTGCGGAGCCGGATCAAGGGGATGACCTACGGCCTGGCGTACGGCTTGAGCGCCTTCGGCCTCGGGCAGCAGCTGGGGATTCCCCCGGACGAGGCGCGGGAGCTCATGGACGCCTACTTCGCGCGGTTCCCGAAGGTCCGTCAGTACCTCCAGGGGGTCGTCTCACGGGCTCGGGTCGACGGGTACACCTCCACGTTGTTCGGTCGGCGCCGGTACCTGCCTGACCTGATGAGCGACAACCGGCAGCGTCGCGAGATGGCAGAACGCATGGCTCTCAACGCCCCGATCCAGGGGACCGCCGCCGACATCATCAAGAAGGCGATGGTGGCCGTCTACCACGCGATGCGGCAGCAGGGCATGCAGTCGCAGTTGCTGCTGCAGGTACATGACGAGCTGGTCTGCGAAACCGCGTCCGGCGAGGAGGACGGCCTTCGTGAGCTGCTCGGCGTCGCCATGTGCGGTGTCGTCGACCTCGCGGTCCCGCTGGAGGTGGACACCGCCACCGGCCCGTCGTGGGCCGAGGCCGAGAAACACTGACCCCTCGGGTCCCCCGCCCTCCCGCC
>WHTG01000272.1 GCA_009377835.1 Nitriliruptorales bacterium
CAGATCGCGGCCGGCCTGTCGGATCGCTTCGGGCTGTTGACTGGCGGCCTGCGGGGTGCGCCGGCACGTCAACAGAGGCTCGAGGCGTCGCTGGACTGGAGCTACAACCTGCTCGACGACGCGCAGCGGTTGGCGCTGGCGCGGTTGTCGGCGTTCGCCGGATCGTTCGAACTGGATGCTGCCGAGGAGGTGGTGGGCGGAGAGGGGATCGACGGCGACGATGTGCTCGACTTGGTCGCCGCGCTGGTCGAGCAGTCGATGGTGCAGGTGGTCGAGCGTCACGGCAGGGCCCGTTACCGGCTGTTGGAAACCATCCGCGTGTACGCCCGGCAGCGACTGTCCGAGCTGGACGACCTCGATCGGGTGCGTGGCCGCCACCTGGAGTTCCATGTCGGGCTGGCAGGGCGGGCGCAGGAGGGTCTGCAGGGTCCACAGCCCGAGCCCTGGGCGACGCGGCTGGCGGCCGACCTGGATGACCTGCGTGCCGCGATGGACTGGGCGGCGGAGACGGGAGACCTGCGGGGGCTGGCGGGCATCACCGAGCCGATCGTCCGCTTTTGGTTCGAGCGCGGTCTGTCCCGGGAGGTGCACAGGCGGCTGCACGACGCGGCAGAAGTCCCGGGTGCCCCTGATGACGAGCGCGTGCGGGCGTTGATCACCGCCGCGGCCCTGGCCCTTGCCGGCAGCGAGCCGGCCAGCGCGTATCGGTCGGCGAGCAAGGCGGTCGACGCATCGCGCGCCGCCGATGTGGGCGGTGCGCTCGCGGTCGCGGTGGGCCAACGAGCCTTCTCGGGGGCGCTGTCGGGACTGTCGACCAGCGAGCAGGTGGACGCCGACGTCGAGGAGGCGGTCCAGCATGTTCAGCGGTACGGAGATGCTCCGACCCACGCCTACGTCTTGGCGTTCGCTGGGGCAGCACTCCTTCACATCCGCTCGATCGACGGCGGGTGCCGCATGTTCGAGCAGGCCGTCGAGGTGTGCGAGGCCACCGACCTCGCCTTCCAACTCCCGGCCGCCCACGCGCCGCTTGGGCTGTGGCCGGTGTGGTCCGGTCGGCTCGACCAGACACGCCGGCATGCTCGACGCACCGTTGAGCTCAGCCGGCAGGTCGGACGACCCGGATGGGCGGCGTGCGGGCTTACCGGTTTGGGAGCAGCTGCAGTCCTGCAAGGCGACCACGGTCAGGCGCAGGACTGGCTGTCCAAGGCGCGGGCAGTCGTGCGAAGACATGGTTTGGAGGGGACCCAGTACGACATGTTCGTCCGGCCCTGGCTCGCTTTGTCGGCATACGTTTCCGGTGATCTGGAGACTGCTCGGACGGCGGCCGAGGGGACCGTGCGGACCGGCCGTGGTGGCGGCAACCGCTGGGACCAGGCCGTCGGCGAGTGGCTGCTGGGCATGGTCGCACGAAGCCAGGAGCGCCACGACGACGCGCGAACACACCTGGAGGCCAGCCGCGCACTGTCGACGGACCCACGGCTCCCCCACCCGCTGGGTCGGTCATTGCTCGGCCTCGCGGAGCTGGCCTTGGAGGACGGGGAGATCGACGAGGCGTGGGAGCTTGCCCACGAGGGCCTGGAGGTCCTCGATGACTACGGCGACCGGGTCGGGGCCGCCGCAGTCCTGGAGGCGATCGCGGACCTGGCTGTGGCCCTCGGCGAGCCCGAGCGGTCGCTACGCCTGCTCGCCGCGTCGCAACGGTTCCACACCGACACGGGCATCGCGCGCTTTCCCTCCCAGGCCGACCGCTTCGATCGTGTCCGTGACACGGCACGGGCCGCGGTGGACCCGCCCGACGCGACCGCATGTTGGGAGGCGGGCGGCGAGCTGTCGCTGGCCGACGCGGTCGCCTATGCCCGCCGCGGGCGGGGTGAGCGTCAACGCCCGCAGATCGGCTGGGCGTCACTGACTCCCGTCGAACGCGACGTCGTGCGGCTGGTCGCCGAAGGCCACACCAACGCTGAGATCGGTCAACGCCTGTTCATCTCCGTCAACACGGTCAAGAAGCATCTGACCCACGTCTACGCCAGGGTGGACGTCGACGGACGCGCCGATCTCGCCGCACAGGTGGCCCGTCGCGACCTTTAGTACCACCCCTGATCGTCGAAACGTACCCGGTCGGGTGACGTTCTCCGGCGTCTTCGGAGTCATCGTTGCAGGCATGACCGCGCGAGACAGAGGGAGAGAGCACATGAGCAACCAACGCACCCACCACGTGACCACCACCGACGGCGTCACCATCGGTGGAACCGTGCACGGCCAGGGGCCCCCGCTCGTGTTCCTGCAAGGGTCCATTGGCGATGGCGACATCGATTGGCAAGCTGTGGTGGGGCACCTGACCGGCCGGTTCACCTGCCATCTGCCGAGCATGCGGGGCCGTGGCGTCAGCGGGGACCACCCCGACCTCAGCTTCGATCGCCTTGCCGACGACTTCCTCGCCTACGTCGACAGCATCGGGGAACCGACCGGACTGGTGGGTTGGTCCGCCCCGTTCGCACCTGTCGTGGCGGCGCAGCACGACGCCGTGGCCGCCGTGGCCCTCTTCGAACCTTCGATGCTGAGCCTGATGGGCGAGCAGGAGCAGGCGGCTGTCGGCGACATCTTTGCCCGCACGGGCGGGCTGGCCGCCGAGGGCAGGTTGGTGGATGCGGCCCGCGCGTTCGCCGGTTTCCCCTTCAACGACGACGAGATCGCCGTGCTCGAGGACACCGGCTACGTCGAGGCCACAGCGCGCTACGTCCCGCACCTGCTGAACCACCTCCAGCTAGCTATGGAGCACGGGGACCCCATCGCTGATCCGGCCCTGCTCGGCGCGATCTCCGCTCCGGTGCTGGTGCTGCTCGGATCGGACACCAAGCCGCTTTTCGCCGCCAGCGCGCGGACTGTCACGGACCGCGTCCCCAACGCCCGGATGCAAGAGATCTCCGGTGCCGGGCACGCCGCCCCGGTGACCCATCCCGAGACGCTCGCCGAGGCATTCGCCGAGTTCTTCTTGTCAGCCCAGCAGTCGGCCTGAGCTTCCTCATCTCCGCGAGCCCTTCAGGACCATGTGCCGCGACCGTAAGGAGGCCACCGTCGCGGCGCCGGCGAACCGTCCACGTCCGGCAGCAGGTGAGTTATGCCCCGACAAACGCGAGCTGATCATCAGGGTGACGTTGGTTCCCGAGCTGACCTCCCCTGCTGGGGACCGCGCACCCCTTTGTCTGTGCTCCTAACAGGTCACTATTCGAACTTGCCCGACCTGCGGTTTCGCGGGTGGAATTCGTGATTGCAGGGGAGTTTTCGAGGTTTTTCGTTCTCCCCTGGGAAACCTCAGCGCGACCAAGCTCAAGAGTGGAACCTGTGCACGCTTCTCTCGATGTGAGGATTTGGATGATGCGCAGGACTTGATCTCGGGCGTGGGTCGGATCGAGATGCTTGAGGGCTCCGACGCCGAGTACCCGCCATCGGCCCGGA
>WHTG01000024.1 GCA_009377835.1 Nitriliruptorales bacterium
AGGCGACGACGTTACGGTCGTCGCGGTACGCCGCACCGAGCCGCTCGACGAGCCCGGTGAGCGCTGACGTGGCGGCGGTGTTCAGCCCGACCCGTCCGCCCACGACGACCGGCTGCTCAGCCTCCACCAGCAGGCTGGCGACGGCAGCCACCTGATCCGGGTCGGCGGCCGGTCCGGGGGTGGGGCGGGAGAGCCGCTCGTCGGGCAGCACGATCCCGTCAGGAAGGGCCATCTCCTGCAGAGCGGCATCCATCGTCACGTAGACGGGACCGGACGGGGCGGAGGCCGCCAGCATGTGCCCCCTGGCGATGGCGTTGAGCATTCCCTGCGGGTCCGCGGGCTCGTCGTCCCACTTCACGTAGTCGCGCACCAGCTGAGCATGGACGGCGGCGGAGTGCAGCCAGTCGATCCGACGGCGGGCGCGCGTGTCCGCCGGTCCGCCGCCACCGAGCAACAGCACCCCTGTGCGGTCGCACCATGCGTTGTACACCGCCATGGTCGCGTGCATGAGTCCGACCAGGTCGTGCACAGCGGCCGCAGCGACTTCGCCAGTCGCCTTGCCGTACCCGTGCGCCATGGAGACCGCGATCTCCTCGTGCAGGCACAGCAGCAGCTGAGGAGCGCGGTTGCCGCCGTGGTTGACCAGCGAGTCGTGCAGTCCGCGGAAGCTGGAGCCAGGGTTGAGCGGAACGTACCGGCAACCGAGGCGGCGCAGCAGTTCGACGGCGAGGTCGGAGACGTACGCGGCCCCTTCCGGGGTGACTTCTGCGGGAACCTCTACGCCGGCCGTCGCCATGTGGCTCATGCGGCCTTCAACGGTAGACGGTCGACTGTGCGCTGCACGCGGTCGTCGAACGACCGCCCAGGTGCGCCGTCGTTGGCCGACGTGCGGAGGCTGAGCTGCGTGCGTGTCGCGGTCTTCCCCATGGTCGAGGTACCTACAGTAGGCCCGCTGCTCGTCGCCTATTGCCGTCGTGTCTCGCATGTTGAGCGCAGTTTGTTGGCCCTACGCGCCAGGCGGGGGAGGATGCTGGCAACCCGCCAACGAGGAGCAGTCGTCATGAGATTCATTCCTCAACATCTGGGAGTGGTGGTCTTGCTGGCCGCCGTGGCGCTCGCTTGTAACACCCCGACCGCCCCGACGGGCGACGCGCAGACCGAGTCCGAACAAGCAGCCGGCGGCGAGCAGGAGGATCTGTTCGCGGAGGTTTTCGCGGAGCTCGAGGGGTTGGAGGGACAGGAAAGGACCGACAAGCTGCAGGAGTTGGCCTCCGAAGAGGGGGCGCTCAACGTGTACACCTCCAACACCGATCTCGCCGAGTTCGCCGAGGCGTTCACCGACACCTACGACATTGATGTAAGCGTCTACCGCGCGCCGGCCAACACCGTCCTGCAGCGCCTGCTCCAGGAGGCCGAGGCGGGGTTCGCCGGGGCCGACCTGTACGACAGCAACGCCGAGGAATTGGCGACGGCCCACACCGAGGGGCTGCTGCGCGAGTACGAGGGGCCGGCCTCGGAAGGTCTGGTCGAGGTTGCCGATCAGGAAGGCTGGGTCGGCAGCCGGCTCAACGTGTTCACTGTGTCGTGGAACACCGACGTCATCGACGAGCCGCCCACCTCCTATCAGGACCTGGCCGACGAGCGGTTCAGCGGGCAGATGATGATGGAGCCACGGGCCTTCGAGTGGTACATGGCGCTGTCCGCCTACTTCACCGAGGAGGAGGGCATGAGCCAGGAGGAGGTCGACCAGATGTTCTCCGACATGGCGTCGAACTCGGTCCTCGTGGAGGGCAATACCACCCACGCGCAGTTCCTCGGCGCCGGCGAGTACGGATTGTCCACCAGTGTCTACAACCACCTCGTCGATGAGCTGACCGACTCGGGCGCGCCGGTGACCCGTGAGCCGCCGGTCGAGCCGATCGTTGTGAGGCCCAACGGCATCGGGCTCCTGAATACCGCTCAGAACCCCGCCTCTGCGGTGCTGCTGTTCGAGTGGCTGTTGACTGAAGGGCAGGAGCTGCTCGCCGACGAGTTCCGCGTCCCGGCGCGCGAAGAGCTCCAGAGCGAGGAACTGGCCGACCTCAACACGATCGACGTGGACGTCGACCAGCTTGTCGAGGAGGGCACCGACTGGGAGGAGCGCTACGAGGAGGTGCTGCGCGGCAGCCAGGGCACGATCGAGGAAGAGGAGTAAAGGCGTAGTACAGCGCGTGCTTTGCGACAGTCGGGCCATGCCTTTCCTGCACGACGAGCGAGGACGCGCGGCAGGGCCGCTCCGGCGCGGTCGAGGCCCCCCGCGCGGACCAAACCGGGGGTGTTGCGACCGACATCCAGCACCTGCAGCGGACCGCGGGAAACAGGGCCGTGGCGGCGAGCTTCGGCCGGGTGACGGTGCCACGTCATCCCGAGCGGACGATGCCTGACGAAGTCGGTGAACCTGTCGCCGCCAGCCAGACGGCGACCGAGACGTCCGCGACGGCCGGCGCGGACCACACTGCGGAGCCGGTCACCGGAACCGGCACCGGAACCGGTCTCCCCGGTATGCGGCCGCCCGCGCGGCGCCCAGCCGTCAGGCGCAGGTCCATGCACAGCTCAACACCACGGACACGGGACGCTGGGCGCTGGGCGTCATCGACCGCTGGAAGATCCCGGTGAACTACACCTACGCGGGCGTGGGGTCCTTCCACCGTTCCGGCAGCATCTTCATCAACCGCTCGCTGTCGATCGACGCGGCGGCGATCGTCACGATGCACGAGGCGCAGCACGCGAACACGTTCAAGTCCGGCAATGCCGCCGACGTCAACTCGCTGACCCGCGACGTGTACATCTCCCGCAAGGTCGCCGACGAGCGCGGAGGCCGTCGTGCGCCAGATCGAGGGCTCGGTGCCGATGGTGTCGCGTGGTATTGCCGTAGGGCTTGCCGTTGTACCAGTAGGCGGACCAGTACCCGCCGGCGGGGAGGACGTAGGGTTGTACGGGCCGCGGTCGAAGAACGCGATCTCGGTTGGGTTGGCCGACGCATGAAGTCGAACGTTGACACACCGCCCTCGTACCGGGCCGGGCCGGGTCGGTTGCGCAAGCCTTGACGAACGTGGATGTCGCGACGCGCCGGACAGCCTGCGTTGCTGTTCGCGCAGTGCTGCTGGCGGGCGCGTGTACCGCCCCGGAGGTCCCCCAGGCACGCCTGTCGCCCACGCCGGGGTCGGGACGAGTGACGCCCTCCGAGCCGGTCGCCACCTCGGAAGCGCCGTACGCCGCTTCGGCCAGCGAGGCTCCGACGCAGCCGGCGTTGTCGGAATACGCGGTGCACGACGGCGATCACCCGCACGACGTCGCCCCCGCGCCGGACGGCCGCGTCTGGTACACCGCACAGGCGGCCGGAGCACTCGGCGTGTTCGACCCCGCGACGCAAGAGACCGAGCGGATCCCTCTGGGAGACGCTCCGCTCCGCATGGCGTGATCGTGGGCCCTGATGGTGCTCCGTGGATCACGGACGGAGGCCTCAACGCGATCGTCAGGGTCGACCCCGAGACTCTCCACGTCGAGACCTATGAACTGCCGCGTCCCGACTACGCGAATCTGAACACGGCAGCATTCGACGGCCACGGCAGCCTGTGGTTCACCGGCCAGTCCGGGGTGTATGGGCGCGTGAACCCCGACACGCCGACTTCGGTGCCGACGCGATTGTCTCGTTCGATCCTCGCACCGAGGACTTCCTCTCCTTCGCCAGCCCCACTCCGGGAGCTGCCGTGCGCCAGCTCCTGGGCAGGCGCGGGGAGGTCTGGGGCGCGGGATCGGCCACCGACACGCTCCTGGTGCTGCGCACGCGCTGAGCGAGGTGGCCGTCTTACTCCGGCAGGCGCACCTCTGCCTCGTCGGCCTTGTGAAGGTCGACCGGACACAGAAACAGGGCGTCGAGGCTGGGATCGGCCACGCGGAACCAGTAGCCGCAACTTGCGCAGTGAGCCCATACCTCAGCCAGCGTCTCGGCGTTCAAGTCGACAGACGCCGCAGGCGGCCGCTTCGCGCGCTTGGCGGTCATGGTCGACGGTGACGATCATGCTCAGCGCCGTCCCGCTGAAGCAGAACGACCACCTTCATGCTGACGCCCCCTTCCAAGGATGAACGTCACGTGTGCTGAACCGCGCCGCAACTACATTCGGTGATCTGATAGTTACATAACGTGGTAGAGCAGGTCAACACGGACTTCTGACCTATTCGCTCGCCTCCCTGGTCCCACTCGGGCGCGGCCCGGGTCTTGGGTGACACCTGCGGGGCGAGACCCGCTACCTTCGCGCGCTACCGTCAGGACGGCCCGTCGGATGTCGTGGCAGCGCCTCGACAGTCCAGGCCGTCCGCAGCAACCAGGCCATGAGTGCCAGCCACAGCAGTCGTTGACTGAGCCCCGTCCAGGGGGTGTGGTGCAGCGGTCGGCTCAGGGCACCCAGCCCAATGGAGACCATGCCGAGGGCGCCTGCGGTCACGTCGCGGCGGGCACCGGAGCGATTGAGGAATGGCGTGACCGACCGCAGCCCGGCGGCGGTGATGATCGCGAATGTGGCCAGCCCGGAAGCCGCGCTGTGCACAACCTCCGCGCGGGTACCAAGACCGGCCGGGTCTGTCTTGAACGCGCCTGACACGGCCATCCCGAGACCCGCGCCGATGAGGAGGGAGGACGCGGCTGTCGACCACGGCGCCGCCTCACGTCGCACCGTGCGGCCGAGTAAGAGCAGCCCGAATCCGGTCGCCGTGAACGCGATGAGCATCAGGTCCGAGTACGGCCCGTTCGCGTATTCACTGAGGCGGCGCGACACGGGCGCAAGATCCGGACGCACCACGTGGAGTGCTGCAACGGACGAGGCCGCAACCGCGAAAGCGCCGCAGGCGAGGATGCGGCGCGGCGAACAGCGGCGCGACCGTGCCATTCTCATCCGTTTCGCCGCCGGCATTGAACCGGGTCCCGTGCATGACACGTAGACCTGTGAGCTATGCAATACCGCCGACCTATGCTGTCGTACCGCGGATTCCAGGAGGGATCATCAATGGTGCCTAACGAGCGATCCGGTCGGTCTGTCACGCGCGTGTGGCAGCCCACCTCGGTATTCGTGGCGGCCGCGGCCCTGGCCGCGGTGGCCTTGTCGGCCGCCAGCGCGAGTCCCTGGCCATCCACGATCGCCCTGCCCGACGGTTTCCAGCCCGAGGGCATCGCAGGGGGCACGGGTAGCACGTTCTTCGTGGGGTCCATCCCTACGGGAGACATCGTCCGCGGAGACCTTCGCACGGGGGAGGTCGAGGAATTCGTAGAAGCCGGCGAGGGGCAGTCGGCGATTGGACTCGCGGTGGGTAGTGGTGTCCTGTTCGTCGCCGGCGGTCCGACCGGGCAGGGCCACGCCTACGACGCCGATACGGGGATGGAACTGGCGTCGTGGCAATTCACCGACAGTGCCACGTTCGTCAACGACGTGGTCGCCACACGCGATGCGGCCTACTTCACCGATTCCGTCAACCCCTTCCTCTACCGCGTGCCGATTCTGGCCCGGGGCGAGTTCGGTGATCCCGTCGCGATCGAGCTCATCGGTGACCTCGAGTACCAGGACGGGTTCAATGTCAACGGCATCGCAGCCACCTCACGCGGCGACACGCTGGTCGTCGTCCAGAGCAACACCGGCATGTTGTTCACCGTCGACCCTGCGACCGGGACAACGGACGAGATCGACCTGGCCGGTGAGACGGTCCAGCAGGGCGACGGCATCCTGCTGCACAGCCGACGACTCTGGGTGGTACAGAACCGCGCGAACCTGCTGACGCTCGTGCAGCTGGAGTCCGGGTTCGACTCGGGCGAGGTCGTGGGACGATTCTCCGACGACGACTTCGACGTACCCACCACGGTTGCGCGCTTTGGTCAGCGCCTCGCGCTGGTCAACGCCCGGTTCGAGACGGCGGAGCCAGATGCCGCCGAGTACTGGGTTACCCAGATGCCTCGCCCGCGGCCGTAGCCTCGACGCGCCATTCGGGTCGCGCGTCTCCTGCCTGCCGTCATCTGGATCGGCTCCTGAACCAGGCGGGACGCCTGCCCGTGACCGGCCGACGTGCGTCGACCGCATTCCGGATGAAGACTGTACGCATGGACGTCGGCGTCGCGGGTGCTCACGGGCAAGTCGCCCGCCGACTGACGCGCCGGCTCGCGAGCCGCGGCGACCGGGTGCGCGGCATCATCCGTTCCGCACACCAGGCCGACGATCTGCGCCAGGACGGTGGGGAACCCATCGTGGTCGATCTCGAGCAAGCAGCCGTAGCGAACGTCGCCGAGGCGATCGACGGCTGCGACGCCGTGGTATTCGCCGCAGGGGCCGGCCCGGGTAGTGGGGCAAGGCGCAAGGAGACGGTGGACTACGGGGCCGCGGTCAAGCTCATCGAGGCGACAAGGATTGTCGGCGTCTCCCGCTACGTGATGGTGAGTTCGATGGGTGCCGACCACCCGCCCGGCGACGACGATGTGTTCAGTGTCTATCTGCGAGCCAAGGCCCGCGCCGATCAGGCACTCGTCGACAGCGGCCTCGGCTGGACGATTCTGCGCCCTGGCCGGCTGACCGACGACCAGGGCACGGGGACCGTGATGTTGGACGAGCATGTCGACCGCGGCGACATCCCGCGCGACGACGTGGCAGCGGTCCTGGCCGCCGTGCTGGACACACCCCGCACGGCAGGCAGGATCCTCGAGGTCGTCTCGGGCAGCACCCCGATTGACGACGCGGTCGTACGGCTGGTCACATGATCCTGCAGCCGTGAACGGGCACCCCCCATGGCCTGACGCCCACGATGCCGGTCGACTCCCACGTCCGCCGGGATCCCGCACGACACGTGACCCAAGTCAACCGCATGCGGCAGTCGAGCGCCCGGGCGCTCCGCGCTGGTGCGGCTCTCGAACAGCACGACCGGCGGTTGCGCGGTCGCGGATCGCCTCAGGAGGACGGATGATGGCCTGACTCAAGCCACCAGTGGGAGGATCGGCACATGGCGCAGGCAGGATTGACACGACCCCGGGACGGACGAATCATCGCAGGCGTCTGCGCAGGGGTCGCAGATCACTACGGGTGGAGCCGGGGGTTGGTGCGGCTGGTCTTCGTCCTGTTCGGGTTGTTCGGCGCAGGAGAAATCGCCTACATCATCCTGTGGGTCCTCATGCCGAACAGGCGATAACCGGCCCGCCTATTGCTGGTAGCCCTCGACCACGTCGGCGGGGCGCGGTGACGCGCCTTCGGCGGGTTCGCCGAACTCGCGGCGGGCGCGCCGTTGCCGCAGGAGATCCCAGCACTGGTCGAGCATCACTTCCAGCGACTCGAGCCGCTGCGGTGGCACCGGTTGCTCGGTGCTGCGCAAGGCATCTTCCTCCGCCACCAGCTTCTGGATCCGACCAAGGATGTCCTCGTCGTCCATCACGTTCCTCTTCGATTTCGACCTGGACAGTCTCGACGCCGCACCGGGGCCTGGAGCGTAGTCGCTCCGCCGAAGGGGCTTCGACGGGCGCGGTCTCGGCATAGTCCTACAGCGTCGCAAGCTCCGCGTTCGACAGGCCGTTCGGGTCCTCGTCGCGGAACGCGACTTTTCGTTCCAGGGCCTCGACCAGGGGCACTGCGAAGTTCACGCCGGTGAGCCCGTGCAGGATGTTCAGACCGCCGGGGCTGAACACGTTGACCTCCACAAGCTTGTCGCCCACGATGTCCAGGCCCACGAAGAACATGCCGTCCTGGATCAGCCGGGGCCGACAGGCCTCGGCGATGGCCAGCATCGTGTCGTCGACCTTCGCCGGCTCTGCAGTTCCTCCGGCGTGCATGTTGCTGCGCATGTCCTCGCCCTTGCGGACGCGCCGGAAGGCGGCGTATTCGTCCCCAAGGGCGAGTGGCTGCCCGTCGATCAGGAACATGCGCACGTCGCCCTCTGCGGCGGCCGGCAGATATTCCTGCGCAACGATGTAGCCGTCGCGTGAGACGGCGTCGATCATCTGTGCCAGGTTCGGTCCGTCGTCGGGGCGTATCAGGAACACGTTCTGCCCGCCGGACCCCTGCAGAGGCTTGAGCACCGCATGACGTTCATGCTGATCGACGAAGTCACGCACCGACGCCGGATCGCGGGTGATCAGGGTTGCAGGCCGCAGTTTCTGGGGGAACTGCTGGAAGTACAGCTTGTTCGTAGCTTTGGAAAGACCGGCAGGGTTGTTGACGACGAGGACGCCGCGATCCGCTGCGAGCTCGCCGAAGATGACACCCGCGCTTTGCGCCCAAGGCCGATCGACGAAATCGACTGCGGGGTCGTTGCGGAGGAACAGCACATCGAGGCACTCGACGTCGATCGGCTCGGGCTCGTCGGCCGACAACGCCTCGATGAACGCCTCCCGCTTGCGCTTGTTCGTGGGGGCCCGGCGGGCGCGCGCTGCGAGGCGCTCATCGGCCGTGTACTCGAAGTCGCCGGTACCGATGTACCAGACCTCGTGACCGCGGTCCGCGGCCGTCATCGCCAGCCTGGTGGTGGCGTACCTCGGCTCCTCGGCCTCGATGTCGTTGACGAACAGCGCGATCTTCACGCGGCAATCCCTTCGGCGATTTCCAGCAGACTCAGACCCTGTCCGACTGTGTGCAGGCGGGCGCGACTGGCCTTCGAGTCCAGCCACCGCGGACGCAGCGGTGCCTCGGTGAGCACGCCGCGCCACTGCAACTCCTCGATGATCGGCACGTCGGCCAGCGACAGCTTTCCGACCAGCAGTGGCTCCAGCCGGCCACCTTCGGCGACGTAGTTCAGCACCGACTGGAAGCCGCGCAGGTACATGGCGTCCTTGGTGAATCCGCCTGCTCGGTGAACCCTCATGGCGACCCGGAAGGACCGGCGCGGAGGCAGCCCCACGTCGTCGTGCAGGAGACGGAAGGTGTCCACGAAGCTGCCTCCGTCGGTTACGCATCGCGTCGCCAGGACACGGGCCGCAAGCGTTGCGAGCCGCGCCCCGGTGAGGCCCCCCGTGACGTACTCGGCGAGTACGGCCAGGCCCTCCTGGGTCTCCTCGTAACCGGGAAGGCCGACCACGAGCATGCACAGGGGCTGGCAGCGGCCGTTGACGTCGGTGACCGTGTGCGTCCCGACCTCGTGCTGCAGCAGCGCCTCCGCGCGGACTCTCGGCAGCCGCAGCCCCGCCCCCACCAGAAGATCGCCCGACACCACCATCACGTCGGGGACGTCGTCGCGGACGAACACCGAGGCGGAGAAGTCGGGATACGCCGCCCGGTAGCGCGCCATCTCCGCCTCCGCCAGGGCGGCGAACTCCTGCGCCGTGACGCGGTCGTCCGGGTCCGCTTCGCGTCCACCGTCCGCCAGTTGCTGCAACACCGCCTCAGCGGTTGCGACAAGTTCTGGTTCCACGGAGCCGTAGACAGCGAGGCTGCTGTACAGAAAGCTGGGCGTTCCACGTTCTTCGAGCATGGTCACGCGCCGCTCGAGATCCCGACGCTTCGCGCGCAGGAGCGCCGCAAGCGTCGGATCCTCGACGTCTTCGACGGCCAGTCCGTACAGATCCCGTCGGTACAGATCGGGATCGACGGCCAGTGGCCGGTAGTGGAAATCGGGATCATGTTCGAAGCCTGCAGCCTGGAACTCCTGCCACGCCTCGTCCACGTTGACCGGTGTGATCGCGAGCAGGAAGTCAAGCTCCGCCCCGAGGTCAGCGAGACGGCGGTCGGCGTCAGCGACGGTATCGACCATCGCGCGACGCCCAAGCGCGCGGTAGTCGTCTGCCGGAAACGCCGTTTGTAGTTGTGTGAACGTGAACAGCGCCTTGCGCAGGGCGCTGGCGAGGCCCGACTGGAGCGATCGCAGTTCCAGCGGGAACAGGCGCCCGGTCGTCGCATCGAAGAACGTGCCGGGCACTGCCAGTCCGAGGTGCAGGCACCCTAGTTTTCGCGCTTCGTCAGGCTCGAGTAGAGGGTCGCATTCCCGGGGCGCGACGGGAGCGCCCTGCGTCACCTCGACCTCCGGCGCGCCGCTCTGCGCGTCAAGGGCCTCCAGCGCCTTCGCAAGGACGTCGACGGCCGCCGGAAGTTGGCCGTCGGCGACGACGATCTCGTACCTCGGTCGTCGCACGTCGGCCGCCACGATCCATAGTTCCAGAACGAGAACCGACCCGAACAGGTCGGCGAGGACGTCGACGATGTGCTGCACGAGACGAGCGACGTGGTCGGCGCAGCCCTTCTCGTCCACGACCAGATACGACCCCTGGCCGTGCACCAGCGGAGCGCCGTCGACAGCGTCATCGCGCCGTCGGTAAACGCACAGGAACGGCAGCGGCCGGTCGATGTGCAACCGACCTCCCGGCACGTCCAGCCGCACCGGGTCACCGGCGCGGAGGGAGTCCTCCACCTCGGCGATGAAGGCGTCGGGGCGACGCAGCAGTTCAGCGGGCATCGCGGACCGCCAACTCGGAGAGGATCCCCGGAACGGTCGCCGACAGCGCTTCACGCATGGCCGCGTGCCGAGGCACGTCCAGCAAGCCGGTGTGCTCGTCCATGAATGTCTTCTTCACCTCGATGGCCAGGGCGCATCCGGAGGTCGGGAACCTGTCATGGATCCACCGCGACATGTAGCCCCCTTTGAAGCGCACGTTCTCGCGCACATCAAGGCTCGCGCCGCCCACCTCCAAGCGCCGCAGATCCGCCATGAAGCGGTCGGCGACATGCCCCCAACGGTCGCGGTCGAGCGTGCCCGTACCGAGGTTGATCTCCGGGTTTGCTTCCGGGTCCTCGGCGGGTGTGTCGGGACCCCCGCGCCGGTGGTTGTAAGAGTGCAGGTCGTAGACGACGAACCTGCCGAACCTGTCCTCGGCCGCGCGCAGCACACGCTCGAGCATCGCGTAGAACTCGTCGTGTCGCCGCTGCGAGGACTCGACGAGCGCGTCGGTGAGGTCGGAGCGCCACAGTTTCAGACCCCATGCTTGTTCCGGGGTCTGATAGACCGCCTCGCTCCTCGGCCGGTTCAGGTCGAGTTCGAACCGGGACCGCCGAACGACGATCCGGGTCGGGGCGATGTCGGTCCATGCGTCGGTGTACGGATCCTCCTCGCGCAGCCGCTCGGCGTCGGAGAGGGAGATGACCGCGGCGAACGCGGGGGTCAGATCGTGGCCCGCGTGCAGCGCGGTCGCGATGAGCGGGCTGTCGCCGTGGTGCAGCTCCCAGTCGTCGTTCATAGGCCCAACGTCCCCACTGCGGGAAGGATCACGCATCGGCAGCCTGCCATGAGGACCGCTGACGCGAAATCAGTCCGTTCGGCGCGATAATGCTGGAGAACCGCTGCGAAGGGACGGCCGTGCAACGTCGCGAACCGGTGCCACTGCCGCGCCACGATTACCCCGTCGAGCCCTGGCGCCTGATCGAGCGCCGGTTCAACGAGCAGTTCCTGCCCCGTAGCGAAACCCTTTTCACCGTCGCCAACGGGCACCTGGGGTTGCGCGGCAGCCACGACGAGGGACGGCCCGCCCACGAGCAGAGCACCCTGATCGCCGGCTTCCACGAGACCTGGCCGATCGTGCACGCCGAGGAGGCGTACGGGCTGGCGAAGACGGGACAGACCATCGTCGACGTCCCGGACGCGAAGATCATCAAGTTGTACGTCGACGACGAGCCGCTGTTCCTGCCGACCGCGCACTTGTCTCAGTACGAACGGGTGCTGGACTTCCGGGCGGGCATGCTCGAACGCTCGCTGCTGTGGAAGACGCAGTCGGGGAAGAAGGTCGAAGTGCGGTCCCGGCGCCTGGTCTCGATGCGGTACCGCCATCTGGCGGTGCTGCAGTTCGAGGTCCGTGTCCTCAACGGTGATGCACCGATCGTCATCTCGTCGCAGGTGGTCAACCGGGAGGATGCCGGTGCCCCTGACGAACGGCCGGGGGAGTTCGACCCGCGCGTGCGCAGGATCGCGTCACGGGTCCTCGAGTGCGTCGATCACCGCGTCGACGGTGAGCGAATCCTCCTGGGATACCGCACCGCCACCAGCGGGATGACGTTGGGCTGCGGCGTCGACCACGTCATGGAGACCGACTGCCCCTACGAGGTCACTGGCGAGGCCACCAAGGACGTGGGCAAGATCGCATACATCATCGAGGCGGTGTCCGGCAGCACGATCCGCTTGACGAAGTACGTGGCCTACCACACCTCGCGCAGCGTGCCGCCGCGCGAGCTGATCGATCGCGCCGATCGCGTCCTGCGCCGGGCCGTCTCGAGCGGCTTCGACACCATCGCGTCGCAGCAGCGGGAGCTGCTGGATGACTTCTGGGCCCGCAGTGACGTCGAGATCGCGGGTGACGACTTCGTCCAGCAGGCGGTCCGGTGGAATCTGTTCCAGCTGTTCCAGGCGTCGGCGCGAGCAGAGGGCAGCGGGATCCCATCGAAGGGGCTCAGCGGCCACGGCTACGAGGGCCACTACTTCTGGGACATCGAGATCTTCATCCTGCCGTTTCTGTGCTATGTGGAACCGAGGATCGCCGAGAATCTGCTGCGCTTCCGCCACAGCATGCTCGGCAAGGCCCGTGAGCGCGCCGCGGAGCTCAACCAGGCCGGCGCGTTGTTCCCGTGGCGGACGATCAACGGCGAGGAGGCGTCGGCGTACTACCAGGCCGGCACCGCGCAGTACCACCTCGACGCCGACATCGCGTACGCGCTCAAGCGCTACGTCGACGTCACCGGAGACCGTGCGCTGCTGTACGGCATTGGGGTGGAGCTGCTGGTCGAAACCGCCCGCCTGTGGGTTGACCTCGGGTTCTACGACGAGGACGGCAAGTTCCATCTGTTCACCGTCACCGGTCCCGACGAGTACACGACCGTGGTCAACGACAACGCCTACACCAACCTCATGGCCCGGCTGAACCTCAACTACGCCGTCAGTTCCCTGATCTCGCTGCGAAACGACGACCCGGAGCGCTACACGGTGCTGTGCGAGGACCTGGGGCTGCGGAGCACGGAGATCGAGGACTGGATGCGCGCCGCGCGCGCGATGCACGTCCCGTACGACGAGCGGCGGGGTATCAACCCCCAGGACGCACAGTTCCTGAACCGGGAGGTCTGGGACTTCGACACGACGCCACCTGAGAAGTACCCGCTGCTGCTGCACTACCACCCGCTGGTCATCTACCGGCACCAGGTCATCAAGCAGGCCGATGTGGTGCTCGCCATGTTCCTGCTCGGCAACGAGTTCCCGCTGAACCAGAAGCATCGCAATTTCGACTACTACGACCCGCTCACAACCAGTGATTCGTCCTTGTCGCCACCGGTACACAGCATCGTCGCGGCGGAGGTCGGCGACGAGAAGCGGGCGATGGAACATTTCCGACTCGCATTGCTCATGGATCTCGCCGACGTTGCCGGCAACAGCTCGCACGGCGTCCACATCGCCTCGACGGGCGGTGTGTGGATGGCGCTGGTGTACGGCTTCGGCGGGATGCGTGACTTCGACGGCGAGCTCTCCTTCGACCCGCTGCTGCCGTCCGCGTGGTCGCGACTCTCCTTCCCGCTCACGGTGCGCGGACGCCGGATGAAGGTGGAACTGACACCGGGTTGCATCACGTTGCTGCTGCACTCGGGCGAGCCGATCGCCGTCACCGTGCGCGGTGAACGGATCGACCTGTGCGCCGGTGAGCCAGTTGACGTCGTAGTGGGACAGCGCAATGGCGCGACTTGACGGCTATGCGGCGGTGCTGTTCGACCTCGACGGTGTGATCACCAGCACCGCCAGGCAGCACTTCGCGGCATGGAAGGAGATGTTCGACGACTTCCTGGACATGTGCGCCGAGCGCAACGGCGAGCCGTTCATCCCGTTCGGCGACGACGACTACCACCGCCACGTCGACGGGATGCCGCGCTACGACGGCGTGCGCAGATTTCTCGCCGAGCGCGGCATGACACTGGAGGAGGGGGGGCCGGACGACCCACCCGACGCCGAAACCGTGCACGGACTCGGCAACCGCAAGAACGAACTGGTCAACGACATCATTCGACGCGACGGTGTCGAGGTCTACGACGGATCCCTCGCTCTGCTGCACCAGGTCCGCGACCAGGGCATCAAGACCGCCGTCGTGTCCTCCAGCCGCAACTGCCAGACCATCCTGCGGGCGGCGGGGATAACGGACCTGTTCGACGTCCGCGTCGACGGCGTCGTCGCGGCTGAGCTGGGGCTGCCGGGCAAACCGGCCCCTGACACGTTCCTCGCAGCCGCAGAGCGGCTCGGCGTCCCGCCCCAGAGGTCAGTCGTAGTCGAAGACGCCCTGTCAGGCGTCGAAGCAGGGCGCAACGGCGGCTTCGGCCTGGTCATCGGCGTGAACCGGGTCGGACAGGGTGAGGCGTTGCGGGACCACGGTGCGGACGTCGTGGTCACCGACCTGGCCGAACTGCTGAGTTCCTGACACCGAGTGCCCGCCCCTGTCAAAGTCGTCGTTGCCAGTCCTGACACAGAACGGGTCCAGCGCTGGGCCTTGTCCGTTCGGGACGCGCTGTGGCGGACGGGGGAGTGGGCCGATGGAGTCGTAGAAACGGTCGTGGTGAACGGAGGGCTTGACCGCGCCGCATCCTGGTTGGCCGGCGATGTGGCACGTGGCGGCTCCGCCAGGCGTGTGCTGGTCATCGACGATCTGGATGCGGACGGGGCCACCGAGCTGCTCGCAGCGGGGGCGGAAGCTGTGCTCCGGGAGCCACGTCCTCAGTGGTTGCTGCGTCACGGGGTGGCGCTGGCGGCGAAGGGGGGCCTCTTCCTCGACCCCTGGCTCGCGCACGACGTCGCCGACGACCTCCGCCCGCGCCGCGGCAATCTGTGCGGTGTAACAGGTGGCGAGCAACGCGTGCTCGCCGCGGTGTCACGCGGCATGGGCGTTCGGACCATCGCAGCATCGCTGCGGATCAGCCCGGACACCGTCAAAGGCCAGCTGCGCAGCGTCCAGCACCGCCTCGGTGTCGGCCGCCAGGAACTGGTCAGAACGGCGCGTGAGTTGGGCGTCATGCCGGCTCGCTACGGGCGGTCGAGGGCGGACGCCTGGGACACGGCCCTCGGGTTGCACGGGATCAGTGTCTTCGTGGTCTGCACGGAGCGGCTGGCACGCGAAACGCTCATCGGGACCCTTCGCGCAGCAGGAGCCCACGTCGTCGGGCATGCTGCGGACGCGGACGCGGTGCACCCATCCGGCGGTCAGTGGCGAGTCACCTTGGTCCTCTCTCACAAGCCCGACCGGCTTCTGGAACTGAAGAGCGCGCAGCCCACGGCCGGGCTGGTCGTCGTTCCCCGGGTGCTCAACGCCCGCGCCGTCCAAGCTGCGCTTGGGGCGCGGGCGCAAGCGGTCGTTGGGGTCGACGCCCACCTCGACGAGTTGATCGTCGGGCTACGCCTTGCGGCGTCAGGCGGGTTGTACCTTCACACGTCAGCGCTCCGCATGGCACTCAACGTCATGGGCCGGATCAAAGGGGGCGCAGCGGGCCCGCTGACCGCTCGACAGCGTGATGTGCTCCTCCTCGCCAGCCGCGGGCTGAACAACCGCGAGATCGCTCGTGAACTCGGCCTTGCGGAGACGACCGTGAAGGGACACGTGCGTAGTGCCCTCAGGCTCCTTGAAGCCCCATCCCGCCGCGAAGCTGCAGAAAGGGCGCGTGCGCGAGGCTGGCTGGGTGCCGGATGACCCGGCTTTTCTCCCGCCCCTGCGTCGAACGTGCGGTCAGGAGTCGAGCCGGTGGCGCGTCAGGCGACGGTCGATCGGCGCCAACCTGGTGATGACGGGCGCCTTCGCGACGTATGCCCCCGTTTCCACGAATGCCGCCTGCACGACCTTGTCGGAGCGGTCGGCCGCCATCATGTTGACGCCCATCGCGGCGAGGGTTTCCACCGCCGGCTCGATACGGACCACCGTCGTGCCGTCCCTGGCCAGGCGTGCCAGTTCGCGCTCCAGCCTGCGGTGCACCGAATAGCGGAACAGTCCGTCAGTGGTACGCGCCAGGCCCCCTGCGGCGGACATCGGGGAAACCGCGATCACGAGGTCCAGTCCGGCGCGGCGCAGGATGTCCGCATTGCTGGGGGAGTGCACCCCGCCGTCGAAGTACTCGACTCCCGCGACCTCGACAGAGGAGAAGTACCCGGGAATGGCGCAGGACGCAGCCACAGCTTGGGGCAGCGAAGCGCGTGGTGACCCGTCGCGTCCGAAGACCACGCGCCGGCCGTCGCTGCGGCGGGCCGCGCAGATCCACAACCCGTCCGGCCACGCGTCCGCCGCCGCTTCGCCCAGACCGTTGGCGTGCTGGATCAGGTCGACGCGTCCGGAGGGAAGCAGCGTCATGGCCGCGACACTAGGACGGAACGCCCACGGCCGTCGGGCGAGGCGAGCCACGAGCGCCGGGGACGGCAGCCGCCACGGCCGCAGCCAGTGGTTGATGGTGAACGGTGGAAACTGCGGAGGATCAGCGCCCAGCAGTTGCTGCAGATCGCGGCTCTCCACCGACAGCGGTGCCCGTGCCGCCCACGCGGCCAGTTCCGAGGCTGGGACGCCGAGGCGGAGCAATGTTGCGGTGACCGAGCCTGCGGACGTGCCGACCATGACGTCTGCCGTACGGGCATCCCAGCCGAGGTCGTGCTCCAGCGCCGCAAGGACCCCCGCGTGATACGCCTGGCCGACGGTGCCCCCGGCTCCAAGAACCAGTCCGATGCGCGTCATGAGAAACCCTGTGTCGGTCTAACGGGATGCGGCGAGATCAGGGCGCGCTGCGACATGTATCTCCGCCAGCGGCTGACGCAAACCGCGAGCGGGTCACGCGCGGGAGCCGGTGACGTATTCCTGGAGGGCCTGTGCCTGGAGTTCCAGTTCCACGTGCCGCGCCTTCACGACGTCGCCGATGGAGACGATGCCGACCAGCCGGCCATCCTCGATGACCGGAACGTGCCGGATACGCCGCTGTGTCATCACGGCCATCAGCTCGTCGACCGTCGTGGCCAGATCGCACGTCGTCACGTCAGACGTCATCGCGTCCGACACGAGGCACGCCAGTGCGTCGGATCCCAGGCGCGCGACGGTGCGGACCACGTCCCGCTCGGAGACCACGCCCTCGACTTCCCGAGCCCCCGACGACACGACGAGCGCCCCGACGTTGTGTTCCTGCAATGTGTGGCTGACCGCGAGCAGGGTTTCGTCCGGCGTTGTGGTGAGGACGTCGTGGCCCTTGCGGTCCAAGATCACGGAGACGGGGACAGACAATGCTTCACCTCCTGGCTCACCACGGACACTCCTCCCCAAACCCGCGGGATGTCAAGCACCCGCGGTCACGCCGTGCGCGATCAGCGGCCAGGGCCGGTTGCGCTCCACCTGAAGGGCGAGATCGAGGAGCAGCGCATCCTGGTGGTGCCGCGCCAGTACCTGCATACCGACCGGCAGCCCGTCGACGTGGCCCACGGGGATGGACGCGGCAGGGTTGCCGTGGATGTTGGACACCATGGTCAGAGCGCCCATGTTCAGCAGGTCCGCAAAGGCTCTCGCAGCCTGGTCGAGCAGGCGCTCCGGCAAACCGGGGAACGCGCCTGCGCCCACCCGGACGACAGCCATCAGCGGTGCCAAAAGGCGCTGCGTCAGGCTCCTGCTGAGGGCCCACTCGGGCAGGCGCGGGAGGCTGCTGCTCATGGTGTCCCGGGCGTCAAACGCCGTATCGGGATTCGTCGCGCTGATGACGAAGTCGGCGGCGGTGAACGCCGCGGCCAGTGCGTCGTTGCAGCGAACGCGCTCCTGCTCGGCGGCTGCGGCCACACGCAGGTTGTACAACGACTGCGACAGGTGGACACCCATGCGGATCTCGTCGGTCATCTGTGCGGCACACGCCGGCCAGCGGTCACCGAGCGTGGCAAGCAGCGTTGCGACGTTGCCCATCATCCACTGACCGGCCAGGCGTGGGAGCTGGATGTCCGCCTCCACCCGACGCAGTCCGAGATCTGCGATCACCGCTTCCGCCGCCTCGACGATGCGCGCCTCGACGCCCGGCGCAAGCGGCACACCTCCCAGGTCCGGTGCCACGATCACGGACCTGCCGGTCAGGTCGTGGCGGCCAAGACGCGCCTGCCAGTTGCCAGTTGATTCCAGGCTCGTCGGGTCGCTGACGTCGTAGCCGGCGCACACGTCGTAATACCTCGCGACGTCCCTGACGGAACGCGCCAGGCACCCCAGCACGACGGTATTCGGCGCGATGGTCGCGTGGGGACCGCGTGGAATGCGCCCGTATGTCCCTTTCAGGCCGAACAGGCCCGTATACCCGGCCGGGATGCGGATCGAGCCACCACCGTCACCGGCCGCCGCGAGTGTCAGCAGCCCACCCGCGACGGCGGCGGCGCTACCGCCGGATGATCCCCCGGCGGTGCGTTCATCGTCCCATGGATTCCGTGTCACCCCGTTCAGCCTGTTCACACTGACATTCAGGCCGCCGAACTCACTCGCCGTCGTCTGGCCGACGGGAACCGCACCGCCAGACCGCACCAGGCGGTCCACCATCGTCGAGTTGTAGTCGGCGACACGGTCGGAGAACACAACCGACCCTTCCGTGTAAGGCCATCCCCGAACCGGCTCCAGTTGCTTGACGGCCACGGGAACGCCGCCGAAGGGGAGGGAGCGGTCGGCGACACGTGCCGCCTCCACCGCGGCGTCCCGATCGACGTACGAGAACGCGTTGAGCGTGCTCGCGTCGATCGCCGCCAGTGTGGCCTCCAACTCCTCGGCCGGGGAGTGTCCACCGGCGCGGAACTCGTCGACGAGCGAACATGCGTCGCCCTGCCAGGGCACATCAGTCATGTGAGGCGACGCGAACCAGCTCGTCCTCCGGCGGCCTGCGGAGACCGGTCGTTGACCGTGGCTTCATCGGCGGTGAGCCGGAGCAGCGGTTCCCCTGCCTGCTCGCCGGCGACCTCCAGCAGCGACGCCGTCTCGTTCGTGACGGTGACGGCAGTGCCGTCGGTTGTGACCGAAAAGGCCACGCGGTCAAGTTCCGCCGCCAGGCGTTCGGCGTCCTGCATGTCCGTGACCTGTGCCGCGAAACCGTCGGGCAGCCCGGTGTGGTCCTCATGCGCCGCGGCGGGCGCGACGGACACGAGGACGGCTGCGAAGGCTGCAGCAAGAGCGCGGGGAACGCGACAGAGCGACATCGCGGTCATGATGGTACTTCCTGTCAGGGTCTGTCCGACTGGCAGCATCGGCCGCCAGCTGCTTCTGCACGCAGGCCGAGCGGACGTGGCGCGAGGTCAAACGGCCCCGTTTCGTCGTCTGGTCACCCGCGGGGGGCCCCGACTTCACGCAGGCGCCGACGTCGCCTACTCGATCTGCACCACCCGGAACGCCTCAGCGAGGTGTCCCTCTCCGAGAGCGCCGCGGTCGGCATTGAGCCGCAGCCGGTGCTCGATTCGCCGTGCGATCGTGTCGGGCTCCGGCAGTTGGCTCACATGGGCGTTGATAGCTGACAGCTTCCGCTGGAACGTCCCTGTGACGTCCACGAAATGGTTTGGGTGCGGCGCACCGAGCAGCCACAGTTCCGGCACGATGTGCGCGTCGAGCTTCTCGTCCGCCAGCAGTTCCGGAAACTGAAACGGATTTCGCGCGTCCGGGTACACCGCATGCACAGCAGCCTCGCCGACCACGAGGTGGTCCGGATGGCTGGCGCGTATGTTCTCCCAGTTCCGCTCCGGGGAGTGGGTCAGGACGCGGTGCGGACGGACATCGCGGATCACGCGTGACAAGTCGCGGCGCAGCTCCAGCGACGGCGTGACCCTGCCATCGGGGTATCCCAGGAAGCGAACGTCGGACACACCGACACACCGCGCTGCGGCGTTCTGCTCGCTCCTGCGGATCCCCCCTATGTCGCCGCGTGGCACGTCGGGGTCGAAGCCACCGTTGTCGCCGTCGGTGACGACGCAGTACACGACGGCCGCTCCCCCTTCCGTCCAGAGGGCCACCGTGCCGGCGGCTCCGAAATCGACGTCATCCGGGTGCGCCGTGATGACCAGCGTGCGAACGGCATCCATGACGGCGGTCGTGACTACATGTAGTCGTCACGCCAGGAGCGGACGGTATCGCGGACCCGGTCGACGAGCGCCACAGGCGGCGCCGTCGCGAGCTTGCCCGCGGGGCCGGTCGGTGCCCCAGGGTGCGGACGCGTGGGGACGAACTTCTTCACGGCCTGCAGGGAGTTGCCCAGCTGCTCCAAAGGCTCGCGGTCGATCGCGTCGCGGATGCGGGGGAACATGTCGTTCTCCTCCTCCTCGACGTGATGGCGTACCTCAGCCATCAACTCTCTCATGCGCGGCTCGAAGCCGTCGTCGCGGGCGGTCATCTTGTCCAGGTCGTTCAGCGCCTTCTTGATCTCCAGGTGCTCATCGACGGCCTCGTCGGCCAACGCGTCACCGTCGGGGAGAGACGTTCTCACGCGCGGGTAGAAGAGCAACTCTTCGATTTCGCCGTGGACCGCCAGTTCATGGATGACGGCATGCACGATCTTCCCCCGTTCGTCTGCGTTCGCCGCTCGCTCGTAGCGCGAGAACAGCTCTTCGACTTCACGGTGGTCCTGGACGAGAACATCGACAGCATCAGGCATGGCATCTCCTGTGGGGAGGACGTGGGCGAGGTCGGAGCACCGTGCCCGGTCCGCAGGACGGCAAACCGGCTCACTTGCCGCCGCAAAAGCTGTGGGCACGGGCAGGGAGTGCGCGCGGCGCAAGACTGCTGCGGCAGCGGATGCGCGCAATCATCGCCTGAGTACACTCGGGTGACCCATCTCGGCACGGCATTTCGACGTGCCCTCCGACCGCAACTCACGGAAGGGCTGCATTCGTGGCGACGAAGGCCGACCAGGCCTATCAGGTGGCCGTGGAGCGCCAGAAGGCAGCTCAAGCCGCCGGTACGTACGACCTGTCGGACCTTCCCGACGGCCTCGCGTCGCCCGCGGCCGCGGTTCGCATCGGCAAGTTGCCCAAGCAGGACAAGGTCCTCAAGGGCCACGGCAAGTCGATCACCGCGGTCGCCAAGGTCCAGCCGGGCGCAGCCCTGGCAGTCTTCGGCCGACCCGAATCCCGCTGGGCGATGGCGTACTGGCGGCGCACCGGCGGGAACACGACCATGACCGAGCTGCTGTCCTACGCCCGCCAGCTGGTTGGCCGCACCCCCGCCGGTGACTTCGTCGTCTGTCTGTGCGGCCACGCCGGGCAGGGGCCGTGCATCCCGCTGTGGGCCCCGCGCGAGGAGCTGAGCCTGACCGTCCAGCCCAATGACCTCGTGCTGAGGTTCGAGGACATCGTCGAGAAGCAGTGACGCCCGACGTCGAGCGCTATCGCTCGATCGCACTACGGCTGGCAGACGTCGCCGACGAGGTCTCTTTGCGCCATTTCGGGGGGGACATCGACGTCCAGCGCAAGCAGGACGGCTCGTTCGTCACGGCCGCGGACAAGGCGGTGGAACGCGCGATCCGCGAGGGACTGTCTGAATTGGCGCCCGGCGACGCGGTGCTGGGGGAGGAGCAGGGGGGCGTGCTCGATGCCGATGTCCCCACGTGGGTCATCGATCCCATCGACGCGACGAACAACTTCCTGCGGGGGATCCCCGTCTACGCCACGTTGATCTCGGTGGTCGTGGGCACGACGCCCGTTGTCGGGGTGGCGAGCGCCCCCGCCATGGGGGAGCGGTGGGACGCGGCGCAGGGGAAGGGCGCACGCCGCAATGGACTCGACGTCGCGGTGAGCGACGTGGATGATCTGCGCTGGGCGCAGCTGCTACACGGCGGGCTGAACTGGTGGCGCAGCGGCGGAAGCGAGTGGGAGACGCTGGGCCGGCTCAGCGACGCGGTATGGCGCACCCGCGGGTTCGGCGACTTCTGGATGCACCTGCTGGTTGCCGGCGGGATGGCGGAAGTCGCGGTCGACCGCGACCTGAAGCCCTGGGACATCGCGGCTGTTGAGTGCATCGTCACGGAGGCGGGCGGCCGCATGACGGCGTACGACGGGGGGCCGCCGATCCCGAAAGGCGAGGCGCTGTCGTCAAACGGGCGTCTCCACGACGCCGCCCTGCGGGTCGTCCGCGGCGCAGCGGCTTAGCTTTCCTACCGCAGCGCGTCGACTTCCAGCTCGCATTCCTCGACGAACCGTTCGGCGTTCGCGATGCGGTCGCCCATGCGCTTGCGCTCGTCGAGCACCGCGGCGCGACGACGTCCTACGGCCTCCAGCACCCCTTTCGACGTCGTTGCGATCGGCTTCGTGACCCGGCGCGGCAGTTCGTCGAGCAGGTCCCTGGTCTCCGCGGCGAACCGGTCGAGGCGTTGCTGCTCATCCTCGAGGAACTCCGCGTAGCGCAACAGCGTCTCGCGCTCCTCACGCGCCCGCAGCAGCGTGAAGTAGGCGGCTTCGTACTCGGACTTCGCGCTCATCCCATCGCCGTCGCGAGTGCGGCGAACGCACGCCCCAGCGCCTCCGGGTTGCGCGGGTGCTGCGGCATGCGTTCGGGCATGGCGGCCGCGACGGCTTCAGGATCGTTCATCGCGCCAAGGCTATGTCGTCGTAGCCTGCCGCCGATGGCCGAGCTCTTCACGCACAGGGTGGACGTCCGGTATCTGGAGGTCGACCAGCAGGGCGTCGTGTTCAACATGTGGTACCTGGCGTACTTCGACGACGCGATGACTGCGTTCCTGGAGCACGG
This sequence comes from Nitriliruptorales bacterium, assembly GCA_009377835.1. GTDB lineage: Bacteria > Actinomycetota > Nitriliruptoria > Euzebyales > Egibacteraceae > WHTG01. The sequence goes on from WHTG01000024.1 coordinate 22,709, forward strand.
CGGGTTGCTCTACGAGGACATGACCGCTGCCGGCTACGACGTCCAGCTGGTGCATGCAGCGCTCGACTGGCGCGGCGCTGTCGGCTGGCGTGACGATGTCCGGGTCGCCGTCAGCCTCGCGAGGCGCGGGCGCACGTCGTTCACGCTCGACTTCCAGGTCCTGCGCGGCGGCGACGCTGTGGTGGATGGCCGCGTTGTGTACGTGGTCGTCGCCACCGACGGCAGCGGGAAGATGTCCGTACCGCAGGTGCTGTCGCAGGCCCTGGGTGTGCAACGGCCACTGCGTCCGTTGCCATGACCCCGCGGCCGCCCAGCCGGTCGGTCTTTCCCGACCCGCGGCTGGTGCCGGGGGACGAGCCGTTCGCGCGCGGCGAGAACTACCAGCCTGAGGTGCTTCTCGACGCGTACCGGCACGGCATCTTCCCGTGGCCGACCGACGGGGAGGTGTACTGGTGGTCTCCGGACCCGCGGGCGATCATCCCGCTGAACGGGCTGCGCATCAGTCGCAGCCTCCGGCGGACTCTTCGGACTGCGGGATTGCGTTGCACCGTCGACCGCGACTTCAGTGGCGTGATGACGTCGTGCGCGGCGATCCGCGGCCCCGACACCTGGATCACACCCGCGTACATGTCGGGGTACCGGCGCCTGCACGAACTGGGCGCGGCGCACAGCGTGGAGGTCTGGGAGCTGGGTGAGCTGGTGGGGGGGCTCTACGGGGTGACCGTCGGTGCGGTGTTCACGGGGGAGTCCATGTTCCACCGACGACCGGACGCCTCCAAGGTAGCGATGGTGGCGCTGCGCGACCGCATGGTCGAACGAGGATTCGCGTTGCTGGACGCGCAGTTGCCCACCGCGCACCTGACGTCCATGGGGGCCGTTGCCATTCCCAGGACCCAGTACCTCGACCGGCTCTCCGAGTTGGTCGACGAGGCGGTGTCCTTCGCCTGAAGGTCAGCCGTTCGCCGGGTGACCCACCTCCGCCACGATGAGGTCCTCCACGACAGGATGCATCAGAGTCCAACCCGCGTCGGAGGCCGCATCCAGACGGTTCGCGAACGCCCGCAGACGTTTGGCGGCGTCAGGCAGGGCCGTCGCACCATCCAGTAACCCACTCGCGCTGACCAGCGCCTGGCGCCGAAGGTCTTCGTGGGGCAGCAACGTCGCGCCCTCGCGGATGCACAGATACTCGCCGAACGGATTGGTCAGCACGCCGAACCGTTCGTCGGGTGTCGCATCTTCCCGGCGCAGTTGTAGGCGGATCACGAGGTGCGTCTGTTCCGGCGTCCTGCCGCGATGCCACGTCAGATCGCCGTTGTCGTCCAGCGATACCAGCGGGACGTCGCGGAATCCAGGATCGTCAGGGCTGAAGTGCAGGACGTCGTCCTCCTCGTTCCACGGTGTCAGCGTCAGGAAGTCGTCGTCACGGCGCCCGAAACGGGCAGAAGCCTGGACATTTGACAGCAACTCGGCGTCGGTCGGTCCGAGCGGCACATGACGCTCCAGATCAACGGGCTCGTCGACAAGCACGACGTAGCGCGTCGACGGACCGTCCGCCTCCTCGACCACCAGAGCCGGCCGTTCCGTCCTGAGCGCCGCGAGCCGCAGACGTTCCGCGGGCTCCAGTTCGCGCAACCCCGACCCCAGTGGTTGCGCGGGATGGCACAGCACCAGGTCACCGTGGGGTCCCCACGCGACGCGGTACTCCGCGTGACCGGTGCCGTCCAGGACGCCGATCTCCATGAGACTGTCCGCCATGACCTCTCCTCAATGCCGACTGCGGGCACGCGGGCGGCGAGGCTACCGCGAAACCTGGGCAACTCCGGCGCGGCGTGGCACGATCTCGCAGGTGACCAGCAGACCCGCCGCGGCGCAACACCTGCGCGACCTCGCGCGGCTGCGCCGCGTCCGCGACCGGATCGACCGGGAGTACGCGCAGCCGCTGGACGTCGAGGCGCTCGCCCGCGGCGCGCACATGTCAGGCGGGCACCTCAGCCGCCAGTTCCGGCTCGCCTACGGCGAGTCGCCGTACGCCTATCTGATGACGCGGCGCATCGAGCGCGCGATGGCGCTGCTGCGTCGTGGCGACCTCAGCGTCACCGAGGTCTGTTTTGCGGTCGGCTGCTCGTCGCTGGGCACCTTCAGCACTCGCTTCACCGAGCTGG
>WHTG01000090.1 GCA_009377835.1 Nitriliruptorales bacterium
CTCATCGCCTTGCGGGGGGCGCACAGCGGTTTCCGCTGGACCGCAGCGGTGCTGTTGTTGGTAACACTGCCAGAGGTCGTGGCTGCCGCCGCGCGACACCTGCGGCGTGACGACGACGCGGCGGCCTTCACCGCACGCGTGGTGACCCTCGGGGTGGTGGGCGGGGCCCTGCTTGCGGTGGCGAATCCGCCGCTGGGCGTCGTCGCGGTATCCGTGCTCGCCGTGGTCGCCGGTGGCGCGGCGTTGGGGGCGCACACCTTCGGGCGGGCGGTGCGGTTGGAGGCGGCGGCCACGACCGAGCAGTCCTCGTACGCGCTGCGGTGGGCGGTGGCCCTCCTCGGCGCGAGTCCGCTCGCCTTCCTCCTCCAACGCGTACTGCAGACCTAGTTTCACCTGTTTTCACTGCCATCGGCCTGGCATCCTGCGCGTATTCCCGGCAGGCTGTCGTAGTAATTCCCCCCGACGCAGTGCAAAGCAAGGGCTGGCGTGTCGACCTTGGCGCTCGATGGACCCTCAACTCCGGTCAAGCCCGGGGTGAGCGTCGCGCGCGCATTGGGCTCAACCACCCGCGCCGGCATCTACGAGCACCTCCAGCGCGCCGGTGCCGCGCTGACGGTGCGTGACATCGCGGCCGCATTCGACCTCCATCCCAACGTCGCCCGCACCCATCTGGAACTGCTGGCCGACGCCGGACTGGTGGTCATCGGCCGGCGCAAGCACCCCGGTGGCGGACGCCCCGCAAAGGTTTACCTGGCGCGCGACGAGGGCGCGGGGCACCTCGCCCCCGCACACGCCACAGGGTTGCGGGGTGAGGGGGCGGCGAGCGCGTCCCTCCTCGTGCGACTGCTGGTCGGGATGCTCGAAGACACGCGTGGGGGCGACCTCGTCCGGCTCGCCCACCATGTCGGCGCTGTCGAAGGGCGACGGCAGGTCCAGGCGCTCACCGTCCGCTCCGAGGGGCCGGGTCTGGAGACCGCGGCATCGACCGCCACGCGGGCGTTGCGGTCGCATTCACCACAGGCCCGGGTCGTGAAGTCCGGAGCCGACTGGGTCGACGTCGCAGGAGTCAGGGGCATCTTCAAGATGCTCGACGGAATTCGCTCCGATCTCGGCGACGCGCTGGAACGAGGACTGCTCTACGGCGCATTCGCGGCGGCGGGCGCGGACATCACCTTGTCGGAGGCCGGCACCGCCCCGGGCGGCGGGCAGATGTGGCGGATCCACACCGCCGGGCGCGTCAGCGCCCGCGCCTCCGTCGAACGGGCCGCGAGCGTCGACGCCCGCGGTCTGGCGCGCGAGGCGGGTGTGGTCCAGGCCATGAGGTCCATTACCGTGCTCCGGCCCGGCGAGATCCTCGAGGTCCTCGCGGAAGGACCAGGCTCCCCCGCCGCGTTCGCGCGGTGGGCCGACCGCGCCGGGCATGTCCTGCTGGGCGTCGAGCGGGCAACCGATCCCGACGGTCGGCCAGCCATCCGCTTGCTGATCCGGAAGGGCGCGTGATGGCGGGTCTGGTCCTGGTCTCGCACGATCCCGGGTGGGCGTTGCGGGTGGCGCGGCAGTTGCGCGCCGGCAGGACCGCCGCGCCGATTGTCCTGCTGGACGCCGCGGCAGCGGTCGCGCGGCCGACGCATCCACTGGCTGACCTCGTCCGCCAGGCACTTGACGCCGGCGTCTGGGTCGCCGTGCACGACGAGGCCGCTCTACGCCGCGGGCTGTCCGCGCAGGCACTCGTCGACGGTGTGAAGACGGTGGACCTGGACGAGATCGCGGATCTCGTCGCGGAGGCAACCGAGGCGGTGCTGTGGCTGTGAGCCGCCGGACGATTGCGCTGCACCTCACGGATGGCACCTGGTCGGAAGCGACCGCCACGGCCTTCCGTCTGGCGGACCGCCTGCTGGCGCGTGGGCACCGGGTGACCATCTTCGCCGGCGACGACGCTGCCGCGCTCGCGGCAGGCGGAGACCGCGTGGCCGAGGCTGTGTCGGCACTGCTGCACCGCGGCACCCACGGCGGGACGCTGCACTGGGTGGTCGATGCCGACGCGGCGCGCAGACTGGGAATAGAGGACCGGCTCGCGTCCGGCGTGATCCCGGGCGACCTGGCCGACCTGTGGTCGTTCGTCCGTGAAGCGGATGTCGTGCTGAGCCCCGGGCGGATGGCCTGATGGCCCGCCGCGTCGTCAGCGTCCTGCGCACCGCCGCACCCGTCCTGCGCGCGACCGATCCGGCGCTGGAAGCGAACGCGTACGCGATCGCCGAGGATCTGGATCTGACAGTTGTCCTGCGAGACGCGGCCGTCGAATTGGCGTTGCGTGCCGGCGAGGTCCGACCGTCCCAGGTCGCGGGCGTCGCGCTGCCGCCGGCCGCGGCGGGGCAGGACCTGCGCGGGCTGCTGGAGAGCGGGGTGCGCGTCATGGCGGATTCCGAGTCGCTGGAGCGCCGCGGGATCGAGGTCCAGGACGTGATCGGCGGCGTCGAGATCGTGGACCGCTCGGCGCTGGTCAGCCTGTTCTGGTCGAGTGAGGGGATCCTGACATGGTGAGGGAGCCGCTTCAGATCGACGTCCGCGGTCCGCAGTTCTCGGCGGCGATCACTTTCGTCGTCCTCTGCGTGGCGTTCCTGTTCCGGTCGCCCGTCGTGCTCGCCCTGCAGGTCGTCGTGTTCGCCGTGGCCACACTCGCCGGGCTGCGCTGGTCGCCCTACGGCAACATCTTCCGTTTCCTCAAGCGCCGTCTCGACTGGGGTCCGCCGCCGGCGACGGAACCTGAGGGCGGGCCGCGCTTCGCGCAGCTGATGGGGCTGCTGTTCAGCGGCGCCGGCCTCGCTGCGATCACGCTGGGTGCCACGGGAGTGGGCTGGGCGCTGGTGCTGGTCGTGGTGGCGCTGTCAGGGCTCCTCGCCGCGACGGGCCTGTGTGTCGGGTGCGAGGCCTACGCACTGGGCCGGCGTCTGTTCGGAGCGGCCTGATGGCGGACGCCATGCCCCTGCTGGTCGTCATCGCGCTCGTGGCGGTGGCCTCCTGGCTGTACCGCCGGACCACGGGTGTGGCTCACGCGATCGATGTGACGTTCGGCCCCCAGCAGCTGCGCCAACTCGGTCTGCCGGCGCACAGATCGTCACTGCTGCTGTTCACCGCCCCGGGCTGCGCGCCATGCACTGTCGCGAGGCAGGTGCTCGACGAGGCGTCCGACCGGCTGGGCGTGCCCGTGGTTGTCGCCGACGTCACCGACCAGCACGCCATCGCCGCCGAGCAGCACGTGTACCGCGCGCCGACTGTGTTCGTCGTCGACGAGCGCGGGCATGCCATCGCCCGGATCTCCGGCGTGCCCCGCCATGGAGAACTCGATGACGTGCTGCGCGGCTCGACGGCCGGGGTCGCCGCGTAGTCCTAGTACACCAGCGCCGTCGCGCCGTCGGCGGTCGCCAGCTCGACGAACCGTGCAGATCCCGCCATCTCGGTGCCGGGCCGGAAGTCGTCAGCGGTGAGTCCGCGTCGCGTGGCGCACGGAGTGCACACGGTCACGGTCGCCGACGTGTACAGGGCGTCGAGCAACTCCGTGATCGGTGGCGCCTCCTCCAGCTGCAGTCTCTCCGCCACTCCGGGCAGCGCGAGATTCACTCCCTCGACCGCCAGGAACACCCGCACCTCGACCCCGGCCGCCAGCGCGACCGATGCGACGTTGCACGCGATATGAGCCCGCTCAGGATTGTCCAGCGCGTGCGTCACCTTCACCACGAGCGAACTGCTCATGCGGCCTCGTCCCTTCGTCAGATGCGGTTGGAGTCCCCGTGACCAGTGTTCCAGTTCACTGCGCCGCGAGCTTGAGTCAGTGATTCACGGAAACGTCCGCCAGAGCCTTCAAGTGCGGCGGGAACCCGACCGATTGAAACGACATGCAACTGCCGTTGTCGGACGCCCGCGCCGTGCGCATGCTCCAGGCGCTGCTCGCCGCCGCCGACCCGCTGGGCCGGTTGGATCGGGGTGCCCCGGCGTGGTCGTACGACACGGTGGCCGTGGCGACGCTCGCCCGGCTGCGTGAGGGCGCATGCGAGCAGGACGTGGTCCTGCTGCTGCACGGGCACGCTCGGGCCGACGTCGACGAGGGTGAGGCCGCCGTCCCGCAGGCCATCGTCGCCTTCGCCCGGGCGGCAGCCGACTGGTGGGACAACGCGCAGGGGCGCTGGACGCCTCGCTCCGCAGGGATCACGTCGTGCGACGCCGAGGACCGCAAGCCCGTCCCCGCCGGTCGGCCCCGGCACTGACCCCATCCTGCCGCCCGCCGGCTGCTGCCGTAGAAAGAGAAGCCGCCCGGCCCTTGCGGGCCGGGCGGCTTGGGCATCCAACACCCGTCTATCTCTTACTCGTCCCCGGGGGCGACGCTGGACATCGGCGCCGGGTGGGTGGGTGTGACCAGATCCACGGACGGACGAGCGGGTGGCGAGGTTGGAATCGCGAGGCTTACCGATTTCGGTCCGGATGCCTCCAGTTGACCGGGTAAGGCCTAGCGCCTCATCACCTCAACGGTCACGCAACAACTATCAGAACTCATCTGTTCGGACCACCTCCTTTCCGTCGTCCGGCAAGGATGACAGCGCACACCCGCGGCGGCAACTACTTCGGCCGTGAATCCTCCAAAAAGGCAGACTGGAGTCGTGGCTGTTCTCCTGGACGAAGTTGCCGTCGCCCTGCGACCCATGGGCGTGCTCGCCGTCACCGGATCGGATCGCCTGACGTACCTGCACAGCCTGCTCTCCCAGGACCTGGAACACGCCCGGGCAGGCAGCGTCGCGGATTTTCTGTATCTGGACGCGAAAGGGACCGCACTGGCGGAGGGCCGCGCGATCGTCGTCGGTGATGCGGTTCTCCTCGCTGTCCCGCATGACGTGACCCAGAGTCTGTCGGACGCGCTGGGGCGATTCACCTTCCTGCTCCAGGCCGAAACCGCGGATCGCTCGGCGAACTGGACCCTGGCGTCAGCGCGTGGGCCGGCGCCGGTCGATCACCCCGGCGCCCGTTCCGAACCGATGACCGTGGCTCCGGCGGGAGACGGTTTCGTCGTGCGGGACCGCAGCGGCGGTGTCGATCTCGTCGGCCCCCGGCCATGGATCGACGAGCGAATCCTGGCCGCCGGTTGGCCGCCCGCTTCCGCCGAGGACTGGGAGGCGTGGCGCATCTCCAGCGGTGTACCGGCCTGGGGTTCGGAAATCGCCCCCGGCCGGCGGGCGCAGGAACTCGGCCTGCTCCCGACCCACGTCCACATGCGCAAGGGGTGCTATCCGGGCCAGGAGTCGATCGCGAAGATCTACAACCTGGGCCGCCCGCGGCGAGCACTGGCGGTGGTGGAGTTCGCCGGCGAGGTGACCGCCGGCGAACTCGTTGCCGTGGACGGCAAGAGCGGCGAGATCACGAGCGCGGCCGCCGCGGGCGCGGCGTGGGTGGCGTTGGCGCTGGTGCCGGTGGGACCCGATGGGGCCGTGGCCGGCGACGGATCCGTCACCGCGGGCAACGTCCGCGGGCGCATCCGCAAGCGCGTCGGCGACGGACAGGCGATCCAGGGCGTCTGAGCTGATCAGGCGACGAGGTCGCGGACCACCGCCAGCGTCTTCTCCGACTGCCTGTTGGCCTTGATGTTCGGGAAGACCGCCGCCACCTTGCCGCGGGCATCGACGACGACCGAGCCGCGAATCACGCCCATGAACTTCTTTCCGTACATCGACTTCTGGCCCCATGCGCCGTACTTCTCCAGCACCTTTCGGGTTGGGTCGGCGAGCAGTGTGTGCGGAAACCCGTAGCGCGACGCGAACGCCAGGTGACTGTGGTGGTCGTCAGGGGATATGCCCGCCACCTCGACGCCGAGCTCCTCGAATTCCCTCCAGTTGTCGCGGATGTCACACCCCTGGGTGGTACAGCCCGGTGTGTCGTCCTTTGGATAGAAGTACAGAACGACCGGTGCGCCGCGATGGTCCTTGAGCGACCACTTCTCGCCGTGCTGGTCCAGCAAGGTGAACTGTGGCGCGGTCGCGCCGACTTCGACATTCATACGTGCCTCCTGGGGCCAAACCTCCGACGGGCAGCATGGCCGATTCTGCTCCGGCGATACCCTGCGGTGATGCCGGTGCTGGGGACAAAGGTCTCCCGCGGCTAGCGTTGGGCGCGTGAGGATCCTCGTCGTCTGTCTGGGAAACATATGCCGCTCGCCGCTCGCAGAGGCGGTCTTGCGTGCAGAACTGACCGCAGCCGGCGCGGCCGATCGCGTCACCGTCGATTCGGCGGGTACCGGCGATTGGAACATCGGCAAGCCACCCGACCCGCGCATGTGCGAGGCCGCCGCGGCGGCGGGAGTGACGCTGAGCGGCACGGCGCGGCGGATCGCGGCGGACGATCTACGCGACAGCGACCTGGTCCTGGTGATGGACCGGCAGAACCTGCGCGACGTGCGGGCGTTGGCGCCCGACGAGCAGACGCGGGACAAGGTCAGGCTGTTCCTCGACGCCGCCGGACAGCCCGACACCGACGTCCCGGATCCGTACTACGGGGACGTCGAGGGGTTCGACCACGTCGTCCAGGTGGTGCGGTCCGCCGCCCGGACCATCGCAGAGCAGGTGGCCGCGGCGGTCTAGAACTCGGGGTTCGGGGACGGCTCGCCGGGCTGCGGGGCGGGCCCCGGCATGGGCGTTGGCTCGCCCGGGTCCGGCAGCGGCGTCGGCTCGCCCGGATCGGGAAGGGGCGTCGGTTGTCCTGGATCTGGCGCCGGCGGCGGCTCGTCGGGGCTGGGGATGATCGGATCGCTCATGGTGTGCCTCCGGTGTGCGTAGCGACCTGCGAAGTACCCGCTACGCTCGCCGCTGATGCGCACGCCCTTCGCCCCGGAGCACCAGGCGTGCGAGACAGATTGCGGCGGACGCGCTGAGACGCCGCCTCGAACACGAGAAAGATCAGCGCCATGAACGCCCAGTCCGACGTCGTGGACGTATTCGTCGAGATCCAGAAGGGGTCACGCAACAAGTACGAGTGGGACCACCACACGGGACGGTTCGTCCTCGACCGGATGCTGTTCAGTGCGGTGCACTATCCGGGAGACTACGGCTTCGTGCGTGACACGTTCGCCCATGACGGGGATCCGCTGGACGCCCTGGTCATCCTTGCCGAGCCCACGTTTCCGGGGTGCACGATCGCCGCGCGCGTGATCGGCGCGTTCTGGATGTCCGACGACAAGGGTCGCGACACCAAGATCATGTGCGTGCCGGACTCCGACCCCCGCTGGTCGCACGTCCGTGAGATCGCTGATGTCCCGAGGCATCTGCTCGACGAAGTCCAGCACTTCTTTTCGATCTACAAGGACCTGGAGCAGAAGAAGGTCGTCGTCGAAGGTTTCGGCAGCCGTCTCGAGGCGCTGACGGAGATCCTCGAGGACCGGCAACGGTTCGCCGCGATGGACAACCCGCCGCTGATGCCGTGACCGCACAGAAGCACTGGGCGGACCCGCCGTCGGCGGCGGGACCACGAAGTTCATGAAGGAGGTTCTGGGGCGCGGCTAGGGCTTCTGAGCGGTGGTGAAGCCGGGACCGGGCCCCACGACCACCGGTTCGAGCCGGCGCCGTTTCGCCTCCTGCAGCAGCGACATCAGCCAGCGCCGGACGCAGTCGGGATCGAAGTCCGCGCTGGAGACCACCCGGTGGTAGCCGTCGTCGACGACCACGCGGAGGCGCCGCCCCGACGGTGATGTCGCTACGCCGTGCACGGCTGCCCAGGCCAACTGCTGCGCCTGCCCGCCGTTCTGGACGTAGATGCCGATCGGGGACCATGCCAGGCGGCTGCGCGCGCCGCGGATGATCCGCCACAGCAGGGTGGCCGCCGCCGCAGCAACCACGGCCGTGGCCACTGCGGCTGCAGGCTGGGGCAACAGGGTCCACGCGGCCATGCCGGCCACGAAGAGGATCGCCAGCGCGAACGTCCCGGCGGTGTGGCGCGCGCGCGTGCTACCTGGCGCCGGTTGCAACCACGTCCATCCGGCCGCATCCACGACGACTTCAGACCGCGGGATGACCACGCGCATTCCCGTACCGTAGCCCCTCAAGTGACGCCCTGGGCGTGTCGAAACATTCACTGTGATCCGCTATGTCGCCCCTCTCCCGCGCAGCGCCTCCCCCTTCGCCGCTGCGCTCCTTGCTGCATTGACCGCAGTGGCACTCGTCGCGCCCGCCCATCCCGCAGTCGCCAGGCCGGCGGCGCCCGACCGCACGCTCGAGCAGGCTGGAAACCGCCTCAACGACGCCAACACCCGAGTTGACGACCTCACGCGCGCGCTGGACGAAACCGCCAGCAGCTACGAGCAGGCGAACGCCCACCGCATCCGCCTCGCCGACGAGGTGGCGGCGTCGGTCACGCGGGTCGCGCAGGCGCAGGCCCACGTCGTGGTGGCCGAGGAAGAGCTGGTTCGCCGGGTGACCGCAGCCTACAAGCACCCTGGCGGGGACATGGGTGTCAAGGCGGCGCTGCTGGACACACCCGACGCGGGCGGCGTGCTGCACCGCACGGCGCTGTTCCGTCGCTTCGCGGCCCGGGGCGTCGACCAGGTGGACAACGCCAGGCGCATCACCGAGATGACGAATGGCGACGCCCGCCAGGAGCAGATCGTCGCTGCGGGCGTCACAGACTCGGTGGACGAATGGCAGCGTCACGCCGGGGCGCTGCGTACGGCACTGCGCGGGGCGAAGAACGAGGTCGACGCCGCCGCAGAGAACCTGGCCGCCGCGCGCGCTGACGCGCAATGGCGCGCCGAGGAGGATCGCCGAGCCGAGGCGGCACGCCAGGCCGCTGCGTCGCTGGTGACCCAGACCGGCTCCTCGCCCTCTTCTGCACCGGCCGTCGACGGCAAGGTGTGCCCCGTGGGCCAGCCCAACGGCTTCATCGACTCGTGGGGCTTTCCCCGCCCCGGCGGCCGCTCCCACCAGGGCGTCGACATGTTCGCCCCGTACGACACCCCGCTGTTCGCGGTCGCCGACGGCGTGATCCACCGCGTCTACACGAACCCACTCGGCGGGTTGGCGATCAACCTGATCGACACCGACGGGAATATGTACTACTACGCCCACCTCGCCTCCGCCTCGGCGGTGACCGGTCAGGAGGTTCGTGCCGGCGACACCATCGGCACGGTGGGCACCTCGGGCAACGCGGCCGGAACACCCCCGCACCTGCACTGGCAGTTCCACCCGGACAACGGGCCGCCGGTGAACCCCTACCCGCTGGCGTATGCGTTGTGCCGCTGAGTGGTTCCCGGGCCCGTCGGTAGACTCACCCCCGCAACCGGGTCACGACAGGAACCCCCCATGGAACACGAGCACCGGCGTCGCATCGACCGCATCACATCCGGTGACTTTCTCGCGGATCTGAACGATGTCGATGTCGACACGATCCGCGCCATGCGCGACGACTGCCGGGAGGAGGAGGCGCGCCTGTCGTTCGCACGCCGGGTCATACACGGGCAGCTGGACATCGTCCGTGCCGAGCAGCGACGGCGGGTGGGTTCCCGTGACGAGGGGTTGGTCAGCACCCTGACGGACGTGCTCGCCGACAAGGGCACCTCCCAATCGCGTGAACTGCGCAGCGCTCCGCTGTACATCCCGGAGGAGGGTGGATACGGGCAGCGTTCCCACGACACGCTGGTCGACGACGCCGACCTCGGTCGTGTTCCGGACATGGACGACGCCGAGCTGGGGTCGCTCCTCGAGCGCCTGACGGACAAGGAGTCGCGCATCTCGTCGTTGCGTCGGACGGTGCTGACAAATCTCGACGCACTGCAGGATGAACTGATCGTGCGGTACCGTGACGGCAACGTCGACGTCGACAGGGTGGTTGCTTCGTCCGTGAAGGCGGAGGACGAGCAGGGCTAGGGCGCACGAGCGTTGAAGCTGCCGTGTCGGCTCCAGAAGGCGCTGCCGAGATGGTGCGCGTCGTGCGGAACGGCATCACCGAGTCGGTGCACACCGGCCACGTCGTCGTCTGTGAGGCCGGCGGTCAAGTCGTGGCCTCGCTCGGCGATCCCGAACGACTGACCTTCGTCCGGTCCGCCGCGAAGCCGTTTCAGGCGTTGGCGGTCCTCGAGGTGCTCGATGGTGCCCGCACGGCGCTGGACAGCGACAGTTTGGCGATCGCGTGTGCCTCGCACGAGGGCAATGGTGAGCAGCAGATCCAGGCGGCGCGCCTGTTGGCGGAGGCCGGCCTGGACGAATCCGCACTGCAATGCCCACCTGCGCTGCCGCGAGATTTGCAGACCGCGTGCGAACAGCGCTGGCCCGACCCCCTCGCGCACAACTGTTCCGGGAAGCATGCGTCCTTTCTCCTCGCGACAGTGACCATGGGCGCGGATCATGCGACCTACCTCGACGCCGCCCATCCGTTCCAGCGCTTGCTCGCGGAGCGCTTGGCGGCAGCGTGCTCGACACAGCTGCATGGGCCCGGCGTCGACGGGTGCGGCGCACCCGCCTGGCTGCTGCCGCTGCGCGCTCTGGCCGTGGGCTTCGCCCGCCTCAGCGCAGGGCATGAACCCCGGCTGCGCCGTATCCGCGGCGCGATGCAGACATACCCGGAGCTGATCGGTGCACCAGGGGCATACGACACGGAACTGATGCGTGCCGACGGCCGCGTGGTCGCGAAGCGGGGGGCCGAAGCTGTGTTCGCGGCCGGCACCACCGCAGGCTCCCGACCGTTGGGCATCGCCGTGAAGATCACCGACGGCGGTCACCGCGCTGACGGACCTGTCGCGGCGGCCGTGCTGGAAGCCCTCGGCTGCACCGTGCCGGACGAGGTTCGGCACCCTGTGGTCCTCGGCGGTGGCGTATCACAGGGCGTGGTCGAGGTGGACACGGCCGTCGCAAACCTCGTCGCGGGCTGAGGCGGATCACCGAAAGCCACTCGGAGGGCCTTGCAGGCGACATGACGGGTTGACAGAGTGCTTGCAGAAGTATATCGTTCCTATAACAAGGGCGAGCAGGGGGTATCGGGATCATGGCTGCGAAGGACGCAACCGGCACGGCCGCGGCACGCGTCCGCGACCTGGGTGCGTTCATCCGCGAGCAACGCAAGCAGGCGCAGATGTCGCTGCGCAACCTGGCGCTGCAAGCGGGCGTGTCCAACCCGTATCTGTCACAGATCGAGCGCGGCCTGCGAAAGCCGTCCGCCGAGATCCTCCAGCGTGTCGCTTCCGCCCTGCGGATCAGCGCCGAGACGTTGTACGTCCAGGCAGGAATCCTGGAGGAACGCGAAGGCGATCTCGCCGGGCACATCCTCGCAGACCCACACCTGACGGAGGCGCAGAAGCGCGCGCTCCTCGAGATCTACCAGTCTTTCCGCCAGGAAGGTGCTGGTACCGCAACGCCGCCAGACACCGAAACCTCGATTTGATCGGGGGGCGGGGCCGCATCCCCATGCAGCCCTCACCCGGCTTGATCCCGCCCCCCGGTCAACCACGTCAGTCGACACAAGGAGCACCACGCCATGAGTACCAGCACTGCCAAGAACCAAGCGGCAACGGCAAACAAGCAGGCGAAGCGCACCGCGACCACCGCGCGTACGCAGACCAGCCGGACGACCGCGACCGCCAGGGAGACGACGCAGCGCACGACCGCCCAGGCACGCCGCGCCGGCGACGCCGCACAGCGCACTGTGAAGACCGTCGTCACAGACGCGGGCTACGCGACCGTCGGCCTGACCGACACCGCCATCGCCATGGTGCGGACCCTTCCCACCAAGCTGCAGAACGCGCAGGTTGACGCCCCGAAGCTCATCGAGGAGACCCCCCGCAAGGTGGAGGAGCGATTCTCGACGCTGCGGACGAATGCGGAGAAGGAGTTCAACGTCCTCGCGGAGCGTGGCCGCAACATCGTCAGCGAGCTGTCCAAGAGCAACGCGGCGGGCCAGCGCGCCGCCGGCCAGGCGCGCAACGCGCGTCGGCAGCTGAAGGCAGCGACCACCAGCCTGCGCAACGCCGTGTTCTCCGGGGCGGAAGCC